>NZ_JACJDY010000007.1:0-166486 GCF_014163785.1 Pseudoalteromonas sp. SR43-7 | reverse complement strand
GCTTGTTCAGTTGCTTCATCAACTCTATTTTTTAAGTTTGGCGCTCTACGACTTTTATCAATTAACGCATCAAGTCCACCGTCTTCGACGAGTTCTTGATATCGATAAAATGTATCACGGGATACGCCCATCACTTTGCAAGCTCTTGATACGTTGCCAAGTTCTTCTGCAAGATTAAGTAAACCCGCTTTGTGTTTAATAATTGGATTGTTAGTATGTAGCATGAGAGTTGCCTCTTATATGTTTTGATTTAAAGATTCGACACCTTTTATCAAAACGGGTAACTCTCACTTTTCAAGTTTACTTCGTATGATCGCAGGGCTTGAAGATACCACCAGTGGTAATATAGAAATTGACGGCATTGACGCTACAAAAACACCGCCTGCAAAAAGAGGCTTAGCAATGGTGTTTCAATCCTACGCGTTGTATCCGCATATGACAGTGCGTAATAATATTGCTTTTCGTTTAAAAAGAGCCAAAGTTAGCCCTACAGAAATCGAAAGTAAAATTGCTAACGCCGCTAAAATTCTTAATTTGACCGATTATTTAGACCGAAAGCCTGGGCAATTATCGGGCGGTCAGCGCCAGCGTGTAGCGATAGGGCGCGCAATTGTACGTCAGCCTTCGGCATTTTTATTTAATGAACCACTTTCAAATCTTGATGCGTCACTACGTGTAAATATGCGTTTAGAAATATCTTATTTACATAAAAGTTTAGCTACAACTATGATTTATGTTACGCACGATCAGGTTGAAGCTATGACAATGGCAGATAGAATCGCGGTATTTAATGCCGGTATTATTGAACAGGTAGGAACACCTTTAGAGCTTTATAAAAACCCAGTAAACAAATTTGTAGCTGGTTTTATTGGCTCTCCAAAAATGAATTTTATAGATGCTCCACAAAATGAAGATGCGAATGTTAGTTGTATTGGTATACGACCAGAGCATATAACACTCTCTACTGAGCAAGGAACGTGGGCTGGTACTGTAGGTGTAATTGAACATTTAGGATCGGAGCTTTTTACATATAAATATTGAAGGCAAAGGGACCGTAACAGTAAAAGCAGATGGTGATTGTCCGTTAAAATATGGCGACAGTATTTACCTAAGCGCACCGGCTGATAAAGTATTAAAGTTTGATAATAACGGTTTAACAATTCGCTAGAGCCAATCTTTAATTACCTTAAATAGCACCTTTATAAGGGTGCTATTAACTAAATTCTAATTACATAATCCTATGAAACCTAGGTATTTTTTATTAAGGAATGGTATATTTACAACTATAAATAACAAAAACGTAATTAATAAATAGATACTCAAAAATTAATAAAATAATTTATATAGCAGCACATATAATTAAAATTATGTAATAAAAATAAGGACTTAGTTTTCCTTCTATTATAAGAGGTTTACGTGGTAAAGCTATCAAATACAGAAATTAGAAAGCTAGATGATGCAGCCAGAGCAGGGTGGTTATATTATGTTGGCGGTAACACACAAGATGAAATTGCTAAAAAGCTAAATATATCTCGTCAATCTGCACAAAGAATGGTCGCATTATCTGTGAGCCAAGGATTAATTAAAGTTAGACTTGACCACCCGATTGCTAAATGTATGGATTTGGCCGAAAAATTAAAAAGCCGTTTTGGGTTAGATTCGTGTGAAGTTGTACCGAGCGATCCTTCTGAACCATCATCTACATTAGGTTTGGCTCAAGCTGGCGCGGCAGAAATAGAACGTCATTTAAAATCAGAACAACCCAAAGTACTTGCTATGGGAACCGGTCGAGTTCTACGTTCATGTGTAGATGAGCTAAGAACCGTTGGTTGTCCGCAACATAAAATTGTAGCCATGCTAGGTAATATGGCTTTGGATGGATCGGCTTCACCTTATGATGTTGTAGTAAGAATGGCCGAACACACCAATGCAAAACATTATCCAATGCCATTGCCAGTTTTACCAAGAAGCATTGAAGAAAAAGAACAGTTACACGCACAACAAAATATTACCGGTAATTTAAAACTCGCTAAAGATGCCGATGTAACATTTGTGGGTATTGGTAGCTTAGGTGAAAAGTCGCCATTACATATAGATGGTTTTATTGATGCGCAAGAACTTAAAGAGTTACAAGATCTTGGTGCTGTTGGTGAAATGATTAGTTGGGTGTTTGATAAAAACGGTAAGCTTTTAGATTGCACAGTTAATCAGCGTGTAGCAAGTACGCCATTAAAAACAAATGCTAACAAACAGATTTATGCGATAGCTGCTGGTGAAGAAAAAGTGTTAGCCATTTTGGGCGCAGTAAGGTCAAACATGATCAGTGGATTAATTACTAACGAATATACAGCTGAGCGTTTACTTAGTATTGATTAAATAAATTGATAAATAAAGTATCTGCATTAGTAATACTAGTTATTGTAATAAAAACACTTAATGTCCGATACCGTCTAGTATTGGACATAGTGAGGGCGCATTTAAGCGCTCTTTCTATATATACATTAACTACCTATAATTTATATTATGTTAAATAGCATAAATAAATACATAACTAAGTTACTCACCTTCATTAATTAACGTATAAACGCGATATTTTGACTATTTAATAAGCATTAACCTACTTATCTTAATAGTTAGTGCCTTACCCATTTACGGTATTAGCTTATTGAACATATAAAAATACCGCTTAGTTATTAATATAATCAAGCGGTATTACAATGATTGCCTATTAGCTACTTTACACAATCAAACTTAACATATTGAAATTAATAGATTTAAATTATCCTAGTAATTCACTAGAATAATTTATCATTCATAAAATCACTAATAAGCTCAGACACTTTATCTGGATGTTCATCAATAACCCAATGTGCGGCTTTATCTATCCAAACCAATGACGAATTTGGAATTGCTTCTTCTAACATTGGTGCATACTTTGGCTTTTGAAACTTGTCTTCTTTACCCCATATTATGAGTGTTTCATGAGCTAAGCTTTTAAGATCGCCTGTAATAGCTTCGGTATATTCTTTATTGAGCCTGCGCATGCTACTAAATAAAGCGGCTTTTCCTTTTTCATTACTCCATGGTATTAAGTATATTTTCATCAACTCTTCAGTCATTACGTTCGAGTCGTAAACACCTTTGGGCATGAAATCTCTTAATGTATCAACAAATTCATCTACAGATGTTTTTTCTTCTACGCCTGGTTCTAGCAAAGGTTCAAATTCTGGTATTGGCCAAGAATCAAAACATACACTATCAAGTAAAACCAACCCGTTTACTTTATCCGGATGATTTACAGCCATTAATTGAGCAACACCACCACCAATATCATGTGTAGCAATATTAACTTTAGAAATACCGAGCTCTTTTATAAACTTACACATTATTCTACATTGCCCATTTATAGATACATCAGTGTTACTTGGCATATCTGATTCACCAAAGTTAAGTAAATCTGGTGCTATTACCCGATATTTTGATGCAAGTTTGGCATCACATTTCGCCATAAAAATTTATTAGTCGGAATACCGTGTATCAATAATAAAAGTGTACCTTGTCCCATTTCTTGATAAGCAATTTGATGACCTTCTACTGTAACGCACTGTGTTTTGCTCATGCTTGCTCCTCGTTAACTTTAAAAATTATAATATTTCGTGAACTATAAAATTGGAATATAACCTTATAAAGCAAATTCCATCCCAAGATGAGTATTTTTTAGTTATTCAAAAATTATAATAATTTAAAGTCAAACCCTTGTAATACTTGGGCTCTAGGCTAAATAAAAAATAGTTAACCGCCCTATTGTTTAAATTTATCATTCCAAAAAATATCTAATATTTTCTATTAATACACTTTGCTTAACTGGCTTCAATAACAGGCCGTTAAACCCAAGCTTCACATACTTGTTATCACTATTTTCGTTTTCACTAAATGTATGAGCGATAATTTTTGTTGCTGATGCGTCAGCATGCTTTCTTATTTTTAGCATTGCGTCGGTGCCTGTAAATTGCGGCATTACTATATCCATTAAAATAATATCGTAAATATTTTGAGAAACCATAAGTAGCGCCTCTATAGCACTTGATGCGAAATCTATTAAAATATTTTCTTCGTTAAGCATTTTTCTAATTACTATTTCTATTAGCAAGTCATCATCTACTAAAAGCAGTCGTTTAGTTTTATTTATTGGCGTTACTTTAAACTCGATAACTTCAGCCATATTTTCAATAGTGTTTTTCATGTTTTACCTCATTACTGTTCCACTAATATACGCTAATTTATAACGACTAACGGGTTGTGATGCTTGTGAGCTACTGGCGTATAGGTAGTTTTTTGCAGCCTCGTAAGCGGCATGACGATAATTTATAGTAGGTACTTCACCGCGTAATACAACAGCATGGCGATCGGGGGCTATAGTTAGCTGCACGTCAGGGTGAATATCGTTTAAGGCATTTTTCAGTATGCTATAGTCTTCGGTAACACCAAGTAAAAATGTTTCCGAGCTTTTATCGTCGTACCACACCATCATAGATGTACGGCCCAACTTTTTAGCTAAAATTAGTAGCTCGCGACCATTAACCACGTTCACATCAAGCGTTGTTTCGTGGCCAAGTGCTATACGCGAAATATCACGGGTAAACACAAAGCGAGTATGTGTCCATTTAACTAAGTGTGATACTTTTTGTACCCGTTCACCATTTGCATTTTCTATATAATCTAAATGACTTTCACTGTCTACGGCGCTAAAAGATATTAGTAATAGTATAAAAGTAAATTTTAACATAAGCCTTTCCCTCAATTTGCTTAATGTATAGGTAGCAAGTATGAGACCAAACGCTTTTAGCTTTATTATCAATGCATTAAGATGTGTGAAAGTGTGTTTTATTATTTTGATTCGCAAATTGCAAATCAATAATTCATGAAGGGTTTAACCAAGAAATGAGAGTAGAGGTAGGTGGCGCAAAGCGAATAAAATAGGCTCTGCGCTAGTTATAATTAATGCAAAGCAGCTGTAAACGGGATGCTTTCGCAGATTTTAGCTTCAGCTATAAGTAACTCTTCTAGGCGAGTATCAACTTCTTCTTTATCAAAGTATTCGTAAGCAAGTTCTACAAATAAGTTTTTATGTTTTTCTTCTGACTTGGCAATCGCAACATAAAAGTCTTTTTCTTTACCCTCAGGAAGTGCTTGTGCAACCAAAGAAAAACGTTCGTGTCCACGTGCTTCAATTACACCGCCAACCAGTAATCGGTCCATTAAAAAACCATCACGACCATGTCTAAACAGTGCACGAATTTGTTTTATGTACGGATCTTTTTTGTCGTCACCTAAGTTTACATCGCGCTCTAAAAGTAACTTAAGCACTTGTTTAAAGTGTATTAATTCTTCTAATGCTAAGTCAGTCATGGCTTTTACTAATTTACGTTTGTCTGGGTAATGCGAAAGCATAGACATAGCCATACCCGATGCTTTTTTTTCTGCAGCGGCATGATCTTGTAAAAAAGTATTAAAGTCAGCAAGGACAACTTCGGTCCATTCAAATGGGGTGTGGTATTTTAATTCAAACATGTTCTGTACAACTTATATAATAATTCGGGGATTTTAACGTATTTGTTTTAAAAAATCTTGTAAGGCAGTAATTTATCTATGCGCCCTTTAGCGCTAGATTCCACTTTAAGCGGGTGTTTAATATCGTTCCATGCGGTGACTTTACCGCCCATATTCATTTTTTCAAAATCAGCTTTGTCACTTTTTAATGCTAAAAAATCGCATAGTTTTTTGTAGCTATCGGGCTTTGCTATATCAATGGATAAAAAATCGTTGTCGCGGTTATTAAAGTACGTTTGAGCATCATTAAAATGTGTTTCATAGCAGTGAGCTAAGTAACTGTCGTCGCTAATATTATTAAGCGAAAGCTCACTAAATGTGTTTAAATAACAGCGTTTTATATGAATATTAAAGCCCCCGTCGCCGCGCGTTAAATTAGTGTGCATACGCGTTAAAAGCTGCTTTATTGATGGCAGCCATGAACCAAGTTCGCGCTCTAAATAAATAAACTTAGAGTCAGGATAATGAATATCAAGCGCTTTAAAATCGTTAAATATGGGAGTGTCGGCAATCGCGCTGGCATTTTCAAAACAGGCATTAGTATACGCGGTATGCGCTGTTGTAATACCAAGCTCTAAAAATGCATGGCACACACTGGTTGTGCCGGTACGTGGTAAACCTATTATAAATATTTTGCTCATTAACTTTTCTTTAATTAGCCGCGTGTTACTAGTAATACAAAGGCGCTGATAATCATGACTAAAAATGTAGTAATAGTACCAATTTGGCGATATTTAAGGCTTTTTTCTACGATGCCTAAATTTTGAAACACACGCCCTACTAATAACGCACCACCTAATATATGGCAGTAATGGCTAGCAAGCCCTTGGTACTCTGCCAAAAAAAGCAAAATTAAAGCAAATGGCACGTATTCCATAAAATTTGCGTGGGCACGCACAGCACGTTGTAGCGTTGCATTACCGTTATCACCAAGTGATATTTGCTCCGCACGGCGCACTTTTATTACGTTAAAGCTTAAATAAATGTAAAAGAATGCGAGTAATGCAGCATAAGTTGAAATGATCACGGCGTTTTCCTGTTATTTTTATCGCATAAATATGCGCTCTATTATTGTGGGCGTGATAATAACACATAAATTTGAGCAGCATTATCAGAAGTTTAATAATTGCCTATGCTAAGCTAGAGGTATTAAGTTAGTAGAAAATACATAAGGATTTTATGTTTGTACCTCGCAAAGTAGCCGACAGTTACCGTGAAATGATTAACAGTATTGGCTTTTACCCTTCGATGCTTTCAGTGGGCTTTTTAGTATTTGCCATTATAACTATGTCGGTTGAATATTTAGCCCCTATTGAGCAGCTAAAATCGTTTATATCGGTTGTACTTGTTGATAGCGCCGAAAACGCGCGTACTATTTTAAGCACTTTAGCTGGCAGTATTATTTCGCTTACCGTGTTTAGTTTTTCTATGGTAATGGTGGTTTTAAATTCGGCCAGTGCGAGTTTATCGCCCCGCGTAGTGCCTGGGCTTATTACGCGCAAATCACACCAAATGGTTTTGGGCTTTTATTTAGGCAGCATAATTTACTCTATTATTATGCTTATAAATATTAATAAACTTGAAGGTGGCAGTACGGCTATTCCTTCAATTGGTGTGTTGTTTGCACTTATTTTTGGTTTGATTTCATTAGGTTTGTTTGTATTTTTTATACATTCAATCTCTCGTGCCATTCAGGTTGATAACGTATTAAATGGCTTGTTTAGCCAAACTAAAAACGAAATTAAAACAATAATACAAAGACAACAAGAGAACCCAGTTGAAGACTTTCCAGACTTTAGCAAGTGGCATTCGGTTAGCAGTAAAACAGAAGGATATTATAAAGGCGTGCAAACCGATAAGCTGTGCGCTGTTTTGGCAGAGCAAGATATAAAGGTGTATATATCTGTTAACCAAGGCTATTTTACAGTTAAAGGCTATCCGTTTTTAAAATGTAATAAAGATATAGCAAACGATGAAGAGCTGATAAATAAAATTCTCGACTGCTTTATTTTTTATATAGAAGAGTACATTAGCGATCATTACCGTTATGGGTTAACGCAAATATCAGAAATTGCAGTTAAGGCAATGAGCCCGGGCATAAACGATCCCGGTACTGCGGTTAAATCAATTGATATGCTGAGTATTTTACTTATTCAACGACTTTCGATTAACGATATTAACTACTCGTTTAAGCACAGTGATAATACCCCATTGTTGTACCTTCACGAAACAAGCTTTGATGAGTTATTACACGACAACTTTACACCGCTGCGTAATTACGCCAAAGGCGATGCATACGTAATGACAAACGTGCTTGAGGCATTTAAAAATATTTTGTTTGTAGCCCATAAAGATACCGATGCACGCAACAGTTTATTTAATTATTTAAATGCAATTGTTGATGACATAAATGAGCATGTAACTAATGAATACGACAGACGCGAAGTGACTAATATGCTCAACTCAATAGCGCGTATTAGCCAAGAGCAAGGTGAGAAGTTGGTGGCACGTTTTGAGCACCACCAAAATTAAAGTTTAATCTATGTAGTAAACAGCGTAGCTTGACGCTGTTACTTTAATCTCTCCAGCATGGTAGGCATCAGGTACATAGTTACTTGGTGCGCTATCAGCCATCATTACTTTTTCTGCGCGCATATAAGGCTGCGACTGCACATTAAGTGGACTCAGTGATGCGCTGTACAATCCTTTTAAGTCAACGCCATAATCTTCACTAAACTCTTTTGCAGCATCCCGTGCGTCTTTAATTGCTAACTTTTGCGCTTTTTTGTGCAGCTCGTTGTAGTTGCTTGCTAAAAATTGCGTTTGATTAATTTCGTTAATACCGTTGTTAACTAAGCTTTGCAGTAACTCTGGGTATTTATTTATATCGCTGAGTTTTACTGTTAACGTACGAGAAACCTTAAAGCCTTTAAATTCTTGATTACCGGTAGTGCGGTTGTATTGGCTATCACGGTTTATTGAAATTTGCCCTGCGTTTATATCTCCCTCTTTAACACCAATCTCTTTTACGAGCTTAATTGCCTTGGCGATAGTTAAGTCGGTTTTATTTTTAGCAGCAATTAAGTCTTTATCAACTTCGGTAATACCTACACTTAGCTGTACGTAATCTGGCATTGTAGTAAGAGTCGCTTCGCCCTTAACATAAATATGAGGAGCATCGGGAGTCGCTGCCGCAAGTGCATCAAAGCTAAGTACGTTTAAAGCCAGTGCACTACCTAAAACAAGAGTCAGTGTTTTCATTAAGTCGATCCTTTAATTATGTAAAAGCAAGTAAACACCGTACGTGGTTAATTAAATATGAACAAGCACAAAAAAACAGGCAATTGCCTGTTTTTTGTTAAGCATTGTAACTAATGCTACTACGCCATTTACTTTTAATTACTTATAAACCTAATTAAACACTACAACGTTTATAGTTACGGTATTTTGGTAACCAGTAATTTTTGTCGATTGCTGCCCATAATGCATCATCCGTAATCTCAAGAGCAACGCCCTCTTCGATTGCTTTTTTAGCGATGGCAAATGCAATACGTTTACTTAGCGTTTCAATTTCAGTCAAGGCTGGTAATAAACTACCTTTACCTGTGTTTGCACGCGGCGACGACTCTGCAAGCATTTCGCTAGATACACTTAACATTGCATCTGTAATGCGTGTCGCTTTAGCGGCAATAACACCTAAACCAATACCCGGGAAAATATAACTGTTGTTACATTGTGGGATTGGGAACATCTCGCCATTGTACTCAACAGGATCAAATGGGCTACCTGTGGCAACAAGTGCTTTACCGTCAGTCCACTTAATCACATCAGCAGGATGCGCTTCTACTTGCTTAGATGGATTACTTAATGGGAAAATAATTGGCTGTTCACAACCGGCATGCATAGCGCGTATTACTTGTTCTGTAAATAAGCCAGGTTGACCAGAAACACCAATCAAAATGTCAGGCTCAGCACAGTGCATAACATCAAGCAGTGATGCGTACTCGCCGCTGTATGTCCAATCACTTAACGAGCCTGTAGGTTGTGCAAGTGCTTGTTGGAAATCGCGTAAGCCTTCCATACCCTCACTAAGCAAACCAAAACGGTCAACCATAAATACTTGGCTACGCGCTTGAGCTTCTGAAATACCTTCAAAAACCATTTGGCTAATAATTTGCTCAGCAATACCACAACCAGCAGAGCCTGCACCGACAAACACTACTTTTTGCTGGCTTAGGGTTGAATTTTTAACACGACACGCAGCAAGTAAAGAACCGACTGTTACAGCCGCAGTACCTTGAATGTCATCGTTAAAGCTACAAATTTCATTGCGGTAGCGCTTAAGTAATGGCATTGCATTTGGCTGTGCAAAATCTTCAAATTGAAGTAATACATTTGGCCAGCGACGTTTAACCGCTTTAATGAATAAATCTAAAAACTCATCGTATTCATCTTGAGCAATACGCTTATGGCGTGCGCCCATGTACATAGGATCGTTTAAAAGCTTTTCGTTATTAGTACCCACATCAAGCATTACAGGCAATGTGTATGCTGGGCTTATACCACCACACGCTGTGTAAAGTGACAATTTACCAATTGGGATACCCATGCCACCAATACCCTGATCGCCTAGGCCTAAAATACGCTCGCCATCGGTTACAACAATAACTTTTACTTTACCTTTGGTAGCGTTGCGTAAAATGTCGTCAATTTGGTAGCGATCTTCATACGAAATAAATAAACCACGTGCGCTGCGGTAAATGTCTGAGAATTTTTCACAAGCATCGCCCACTGTCGGTGTGTAAATGATTGGCATCATTTCTTCAAGGTGGTCACGTACTAAACGGTAGTAAAGTGTTTCGTTGTTATCTTGAATCGCACGTAAGTAAATATGCTTATTAAGGTTGTCGGTAAAGCTAGAATACTGCTGATAACAACGCTCAACTTGCTCTTCTATTGTTTCAAAGCGAGGAGGAAGTAAACCAGCAAGATTGAAATTTTCGCGTTCTTTTTTACTAAAGGCGCTGCCTTTATTTAATAGCGGTGTTTCAATTAGGCCAGGGCCAGAATGATGAATATATAAGTAGTTAGGATCAGTATTAGTTGTCATATTTCCAGGCTTTAACGGAGTCTTAAGTTATGATCTGTTATTATCAGTGTTAGAGGTTTAATTGCAACGACAATTAAGCTAGTCAGACCATTGAGAGAAAATACATGCGGGCTTCACTGCCCGCATGCATATTATACATAATTTAAAATTTGATAGTGGCGTTATTATCAGTTAAATCAGATAACGCAACACCTTCACGGCGCGGATCAGCGCCACCATATAAGGTATTATTTTTAACTTCAACTGCGTGTAAGCCTGAGTTTAAATCAATAATACGTACATTGTGGCCGCGTTTAGTAAGCGCAGGCGCAATGGCTTCAATGGTTGTGCCTTTTTCAAGGCTGGTGTAATCGTTACGATTTGTTGTACGCGGTAAGTTAATGGCGTCTTGCGCTGATAAATTCCAGTCAATAACACCCACAACAACTTGTGCAACGTAATCGATGATACGGCTACCACCAGGTGAGCCTACGATTAAGCGTAAGCTACCATCTTTATTAAATACCATTACCGGTGACATAGAGCTACGCGGGCGTTTACCAGCCTCTACACGGTTTGCTACAAGCTTGCCGTTTTTACGTGGCGATAACGAAAAGTCAGTTAGTTGGTTATTTAAAATAAAGCCATTAACCATAACCGTAGAGCCAAACGCCATTTCAATTGAACTTGTCATCGAAACGGCATTACCTTTACTATCTACGATAGATACATGTGAGGTAGAAGGTAACTCGTATGAATCATCCATTGCATAACTTAAGTACCCTACAGGATTACCTGCTACGGCTTTTTGGTCTGTTTCGGTAATTAATTTAGCGCGTGAGGCAATATAATCTTTGTTTAAGAGCTCTTGTGTAGGTACCTGAGTAAAATCGGGATCGCCCATGTACATATCGCGATCGGCAAATGCAATACGCGAAGCTTGGCTAAAGTAATGAATCGCCTTTTCGCCATTTGGCTTAAGTGCGCTCATATCTTTATGTTCAAGCAAGCCAAGCATTTGCAGTACTGCTACGCCGCCACTACTTGGTGGTGCCATAGAACACACGTTATAAGCACGGTATTGAATACATACCGCATCGCGCTCTTTACTTTTATAATCTGCTAAATCTTGTACGCTTAATTTACCAGGGGCAATTTTAGAGTGTTGTACCGCATTAACCATTTGTTTTGCATTTTCGCCTTTGTAAAATGCATCAATGCCCTGCTTTGCAATGTCTTTGTACAAATCAGCAAGTGGTTGATTCTTTTTAACACTACCCACTTCAATTAATTTACCATTTGGGTAAAAGTATTCGTTAATAATTGGCATGCTCAACACGCCAGGGTTTAACTGTCGGGCTAATAAGCCATGTAAACGCGGCGAAACTACAAATCCTTGTTCTGCAAGTTCAATAGCCGGTTTAAAAAGCGCTTCCCACGGTAATGTACCGTATTGTTTATGTGCGCTTGCAAAGGCATGTAAAATACCGGGTACACCAACAGAGCGTCCACCTACTACGGCTTCAATCCATTTAACGGCTTTACCGTGTTTATCTAAAAACAGCGTTTCGTCTGCATTTGCAGGTGCAGTTTCGCGGCCATCAAAACTAGTCAATTTATTGTTAGCTTTGTTGTAATACATCATAAATGTACCACCGCCAATACCTGAGGATTGCGGTTCAACTAAAGTAAGCACTAGTTGAGTAGCAATCGCAGCATCTACGGCACTGCCGCCTTGGGCTAAAATTTGTTGACCGGCTTTTGAGGCATATGGATTTGCCGCAGCTACCATGTATTTATAACCTTGCACTACTTTTTTATGGATTAATCCGGTAGCAGCTTCAGGTTCGCGAGTTTCAATTTGAGTTGTTTGCTGTGCAAATGAAGGCAGTGATACTGCGCACAGTCCAATGGCAAATAATGAGTTAAGTTTAAAATGCATAAAAATACTAAAAACACTTAATTACGTAGTTGTATTTGGCATCTTAAAGTTAAACGGGCACAATATGCAAAAATTTTGACTAAAAAAATATAATAAAATGCTTAATTTACCTATTCAACCTCGTTATATATTACCGCCTATTATTTTGCTGCTTTTTAGTACCATTTTTGCTGCATTTGATTTAAATAGTTTACTTGAATTTAACCGAAGCCTAATTGATGATGGCGAACTGTGGCGAATTTTTTCTAGCCAATTTGTTCATGCTAATTGGGCTCATTTGGGATTAAATGCCAGTGGTGTTTTACTAATATGGTTACTACATGGCGAATACACATCCCCTACTCGCTACGCTTTTAATGTAATTTCGCTAGCACTGTGGTGTGGACTCGGTGTTTATTGGTTTTGCCCAAACATACATATTTACACCGGATTAAGTGCTCTACTGCATGGTGTAATTATTTGGGGCGCAGTTAAAGATATAACCGTAGGGCTTAAGTCGGGTTATTTATTATTTATAGGCATATGGATTAAAATAGCGTTTGAGCAATTTAGCGGCCCTAATGCTGATATAGGAAAGCTTATTAACTCCACTGTGGCTATTGATGCACATTTAATTGGTGTAATTGGCGGGACTCTGCTTGCCATACCACTGGTTATAGAGCTCTTTAAAAAGAAAAAATAAAGTTAGATTTTGTTCAACCCAATAAAAACGCCGCATTAGTTAACTAAACCAATGCGGCGTTTTTGTTTTTATAATTAAAGCTTAAAGCGTTTCTTTAAATAATTTATGAATACGGCGGTATTCGTCTAACCAGCTTGAAGGCTGTACAAAGCCATGCGGTTCAACAGGGAATATAGCTGTTTCAAAATTTTGTTTTTCAAGCTCTATTAAGCGCTGTACTAAACGCACTGAGTCTTGAAAAAACACGTTATCGTCAACCATTGGGGCATTAATTAATAAACGTTTGTTTAAGCCCTCAGCGTAATAAATTGGCGAGCTGCGCTCATACGCAATCGGGTCAACATCAGGATGGTTTAATATATTAGCTGTATAACCTGTATTGTAATGTGCCCAATCGGTAACAGGTCTAAGTGCCGCACCCGATTGAAACAACTCAGGCGCGGTAAACAATGCCATAAAGATCATAAAGCCGCCGTAAGAGCCACCATAAGTGCCGACTGCTTTGGTATCAACGTTGGCATTTTGCGCCATCCATTTAACGCCATCGGCTAAATCTTGTGTTTCAGGCGTTCCCATTTGACGATAAATCGCGGTGCGCCAATCACGCCCGTAACCTTTAGATGCGCGGTAATCCATATCCATTACTATGTAACCTTCATCAGCGAGCAATGAATGAAACATAAATTCACGAAAATAAACCGAAAATCCCATATGTGAGTTTTGTAAGTAACCCGCGCCGTGGTTAAAAATAACCGCTTTGCGGTTTTTACCTACTTCACCTTCAACGTAATCAGCTGGGTAGTACACTTTTGCGTATATTGGTTGTTCGGTATGGCTAGATGGCACGGCAACAATTTTAGGTGCAGTTAGCTTTTTAGCTAAAAACTCATCCGACACTGTATGGGTTAAGCGCGTTGCTTTTGTATTGGCTTGTGCGTCAGCTACATAAAGCTCATTAGGCATGGTAATTGTAGAGTGCTTAAGGAGTAACTTAGTTTCATCTGGGCTCAACGTGTAATCGGTCATGCCGTTTAAATCAGTAACTTGCTCGCTATTACCTGTTTGCGGGTTAACGCGGTAAATTTCGTACAGACCTGGGTGTTCAACATTCGCTTTGTAATAAATTGCGCTGTCGTCACTTGTAAGCGTTAAGTTGGAAACCTCAAATTGGCCTTGTGTAAGCGCAGTTGCACTTCCATTGACTGGCTTTTTATAAAGTTGGCTGTAACCCGACTCTTCCGATAGGTAATAAAGCGTGTTCGAGTTATGTAACCACCCAAAGTCGTTAAACGCATAAGCAATCCATGCATCGTCATGTAGGCGATGTTGCGACACAAGTTTGTTGTTTTTAAAATCAACAGTAGCAAGCCAACGGTCTTTGTTGTCCCATGCTTCGAGCATGATAGCCACTTGCGAGCCGTCATCGTTCCATACTATTGGGCTTTGCTCAAAACCCCAGTCCATAATAAGGTTAATGCCACGAGGCGCCTTTTTAGACTTATATGTTTTACCATCACGTGCATAATTTTCTTTTTTCACTGCGGCTAAAACATCTTCGTCAAAGCCCGGTAAAGTATTAAAGCTAAGTGAAGTTTGCTCTTTGTTAGTTAAATTGATGTAGACAAGCTTTGAGGTTTCTTCTTTAGCATCTGCAACACGGCGGCGTGCTTTTTTAGGCTCAATGGTTGCATCATTAGTGATGTAATTTGGCATAATATCGCCATCACCACGCCAATCAGTTTGCTTTTGTACAACGACTAATAACGCATCACCATTTGGCGAAAGCTGAGCCTCTGCAACTTTATTACCGTCACCTAAGTAGTAAGCCGTGCTAGCAATTGAATCGTTTTGTTCATTAATTTGCTCACTGCGTGCTTGCTTATCTTTTTTATTTTTTTGTTGAAGCGCCACAAACTTAATCAATTTATGCTGCTCTTTAGCAATATACGTGCTTGGCTCTTCAATCCCTTTTGGCTCATCAGTAAGTTTTAAGTTAGCAAGCTCGCTCGTTAAGCCTGTTTTTAAATCAACTTTAAAAAACACATTGCCTTGGCGGTAAACTAAATCGCCATTATTTAAAAATTGTGGTTTAGACTCGTTTGCTGATGTAGCTGTAATTTGCTTAAGTTCACCGGTTTTTAGGTTTTTAACAAACACATTGCCTTTAAATGTGTAAGCCGCCATTGTTTTATTTTTAGAATAAACGGCTTTATTAGAACCCACAGTATGAAGTTTATTAAGAGCTACTTGCTCTGCTGTTTGGCTAGTAACAGATTGGCTAAATAAATTGCGTAGTGTATTACCTTGCTCTTTTTGAGCATAAATAATAGTGGCCGAATCGCTAGCCCAGTAAGCGTTCTCTGGCTGATTGCCCATCCAATCAGGGTCGGCCATTGCTTGTTCTAGCGTTATTTTTTGTGAGCCGATATCAGCTGGCGTGTTCACAACCGCAGCAACCTTACTTGCTGGTAAAGCACTTTGCTGTGTTGAAGAGGTGTTAGCGGTAGCGCTACAGCCTACAAGCATAACACTTGAGGCAACAGCTAAGGCCACTAACGTTTTAGATGAATAAAAATTAAAAATCATAGTGCTTCTATACGGTTATTATAATTAGGCCGTATTTAAGCAGAAGCACTCAAGTTATTGCAATTATTTAAGACAAATAGCCATTAAACAGGGTAAAGCTCAGTTACTAATTGTAATAGACGTTATTCAATTACTAAATCAAGCCACACCATGCGGTGATCGCTCGATGCGTTTCTATCTTTAATTAAACGATATTCATTACTGGTTTTAGTTGGCCAAAACACCCCACCGTCCTTAATTTTTAAACCATAGTTTGATGGTAAAACGTAATCAACACGGGCTTGCCAATTAGCACTGTAATTTTGTGCATATGGCACATCATACTGCTCTTTAGCACCTTCGCTTTTTGGAACAAAGCTTGCGTTGATAAGTGGGTTTTTAAGTAATTGGTCGGTGGTATTTGTACGGGCTTTGTCCCCCTCAGGGGCTGCATTTAAATCGCCTAAAATAACAAAACGAGAGTGAACTTTTAAACCGCCCTTTTCGCCTTTATCGTCATAAATATACTTAGCATTTGAAACGTAATCGGCAATTAACCTTACTTCATCGTGGTTACGCTTGCCGTTTCTATCCTCTTCACCGTCAAATACAGGCGGTGTTGGGTGAGATGCAATAACATGAATTGTTTTATCATTTACGCTAATAGGTAAATCCCAAAACGATTTAGAACTGAGCCTAAGTGCTTGCCATTCTTGTGCGTTATACCAGTTTTCACCTGTTTTAGGCATTACAGGCATTTGTGCATTTGGCATGTCTTTATATTTAAAGGTTTGAAGGGTTCTTACTTTATCAAAATTAATTGGGTATTTTGACAAAATAGCCATACCATAATGCCCTTCAAAAAAGCCAAAGCCTTGTGCATCGCCCATCACGCCATTTTTTTTGCCATCATTATCTAAATCAAACTCGGTAGCTAGGCCTGTATTTACTGGTGCAATATAAGAGTAAGGGTAGTTAATAGCGGCTTGTTTTTGCTGACCTACATTTAAATAATGCTGATTAAAGTATTCAATGCCTTGCTCTTTTGGGATGTAATCAAATTCGTTAAGTAAAATAATATCAGGGCGAACACGCTGAATAATTTCCGCTATGTTCTTAATTTGCTGGTGGTTAGCTTTAAGTGCATTAACTAAAGCATCACTTTTAACTTGCTCACCTTTAGGTGTGTGATTAGTTGCATCCATACTTACATTAAAAGTTGCAACACGAAGAGATTCCGATGCAAATGTATTTAAGCTAAATAATGCAGTAATGGCTAGCACACCAGATATTGTTTTTAGTTTCATTGTTTTACTTCACAAATTTAAAATTAGACTTTAACAGTATTACATATTCAAAGCCCATTTTTATGACAAAAAAATACCGGCTTAAAAGCCGGTATTTATATAAAGGTATGATAACTATTCACTGAGCACTAAATTGGCAGCTGCTTTTAAAATACCAGGATAATCTTGCTCTGGTAGGTACTCTGTAAGTTCACCAAGTTTGTCTGCAAGCTCACTCATATTAACAGCTGATACATTAATATGGCCCATTTTCCGACCTGGCTTAGCTGTTTTACCGTACCAATGGCTCGTTACATCAACCGTTTTTAATACTTCACTTGGAATACTTGGTTGGCCTAATACGTTTATCATCGCGGTAATGTGTTTAAGCTCTGTATTACCAAGCGGCAAACCTGCAACAGCACGCATGTGGTTTTCAAACTGTGAGCAATGGCAGCCTTGTTGCGTCCAGTGGCCTGAGTTATGTACACGCGGTGCAATTTCGTTAACGAGTAACGTGCCTCTTACATCAAAAAACTCAATTGCTAATACGCCAACGTAGTTAAGCTCGTTTGCTATTTTTGTAAATGCATCGTTTGCTTGAGCTTCAACACTTTGATTATTTTTACCGGCAATAGAAAGCGTTAATACACCATTTGTGTGCTCGTTTTCTGTTAGCGGATAAATAGCAACATTACCGTGTTTGTCGCGTGCACCAATAATAGATACTTCACGATCAAACGGAATCATTTTTTCAGCAATAATTGTATGTGGCGCAAGTTCGGTGCCTGATGCAATAAAATCAGCCATTTGTGACCAAATTTCGTCTATTTGATCATCAGATTTTAAACGCCATTGGCCTTTTCCGTCGTAACCCGCTTGGCATGTTTTAATTACAAGTGGTTTACCTAGAGTTTTAACGGCAAGTTCTAAATGCGCTTTTTCCGTAATTAATTGGTACGGCGCACAAGTTACGTTTGTTTTATCAAGCAATGCCTTTTCAAGCGAGCGATCGCCACCTGTTTTAATAGCGGCTTTTCCTGGGTAAAACTTATTACTGTTACAGCAAAGGGTTAAAACATCATCAGGAATGTGCTCAAACTCGGCAGTAATGGCATCAGCGTTTGATATTGCTTGCTCAAGCGACGTGTTATAAATGTCACCGGTTAGCGGGTGCATAATTTGTTTACTGCCTACATCGTACGAAACAACGTTTAAATTAAGCGGCGATCCTGCAAGGCTCATCATACGTGCAAGTTGCCCTGCACCTAATATTAAAATATTCATTATTACTCTGCAGGGTTTGGATTAGCTAATATAGTGTCGGTTTGAGCTTTACGAAACGCTTCAATTTTTGCAAAAATTTCTGGATTTTGACATCCTAAAATTTGTGCAGCTAATAAACCCGCGTTTGCTGCGCCCGGCTCACCAATTGCAAGCGTACCTACTGCAACGCCTTTAGGCATTTGGCAAATAGATAAAAGTGAATCAACACCATTTAATGCTTTTGATTTTACAGGTACGCCAAGTACAGGAAGCGACGTAAAAGCAGCCGCCATACCAGGTAAATGCGCTGCGCCGCCAGCACCAGCAATAATAACTTTAATACCACGTTCTGCGGCTGAACTTGCGTAATCAGCAAGTAATTGAGGAGTGCGGTGTGCAGACACGACTTTGGTTTCGTACTTAATGCCAAAATGCTCTAGCATAAGTGCTGCATGTTCCATGGTTGGCCAATCTGATTTTGAACCCATAATAATGCCAACAGTCATAAATACTCCTCAGTAATGTATTTTAAAAATAGCGGACTTATGTCCGGTTTTAGGCGGGTATTATACCCAAACCAAGTTTAATTGCGACTCACAAAAACAAAAAAAGCCATGTTTAAACATGGCTTTTTAGAGTTAACGGGTAAATAGCTAATTAAGCTTCTTTACTCGCTAGGTATTCTGCGTAGTTGCCTCTAAAGTCGATAACTTTACCGTCTTTAATTTCCCAAATACGGGTTGCAACAGATGATACAAACTGACGATCGTGGGATACAAACATCAATGTACCTTCGTAAGCTTCAAGGGCTAAGTTAAGCGCTTCAATTGATTCCATATCCATGTGGTTAGTTGGCTCATCCATTAACAATATGTTTGGCTTATGCATCATAATTTTACCAAACAACATGCGGCCTTGCTCACCACCTGAAATTACTTTAACTGATTTTTTAATATCGTTTTGAGAGAATAACATACGGCCTAAGAAGCTACGAACCACTTGCTCGTCGTCGCCTTCTTGTTGCCATTGCTCCATCCACTGAAACAAGTTCATGTCGGTTGCAAACTCATCAGCGTGATCTTGCGCGTAGTAACCAATATTAGCATTTTCTGAGAACTTAAACTCACCAGCTTTAGGTGCTAAGCGCCCTGCTAATGTATTAAGTAATGTTGTTTTACCAACACCATTTTCACCAATAATAGCAATACGTTCGCCAACTTCTACTAAACCTTCAAGTCCAGAAAACAATGTATTGTCGTCAAAACCTTGTGTTAAGTTTGTCATTTCAAGTGCGTTTCTGAATAACTGCTTTTCTTGGTCGAAACGGATAAACGGTGTTTGGCGTGAAGATGCTTTAACTTCGTCTAATTGGATTTTGTCGATACGTTTAGCACGCGATGTTGCTTGCTTAGCTTTAGATGCGTTAGCAGAGAAACGAGATACAAACTGTTGAAGTTCAGCAATTTGGTTTTTCTTTTTAGCGTTTTCGTTAAGTAATTGCTCACGTGCTTGCGTTGCTGCAAACATGTATTCGTCATAATTACCTGGGTAAATACGAAGCTCGCCGTAGTCAATGTCGGCCATGTGTGTACACACAGAGTTTAAAAAGTGACGGTCATGCGAGATGATTATCATGGTACAGTCGCGCTGATTTAACACGTCTTCTAACCACTTGATGGTGTAAATATCCAAGTTATTAGTAGGCTCATCAAGTAGCATAATGTCTGGGTCTGAAAACAACACCTGTGCAAGTAGCACGCGCAGCTTAAAACCCGGTGCAATTTCTGACATTGGGCCAAAGTGTTGGTCAGTGCCAATACCTACACCTAATAAAAGCTCACCTGCTTTAGATTCCGCAGAGTAACCATCCATTTCAGCAAATTCGGTTTCAAGATCGGCTACTTTCATACCGTCTTCTTCACTCATTTCAGGTAAAGAGTAAATACGGTCACGTTCTTGTTTGATTTCCCACAACTCTTTGTGGCCCATAATCACGGTATCGATTACTGAGTATTCTTCGTAGGCAAACTGATCTTGATTAAGTTTAGCAACGCGTTCGTTAGGATCAGTACTTACATTACCTGAAGACGCTTCAAGCTCACCACTTAAAATTTTCATAAATGTTGATTTACCACAACCATTTGCACCGATTAAACCGTAACGGTTACCATCGCCAAATTTTGCTGAGATATTTTCAAATAATGGTTTAGCACCAAATTGCATGGTGACATTAGCTGTACTAATAATAGCGCTACCCTCCAAAGGAGTAATGATGTATTTAAATTGCGCGCAGTTTAAACCAAAATGGCCTGTTTTTCTATGAAAGTTTAAAAGCAAACCACTGCGTTTTAGCCATTTGTTATGGCTATGTAGTTAGTAGTAAAAATAACGGATTAGATTTAATGGTTTCGTTAATATTTATTCAACTTATTCTAATTAAAATCCATAAAGTATGTTTTATAAACAGGCATAAGAGATTAGAAATTACAATACAAATTAGAGTAAAAACACTTTTAACGTGTTTGTGTGTCTACTTAACTCATTTTTGTTCACCCTATAATAATAAAAAGTTATATTTATGAAAATAAAGTACTTTTAGAGCTTTTACACTAGTTGCTACTTTTTAACCAAGATGAAATTAATTCAAATTACAATTTTTACACATCGCTAATTCCTCATCCTATTTACCTATCAAATCATTAAAAACATAAACTTTTGCAACACATGAAAAACAAAATTAACCTTTAGTGAATATCCGTTAAGTTTAACGATTACTTTTATTGAGTATTTTTCACTTTTGAGCCGTTTATTGCTTTGTTAGTCTTCAAATCTGAATTTTTACCTACGTAAAAAATTGACCAATTTACACAGGGCAACACACAAGATGAGCAAAAAATTAGCGACGCTTATTAGCGCAAGTATTGTATTCGCACCCGCTGTTTCGGCAGTAGAATTATACAAAGATGACAAAAATACTGTTGAAGTTGGTGGATATCTTGATGTGCGTGTAATTAATACACAAAACGAAACCGAAGTTGTTAACGGTACCTCGCGCATTAACTTTGGATTTACCCGAAAGCTTAAGAAAGACTGGACAGCACTCGCACTCGTAGAATGGGGTGTAAACCCTGTTGGCAGCAGCGATATTATTTATAACAATCGTTTTGAGTCTATCCAGGATGAGTTTTTGTATAACCGTTTAGGTTACGCAGGGCTTTCGCACGAAAAATATGGCCAACTTACCATTGGTAAACAATGGGGTGCATGGTACGACGTAGTTTACGGCACAAATAATAGCTTTGTATGGGATGGCAATGCGGCTGGTGTTTACACCTATAACAAAGACGATGGCGCTGTTAATGGCACTGGTCGTGGAGATAAATTAGTGCAGTACCGCAATAGCTATAACGATTTTAGTTTTGCAGTACAAGCGCAGCTTAAAAACAGCGAATTTTATACCTGTGACGTCACCGACATTTCAGAAGAAGAATGTGAAGCACTTTGGAACTCTGGCGATAGTGCAGCCCAAGAAGTTGAATTTAATTACACATTTGGGGCGTCTGTAACTTATACCCCAACTGACATGCTAACACTTACAGCAGGTGTTAACCGTGGTGAGTTTGATTTAACGTTTGGCGATGGTTCTACTCGTAATGTTGAAGATTTAATTTATGGTGCAGGTATTATGTGGGGCAACATTGATGAGCCCGGCCTATACGTTGCAGCCAACGTAAATAAAAACAAAAACCACGACACAGACAACATTGGTCGCTTAATTAAAGACGCAATCGGTGTAGAAACATTTGCATCTTACCGCTTTGATAACGATTTTCGCCCTTTTATTGCCTACAACGTGTTTGATGCCGGTGATGATTACGTAATTCAGCCAAACTTTAACGCCGACCCAGAAGATGTGTTTAAGCGTCAGTTTGCTGTTATTGGCCTTCACTACTTAATTGACGAAGACACTATTGCCTACGTAGAAGCGCGTAAAGACTTTAGCGACTTTGAAAGCGATAACGACGATCAACAAGCACAAATGGAGCAGTCGGAAGATGACGGTATAGCATTTGGTTTTAGATATAAGTTTTAAATATAAGTTTATAAAACGACTACAACTTCCCTAAGCACAACCCTTTTAGCCCTTTTAACTTTTTTAACTGGGCTTTTTTTATTCCGCCATACTTTTTTGAATACTCAATTTTGCATTTAAGGCTATTTCAAAAAAGGCATTAACAGCCGCATTGGTATCTGCTTTTTTAATTTGTAATAGTACCATTCACGATGCCCCTATTTTTAACGTTTACCGTTTTGCTGCTCATTACAATGATCGAGGAAAACTTTAATTAATCACTCATAGTCCACACTCGGCATTTATATTTTTAGTGGATGTAGTTACCGCAGGCTTTATTATTTTGACTACCTCTTTGATTACTTCTTTCTAATTTGACTTTATTGCTAAGTTTAGCGTTATAGCAATATCTAGTATGATGTGTTCTTTTGCTATAAAGCCACCAGCCAATTTATATTAACTGCATTAAGAGTATAAAAAGATGCTAAAACCATATTGAAATAGCAAAGTACTTACACTGCTTATTGCTGATCACAAAGGCGAAAGGCTGATTAAAAGCAGTAACAAATAGATGTGTATATGCTTCATGGGTACTGACGGTATTCTAATTTAATAGTTGTGAACTGTATATAAAAACAGTACATGTAATTGCTGTGCAAAAATAATTTAAACTTACCTTTTTTTGTAAGTCGTTAATAATATTGAACTAAGTAAATTGTTATAAAGCTGATTAAGCATTCTAAATACACAAAACAGTGTTAACTGTATATGCATACAGTCAACACTTAAATCTATCTAGCTTACTTTTTAATAAACGTACTATAACCAGCTAATGCCTTAGCCACACTAATTGATGGATTATCTGAATGCTCAGCACCTTTGTTTATAGCACTTTGCCACACAAGGTTATTGTTAGGGTTGGCTGTTAAAACGGTCTCTAAATTACTAAACGCTTTTAACATTAACGGATGCTCTGCCCCACCCACCGAAAGATATAAATAAGTAGGCGCCTTAACTTTGTTATCTTGAGCACTTAAAAACGCTTCTAAATTATTAACTACGGTCATATCGTCATACCAAGCCGCAGGGCTAAAAGCAAAATAGCCATTAAACAGTTCAGGTTTTGTATGCAGTGTATAAAGTACAAAGCTACCACCTGCCGAAAAACCACTTAATACACGGTTATTACTAAGCTTATATTTTGCTGATAAATAAGGGAGTAACTCAGTTTCAATAAACGCTAAAAACTTGTCGGCTTCACCATTTGGTTCAATAAGTGTTTCATGCTCTGGACGCGCTTGTGTATTTACATCTTGGCGGGCATAAGGAGGTACTAAATCGCGATTACGTGTATCTGTAAAAAACAAATTAGGAATAGACACCAATATAGCCTTATCCCCTTTTTTGCTCTTAGCTTGTTTTGTAAGTGCTTTATCCCATGTATCTAAATTAAAGTTACCATCGGTTTTAATAATTAACGGATACGCTTTTTTAGGATTATAATTAGCGGGCAATCTTATAAACACTTTGCGCGACTCATTAAGCACGCTTGAGTTAATTGTTACATCTGTATAGGCCGATACATAATGGTTGTAATAGCGTATAGCTAAAATACCAATAGCAAAAATGACTACGGCTAAACTTAAATTAATAATATAGTGTTTTGTTATTTTTATTGCCATACGGCATTCCTTTCAATGTTTAGGAGTTATTTAATCGAGCTTAACCCATTGCTTTATTTCCAGCGCAGTCATAATAAGCTCAACCGAAAACGCGGCTAAAATCATGCCCATCACTCGCGTTAAAATAGACGCGCCGCCAGTACCAATTAGCTTAATAATTTTACCCGAAAGCAGCAACAGTATTAATGTAATACCCAACACACCAAGTGTAACAAGCGCTGTGCCTATTTGAGTAGTAATTGGGTGTATGTGGTTATCGGTAAGTAGTATTACCGCCAAAATAGCGCCAGGAGTCGCCGTTGCAGGTATAGCAAGCGGAAACACCGCTATATCGTGGTCGGGGTCTTGTTTGGCTTTGTTAGAATCGTTTCCAAAAATCATTTGCAGGCCAAACAAAAACAATATAATTCCGCCCCCTAACTGAAACGACACCAACCTAATTCCCATCGCATTAAGTATTAGTTGCCCTATTAAAATAGAACCCAATAATACGCCCCCGGCATAAAGTACCGTTTTAAATGCAGTTTTACGGCGTTGTTGATCAGTTAAATGAGAAGTAAGCGCAGCAAACAGCGCCATAGTGCCTATTGGGTCAATGGTCGCCCAAATTACAAGCGCATCTTGAGAGAGTTTTTCTAGCATATAAAATCCTTGTTAAGCGTAAATGTTTAATAAAACACGGGTAACAAATTCATTTACTTACGCTTAACTATAATAGAAAGCCGCTATTTTTTGTATTTTATTTACTGAGCTTTAAGGATTGAGGATTGAAAAAAGGTAAGCACTTATAATTGCCGCCTTGAGTTAAAGTGATTTATGCCAAATAGAATTTTCTCTTAAACTAAAACCTAGCTTCATAAGTAAATTATGGGAACGTGCATTATGTGCACTCACCTCAGCAGACAAATGTTTAAGCGGAATATGCTTAACTAGGGTTTCAATAAAACCGGTCACCACTTCAAACATTACGCCCTTATCCCAAAAGTCAGGATGCAGCTCAAATCCTATAAACGCACTACTTTTACACGGGGTTAAATTATAAAGCCCACAAGTACCCATTAACTTTCCAGATATATTATGTTCAATTGCGACTCTAATCACTTCGCCTTCGTAATATGCACTAATATCATCTTGTATTAATTGCTTGATTTGCGTTTTGCTAAGTGGTGTTTCGTAGTCGTTAAATTCTGACACGTGCGGGTGATTTAAAATATTAAATAAACACGCTGCGTGTTTGTGGGTAACTAAACGTAGCGTAACGCGCTCAAGCTTTGTGGTGTTAAACATTTTATTTAAGTGGTTAGTTAAATTAGCTCTTTATGGGCACGCATTATTAACTTACCATACCCTATTAACAAGCATTATCTTTAGCAAAAAGAGTGGATAACGTAATGAGTGACGATTTTAAAGTAATACAACCCACTACCACAGTATATTGCCCAAAGCGCGGCGAAGGCTGGACCTTAACAGGCATTACTAATATTAACGAGTTTACCTCAGTAATGTTTGACGGCACACGCTATACACTTCCAGCACGCGAAATAGTAGAAGAACTTCTTCCTAACCAATTAGCGCGTGAGCAAAATAGCTAACCAAACACATACACAGTAAAAAGGCTGCAATTTTGCAGCCTACTATCTAATTAACGAGTTAAAATGCATCGTCTTCGCTGTAAACATTAACGTTTAGCTCGTCATCATTTTCAAATACCACAAACGAAATAGGCTTACAGCATACTTGGCAGTCTTCTATGTATTGCTCATCAATATCTGCTGCATCAAGTAATACTTCTATACTTTCTCCACAATAAGGGCAGCTTATTGATGTTTCTGTTAACTGGTTCATTTATCACCTGCTAATTTATATCACGAATGTTGTCACTTTAATGAACACGTAAGCATAATTCAACACCCCATTAAATAACGCATACTTGGCTAACCCAATTAAACCGTGCTACTAACTTAAATAGTGATCTTGTTACTAGCCTTATCCCTATAAAACTTGTCAAAGCACAATATTTTTCACCATAGATAAGTTGGCCAGCCCTCTACAATGAAATTGTATTAGCACTTAGCGGGTCTAACTTTATAAGTATTTATAAACTCATAGTACAGATGGATAATTTTATGAAAAAATCACTTACGCTTGCATTAACATCTGCCGTTATTTTGTTTAGTACATTTTCCCATGCAGAAAAAACCGAAAAAGCCGTTCTAGCTGGAGGTTGTTTTTGGTGTATGGAAAGTGACTTTGAAAAGCTCGAAGGCGTAACCGATGTAATATCGGGCTTTACTGGCGGTAAACTTAAAAACCCGACATACAATGGTAATCATAAAGGCCATTACGAGGCCGTAGAAATCACATACGATCCAGCAATAGTAAGCTATCAGGGTATACTTGATCATTACTGGGTTAATATTGATCCTTTTGATGCCAAAGGCCAATTTTGTGATAAAGGCCCTAGTTACTTAAGCGCTATATTTGTACAAAACGACGAACAACGTAAATTAGCCGAAAAAACAAAAGCAGCAGTAGCTGCCGAGTTTCCTAACCAAACTGTGGTTACACCTATACTAAACGCAAGCACCTTTTACCCTATAAAAGGGAGGGAAAGCTTTCATCAAGATTATTACAAAAACAATCCAATCCGATACAACACCTATCGTTGGCGTTGTGGTCGCGACAGCCGCCTAGAAGAAATTTGGGGCGACAGAACAACCCATTAATCGCGTTTAATCAGGTGATCCACTGTAAAATATTAAAAGGCTGATTTAATTATCAGCTTTTTAATATTTTAGTTATTGCGAGATTCTTTAATAAATCGATATCTAAATTCAGATAAGTAACCCACAATGCTAATAAGCAAAGCAGAATTAAAATCACCTCTCACAAGCTGTGTCCAAACATTTCCTTCTCCATTAAAGCTAATGTAAATAACCATAATAAAAGCAAGAAACGCTGAAACTTGATACATCCAAGAATATTCACCAAAAAATTTCTGTGTCACACTTTTTTCTTTTAATTTATCTTCCACAATTAATCTCCATTTTATATTGCTATTAATTCCTAGCTATAACATAGCCAAAATAGGGGATTTATAATAAAGGTTTATTTATACACCGTCTATTTCATAAAGCCTTTGTAATTAAGCTAAGTGCTTAAATAGAAAATAGGATACGTGGTACTTCGCTTTTAAGTGGACAGCACTGCTTGACTTAAGATACTAAGTTTTAGGATTCATTATCAATAAATAGTATATTCTGTTTCCTAAAGCAGGCTGTTTATCTACTAAATCAAATACAATAAATTGCACTCCTAGATTGATATAAACGAAATTCAACAACTGGAGTTACACAAAATGTTTGCAACCAATTACAACTAGCGCGTGCTCTAGAGTTACCAACACGACAAGCCATGCTTTACCGTGAACCAGCAGTACAAAACTTTTGGATAAACAACACTGACCTAATTACAAACGCGTGGAGCGAATGGGAAGCAACATCAACAGATAGCTCAACGTTTACGCTAGACGACACACTACTTGATAAAAACCTGCGTGAAGCAGTAAAACAAGCATGGGAAGATCCATCAAAAGAGCTAGCCGTAAAAGCGTTGTTACATGAAGTCGCGCCTGATGTGTTTCAATTTCAATTTTTTGATCCTGAGCGCCTAGCAGTATTACGCGGATATTTAGAACAAATATGGAATTCGCAAATTCCTATGCGCCCACCATACGGCATAGTGTTAAATCGCCGTGGTGCCATGCTTGATAGCCGATCAGAAGGTTATTTAGCCGCGCCAAGCTTTCAAGCATTTTATAACGAAATACTAAACACTTATATGCGCCCTATTTCACGTATGCTGTTCCCGGAAGTTATGGGGTTTGATACACAAACATTTGGCTTTTCAATTTATTATGAGCCAAATACAGATTCGTCAATTCGCCCACATACCGACGCATCAGCTGTAATGCTTAACATTAACTTAAACTTACCAGGCGAAGAGTTTACAGGGTCACAAGTGGACTTTTATCACCCGTACACAGGTGACATTAAATCACTTACCTTTAAGCCTGGTACTGCCATGTTACATCGAGGCAATATTGCACACGCTTCCAAGCCTATTACCAGTGGCGAGCGAACTAACTTTGTATTGTGGTTGTATGGGGAGCGCGGTAGATTACCAGCACAAGGTGCACCACGCATTCCTGTTGATGCTAAACAGCGCTGGACTAACCCAAATAAACCAAATGATGGCTATGCACCGTTTTAAGTCAGCGCTTTTAACGTTTTAAATACAAATGGCTGCCTAATTTAAGCAGCCTTATAAAAATAAAGCTCATCCAGTAACCAACACGTTTTAAGTTTAGTAATATCAAAAAACCGCCCTATTCATGATCTATATTGTCGCCACTTATAACAATAGATAACACAAATTTTCCGCCTTGATTTTCTTATGTCCCAGTACTTCGCTTAACATAGTACAAAATTTAGGGGGGGTCTCATATTTTTTTGTATTTAATTGATAAGCCACTGTAATGCTTAAGTTGGTAATTTAATAAATTGTGCTATCTTTTTACTATCTACCTTATAAAAATACGAGCTAACATGTTGTTCCGAGGTACAATTGCCATAGCAATATTGGCAATTTCTGCTGCTAATAAAACCTATGCAAACGACATAGACGTGCAATTTAGCGGTTTTGCATCCTTAACACTCAGCTACACGGACGATTCAGATATTGGCTTTGCATCGAGTTATTCAAATGTCAACGAATCTGGTTTTTCGGCAACGCGAGATTCAATTTTAGGTGGGCAGGCTAATATATCACTCTCAAAAAATTGGGACTCTGTGTTTCAAGTAGTTATTCAAGATCATGCCTTTAAAAGCTTTGATAATTTTTTAGAGCTCGCCTTTGCGCGTTATCGCCCTACCCGTCATTGGGCTATTCGTGCAGGCAGGTTAAATAGCGACCTTTACTTACTATCGGAATACCCTTACGTAGGATATGCCTATTTATGGGTGCGCCCGCCTCATTCGCACTACTCGTTTGCAAACATTGCAGGAAATTTCGATGGTGTAGATGTGGAATACAGCAAAGCAATTAACGACGGTTTTTTACGTTTAAAACTTGCTTATGGTAGTACAACAGCCAAGCTACAAGCCTATAATGACGACTTTTTTATTGATTTTGATAACTTAACAACTTTTAGCGCAACCTACTCTTTAGATGCTTGGACTATGCGTTTTTCATTATCAAAGTCAGACTTTGGAGATTATAAGTTAACCTCTTTAGATGAGTATTTAGCCGCACTCAACTCAATACCACAAAGTATATGGCCGCAAGCGCAAAAAATATCAAACAAATTTAACACCAAAGGTAACAGTATAGAATACGCCGCGTTTGGGCTTACTTACGATCACAACAATTGGCTAATCCAATCTGAGATGGGTATTTCAGAATCCGATTGGATAGTTGCTCCGTCAGTTCTTAGTGGCTACATTAGTGCAGGTTACCGTGTAGATAACGCAATATTTTATACAGGTTTTACAGCGGCTAAACACCGACATGACGTAATAAAAGTAAACGATCCTGCTTTTCCGCCAAGCACTCCCGAGCAATTTTCAGTGCCTATACAACAACTCGCAGTTGCCAGTCAGTCTGCTGTTAAAGTTACCAATGTTCACCAACACTCAATTAACGTAGGCGTAAAATGGCAACTGTCTGAACGCATAGCATTAAAAGCCCAGTTAGACCGCTTTGATATTAAGCCTCAAGGCGCTGGCTTATGGAGTCTTAGCAACCCTTCAGATGTTGATGAGGGCCACAAAGTACATATACTTAGTCTAAATGCTAGTATGGTGTTTTAATGATGAGCTCTCGCAACTTTTTTATAACTGCATTGCTGCCTTTGTGCCTGCTTTTTATGAGCTTTTATGCTAAATCTACAGAGTTTGTAGTCGTGGTTAATAAAAGCAATGCGATTAACGCATTATCAAAACGAGAAATTATTGATATATACATGGGCCGGTATTTAACTTTCCCTGATGGTGAAACCTCAAAACCGCTTGATTTGCCCGCGCAATCAACATTAAAAAACGACTTTTACTTAAAACTGGTTAATAAAGACGAGCAAAAAATAAATGCGTATTGGGCAAGGCTTTTATTTTCAGGGCGCGCAAAGCCACCCACGCCTTCAACATCGGTAGAAGACGCAATAAATAAAATAGCAGCATCACAATTTGCAATTGGCTATATTCCGCTATCGCAAGTTACAGATGCAGTAAAAGTGGTATACACATTTGATTAAAATTATTAGCCAAAAACTCTACATACGCGTCGCTATATCAATTGCGTTAGTTGCTATTGTTGTCTCTTTAGTCTCGTCTATGCTCTCTTATTACTCAGGCTTTAAAGAGAAAAAAAACACAAATTACCTACTCGTTCAACAGTTAGCGCAAACAATGAAAAAAACAGCCGCTATTGCCGCTTACTTAAATGACAAAGAATTAAGCCAAGAAATTATTAACGGCCTACTCAGTAACGACTTAGTGCAAGGCGCAAGCCTAGAAGGAGAAGTAAACCCTAAAGGAGAGATGGATTTATTTATAGCAAAAGGATCTACTAACAAAAAAAATGAAGCTGTTTTAATTAAATTAGTTCACCCTTTTATAGAAGACACTTTTATAGGTGTACTCGCCATATACCCAGACGATAACTTTATTGAACAACAAGCACAGTCAGCGCTTATAAAAGAATTTATCTTAATGCTGATTCAATCCATTGTTATCGCATTTTTTGTATCGCTGGTAGTTCAGCGCTGGCTTACACAGCCAATTCAAAACCTAACCGACAGCTTTGCTAAAATAAATCCAAGCGAGCCAGAAACCCTAAAAATGCTAACCTTCAAGCAAGGCAAACGGGACGAAATAAGCCGTTTAACCCAAGGTATAAATGCCTTAATGCACGAGCTACATTTAACTATTAGTAATGAGCAAACACTGCGTAAAAAAACTCAAGAGCTAGAAGCTAAGTTTAGACTTATTTTTGAACAAGCCAGCGCAGGTATTTGCTTACTCGATGACAAAAACATTATCACCACCTTTAACCCTGCATTTAAACATTACTTTACCGTACCCGGCGAAGAAGAATTACCAACCTTGCATTTTCCTGAGTTACTTAGCAATGTAGACGAATTACAAAGCCTACTGGCAGATATTCGCTCTGCTAAAAACCCACCACAAACCACCTTAGATGTAGAGTGTAAAGTTGGCTATAAAACGGTATGGTTTCATTGTTTATTTGTAAGGTTAACAGACCAAAGAGATACCAAACGAAACCCCAAACAAGAGCAGCTAGTAGAAGTAATTTTACACGATGTAACCGAGCGCGCAGAACGCGAACAGCAAACCCGCTTTGAAGCCGATCACGACCCACTTACCGACCTACTTAATCGCCGAGCCGGTGAAAAACGCCTTAAAAAAGCGCTGCGCGAGTGCATTAAACACAATCAGCACCTAGTACTAATGATGATTGATTTAGATAAGTTTAAACCCATTAACGACACCTACGGCCACGAAGCAGGTGATAAAGTACTTATTGAAATAGCACACCGATTTAAAAAGCACTTTAACCAAGAAACCGACATATGCATCCGCCTAGGCGGTGACGAGTTTATTGTTGCAAGGCAGGTTAATACCTACAACAAAGCAGCAACGCGTGAGCAATCAATCGCTTTGCTAAACAAGTTACAACAAGACATTTATATTTCACAAAATAAAACATGCGCCGTGGGTGCAAGCATTGGTATTGCAGTAGGCCCTAATGATGGTGATGAACTACTCGAATTAATGATCAATGGTGACAAAATGCTCTACCACGTAAAAGAAACAGGTCGAGGGCAAATTGCATTTTATGACGAGTTTAAAAAGTAAGATGGTTAATTGAGCTCTTTCAACGTAGTTAGCACTAAAAATGGCTACTAGAGAGTGATTTATAAGCAGAGCCAAGGTTATTTAAGCCCAATTTTTAAAGAACATTGAACAATAAACTTTTCAATTGATAGAATGCCCTACTTTTTCCCATCAAGAGATACAATGGCAAACTTCAATACTCATCTTAATACTGCCGTAATCATCACAGGCTTAGCCTCAGCCACCTTATTATCTGCAGGACATATTGAATTAAAGGGCGCACTCTGGTTATGGTTTTTAGGCTCAATCGGCGGCTTATTACCCGACATAGATTCAGATAACTCAACATCACTCGATACTATTTTTAACTTATTCGCACTCAGCGCTGTATTACTGGTACTGCATTACATAACCACCGAGCTCATTATTGAAATTAGCTTTATCGAGTTAATCGTAGTACCGTTATTGGTGTACGGGTTTATGAAATATATTATTAGACCAATTTTTGAATGGATCACAGTACATAGAGGTAGTTGCCACTCTTTACTATTTATACTGTTATGCGCGCTATTAACGACTCAAGTAACATGGAAACTGAATGACCAATCAACCACACAAGCAGCTGTCTTTGCCTGGTTAACGGGTGGGTTTATTTTATTAGGTGGATTAATTCATTTATTGCTGGATGAAATTTACAGTGTAGATTTAAGTAATGTCAGAATTAAACGCTCTTTCGGCACCGCTTTAAAAATAGCTGACTTTGATAATAAGTTAATTACACTAGCTTCAATTATTGCCATTGCAGGTTTAATCTATGTTGCCCCTCCCACAGAACAAACTATTACAGCGTTAAGTGACTGGTCTCATTTTACGTTTTTATCTTAACGCTTTAAGTAATAAGCCGTTTAACCACATACTCAAAATGTGTTCCCTCTTGGTAATCAAATGTTGATTTACTAAGAGGGCATGAGGCACTGCGCTTTTAGATACATGCATGGCTAAACCAAAGCAGCTTTGCAAATTTAGGTTTAATTAAAAGCCTGAGCCTGTTTGTTATTAATTAATACTTTTATAGGTTTAAGTGAAATAATTTACTCGCTTTACCTGTCTTATACCTACAACGATAAACGCTATTTAATACAAATACTAAGCAGTTTGATACATTCAAATCCGCAACAGCTGTTGAAAGCGTCAAATATAAAATCAAAAGAGGTCCATAATGGAATTTACACATAAACGCACCACCCTAATTACAGCATCGTTATTGTTGGTATTGGCGATATCACAGGGTATTTATTCAGCCCTTTACAGTGCTGAAATTAGTTTTTCAAGGCAGGTTGCTTGGGGACTAGAAGCACTGGTATTTACTTTATTAGTTGCCTTTGCAGGCACAGCTATGGTGCAAGCAAAAAACGCTCAACTAGGCTGGTCGGCTATCGCGTTTAGTGCAGTACTTAACATAGTGCAGGTAAGCGTTGGACTTACTTTGTTTTCTACATTTGGTAAAGTTGCAGGCACAGTAGAAGGCGCACAACCTTTAATTGGTGGCGTGGTGTCTCTATCATTCATGATTTACTACGCAGCTAAAGTATTATTAGGGTTAGCAGCACTTGTTTTTGGCCTGTCTTACTTAGCTAAAGGTGGCAAAGCCATTGGCGGCCTTACAGCCCTTGCAGGCGCAGCTGCAATGTTAGCCAATGGTATTTTAATTACCTTTGGTCGTGATGGATTCCTTCCATCAGGTGTTGCTGGCGCATCAGGCATGATTGCAACGTTACTTTTAGCGATATGTTTAATAAGCCTTAACCGTAAAGCAGACTAAGGCTTAATAGCTTACAAATAATGTGCTCATTTAAATAAGTTATAAACATCGGCGTGTATTAGAGATGCTAATTCGCCGATGTTTTGCGTTTAATGTATACGCTTAGCGCATCCCTAGTTTGTTCCCTCTTAGTAATCTAAAGTTAATTCACAAAGAGGCTATGAGGCACTTCGCTTTTAAAGGGGATAATGGCTTATATCAAAGCGATTTAACTCAGTTAAGCTTTGGTGTATGAAGTCAAGATTTGACTTCATTTATTCTCGTAAATTCTTGTTACTTACGCTTTTTAATAAATCGAATTTCGTAATGATATAAACAGGTTCTTTTTTACATTCGACTTTATAAAGATATTGATTTTTAAGAAAATTAGTTTTTTCTTTTATTAAACTAATTTGCTCCCATGGTATTAAAAAACTCCTGGGAAATAGTAGAATCAACATCCGTTTTTGGCTTATAAATATACCTTGCTGAAATGATTTGATATTTAGCCAAGTCCGATATTCACTGTTTTTCTCACGAGAAATATCTGCCACATTCGTCAAGTACATACTGCTTGATTTTAAAAGTGAGGAATCAGAAATAATTAAATCCGTTTTATATTCTCTAGCTAGTTTAGGGTAATACCCAATAATGCTTTGGATATAATTGACTAAAATATAGAACAATAAAAATAAAATTAAGCATATAACAAAGTCCATTTTTTAATACTCCGAAAACTTGCTCTGCACTGCTGACTTAGCTGAAATTTAAGATGGGTGTCATTGTTAATTATTACAAGTAGCAAAATGGTATATCCATGTTCCAATGAAATTTGAGGCGTATTCATATATCCCTGTGCAAATTAATAGCTTATCGAACACCACTTTGGTGAGTTATAACACCCCAAAACGGCGTATCTTACGTTGCTTGAAAATCACACCAAACAACTCGTTTATAATCAGACAATAACAATTGCTACCCAGTAGCCTTTGTTATTTAACCCCATAACGCCTTTTAATAATGTTATGGGGAAAACTCAAACCCCTTTATTTATGACGAGAATTGGGATGACACACATTCAATTCATTTAGACTTACACCCATCTTTATTTTTAATAATTTAAGATGGGTGTCTTGTTAATTTCTAGATTAAACTTTGATGTATGAAGTCAAGATTTGGCCCCGCTGTCTTTAGTGAGTATTTCATGTGAAAATGTTAAACATTAATTACGTTCCCCACGTAATAAGGACCAACACCATATTCATCATTATTTAAATCATCTAAAGCCATTGAGGTACAAAGTATTATTTGAAAGTCTTTTTTATCTTTAAACATTTCTACGATGGAACGTTGAAAGTTATGACTTCTAAAAGCTTTCATGCCACCATTTTCAATGGCATCCAGCATTAGAAATCTCGGTAGTCTGTAAAGCGGATCTGACAATGACTCTAGTAAAGCAGAAAGATAAAAAGCGTTCTTTTTTATATAGTTAGAGCTACCTGAAAATTTCACCCTTCCATCTATTAATGTTCTATCTCTTGAAAAATCAATTTCAATATCATTACTCCCCGCAGCCGCGAAAACTTCTTCATAAGGCTTTCCATTATCTCGTAAATCGGAGTGAAGAATAGGTAACATATTTTCACAGATTCCTAGATTAACCTTATCTCTTCTACTCTTGCTAGAGACGGCAGCGGCTACAATTTTTTCACGGAGATCTGTAATTGTGATATTTAGCTCGGATTTCTTAGATTTATATTTATCTAAATCGCTGATTATTTTGATTTGTTTTTCAATATTTTTAATTTCAGACTCTAAATACCCAATCTTCTTTGATCTTTTAATCAACCCATGAGTTTCTATATCTACAGTTTTTGAACTTGACTGTAACTCACTTTGAGAATTTTTTAGGTGAGACTCTGCAATTATACGTGCAGATTTCAGACCTTTTAAATGACTTTTGTAATCACCTAAAACTTTAGCATTGCTTTTAATTTGAAAATCAAGCTCTGTCAAAATTTGCATATAATTATTCGAATGATTAGACGCTTTATTTGGGGCATTACATAAGTGGCAAGTATCATCATTAGAAGAATTAATCTCTTCCAAACAGCAAGGACAGTGTGTGTACTTCATTGCACCTATGCAATCAAAAGCAGATTTTGATTCTAGCAATGATTTTTTTCTAAAATCAAGTGAGTCTCCAAATAGTTCACAATCAACTATTTCACCAGTTGTTGCTTGTATTTCAATATTTAAAGACTGAAGTTGTCGGCTAAATAGGTCGACTTTCTTTTCTAGATCCTTGTAATTAGATGCAGAATCGACTTCAATTTCAGTAGTTGCTTTTAAGTCAACGCCTTTATCCTGTAAAGATACAATCTCATCAGAAATATTTATTACTTGTGCATTTAAAACATCAAGAGTTAAACCTGAATCACTTCCTAATACTTTATACATTGCATTTAAATCAGCAGCTACCTTATCAAATTCTCTTTCTGCCAAAATAAGTTGTTGTCTCAATTTATGCGTGTCAAGATTATCTAAGCCCAATAAAAATTCAGCAATTGCAGTTCGTATACCTTCACTATCACCACGAGGATTATCTTCTGCACGGAAAATTTTTGTAGATCCAGTTTCTTGATCTACATATAGGAATCTAAGAATTTGGTGCATTGTCAAATTGGCATAATCATCAGACTTATGATTGTCCCAGCCTAACAAATCAAACATTTGTTGTGAAAAAGAAACTCGTTCACCAGATTCACTTCTTCTCGGGCCAAATTTTTTCCAACCTAGATTATCTAAGCTCGTAACATCATAAGAACCATCTTGGATTCGTATTGGGGGAATTTTACCCTTTTCAATATCTCTTTTTATTGTAAAGGAAGTTCCATTAATATTAATCTGACAATATATTTCATCACAGTGATCTGCAGGATAGAGCCATTGATTGTCTTTAATTTCTCCGCCTAGAACATAAAATAAAAGTTCTAATATTGTTGTTTTTCCAACAGAGTGATCACCCCTAATAACATTTATTCCTTGGTGAAACTCTTCATCATAAACACTACTTCCTGACTTTATGATTACTAGGCGCTCTACAAAAAAATTTGACCTAATCATATTTATATTCCATTAATCCACTTTTTGCCTTAAGGCCATTATCCCCATCCAATTTAACTTTAGGTAAACACTCAACAAGGATTTTAAAAAGATCACTCTTTGTAAGTTTATCTTTTTTAAATTCCTGAATTAGTTCATTTGGAAGGTTTTGTTTTTCGAGACTTACAATATTGCGTTCAATATTAATTAAAGATCTCTGATACAAAGAAAAAATTGCTGCTTCGTGTGTTGAATGCATTTCAAAAAACAGACTAGTTGGGCTTGGTGTTAACTCAAATGAATCACTTATATTACTAATTTTTTTTGCTTGATAGTTTAATGGTCTTGGAAAGCTTTCCATGCGTTTTAATAGATGAGGGTATACATAATAAAAACTAACAATTTTTAGCATGTCACAATGTACTTTATTATTCTTCGCCCCATATAAGATATTCAATATTCTATAAGAACAATGATTTACATCGTGAGCTGGATGATAAATAATCATTATACCCACTCCACATGACACTTTTCTGTAAGGAAATACAACATCCCTTCAATTAACTCAGTAGTGATATAGCCGCCAGCTAAGCTTACCTCTTGATTTAAGGGCTCAACAATAACGGTATTAATCATCGTTTTAATAGTTAAATCGTCTACACCATCTTTAATCAAAGGGGCTATATGTGAGCGAAACCTTGTTATAATAAGGCTTAAAACATGATTGAATATAATTTGATATGACTTTATGTTCTGAAACTTTAAAATCATTTTTGAAGCTTTCTGACTAGATATAAGGGCCTCATCAAGAAAAACAGCTTTATTTGCTTTGATTAATTTGTTTTCTAGCCCAATTACTTCTCTAGACTCGCTATCTGTAATTTTACTTTCAAGCTCTTCAAGAACATAAAGATAAATGAGGCTTTCTTCTTTCAATTTTTCATGTTCATTTATTAATACCTTAAGAGACTCTGCTCCCACTGAAATGTTATATGATGGAATTTTAACCACCGTACTTCCAATATTTAAGTCTCCACCAATATCATTATCTTTAATTTCATTACCAGAAATATCTTTAGAATAAATTGGAGTTAATGATCTATTTTGGTCTTGTATACTCATTATTTACTACCAATGTTTATAGAGCCTTCTACCTTGTTTTTAGAAATTTTGCTGTCGACAATACTCGTATCTATACTACCAACTGATAAATCATTACCTACTTCATTATCACAAATTTCATTCCTTTCAATCTTCTTCTCTGTTGGTTCTACCTTATTTTTTTCATTACTACTACGTATCCATAACCACCCCATAATTACACAAAAAGAAAATATGATAATAAGGAGCGTGAAATTTAAATACATACTCGTTTTAAAAATTTCAGAAGTAGATAAATAGCTTTTAATCAGTTCAACAAAAACCCAAGCGGCTATCGCTGATGGTCCTGCGATTTTCAATGCACTCTTCCAATCCATAACTCACTTGCCCTTAAAATAATTAATATAAACTTTAGCAGAAGGCACATTGTAATAAACTAGGCTGTAGAACAACTACATCATCCTAAATCACTAAACTATCTTCTTAAATCAACGCTAAGCTTTTAAAGAATTCGGTTCTGCGTTCGGAAACCATAATATATGAAGTAAAGCGGAATTAACCAACAGTCCTTTGTGCCGCTCTAAACGCATATTATGTTTATTTTTTATCCGTAATTGCTTCAATACCCTTAATTACAAATTGCTTGGAATATAAAGGAGACTTAAAGCGAACTTTAGTCATTTTAACTGCAGAAGAAATTAAAGCACTTATAGCTTCAGCTAAACCTTCTTCTTTATACGCAGTTGAAGGCTCACCAATATTACTAAACCCCATATCAGGGTTTCGAGTAATACACTCTACTCTAGGATGATTTATTTCTTTTAAATATGCAAAAAAAGCATCTTTAGATATTACTAAACCAAACTCGCGCCAAGCATACTTTTTACCCCAATAATAGCCGTCCTGTGCAGTATGGCTGACACGGTCATCATTTTTACCTTTATTAACTTCATGCTTGCCTTCAGATAGCTTAGTTGCATATAAGTAACTAAGCATAGGGTTAACTTCGGTGTTTTTTGATAAACATGATGTTTCTATTATTTTATTACCATGTTCGTCATCATAATAGCCAATATTATACCGTTCACCTTCTTTGACTTCAGGTGTACCGTTTGCCTCAAACTGGTACACAGTTTTTGTTGTGGCAGGTTTAAAGGAGTGAACGAATTTTCCATTACCGATTGGTTCAATTTTATAATCACTGACAATTAAATCGTGAATAGTTTTTAGATCTCTAGACTTCATTACATCTCCTTATGATGGAATAGGCAGAATAACTTATTTAACGTACCAAAACGGCATCTAATAATTTATTGATAATTACACCAAACAACTCGTTTATAATTAGACAATAACAATTGCCATTCAGTAGCCTTTATCATTTAACCCTATAACCCATTTTAATAATGTTATGGGATAAATTGCACAACACTGTATTTATATACAGCATACAGTAAAACCTATTTTAAACTTAACCTTTGACTAATCGATTTCTAAAATTACCACTCATTTTAAAACCGTGAATCCCTCTCACAAGGGTCACCATCTCTATCGCCATCCATTTTTGTATTCGGGCAGTTATTAATAAAAAATACAGCTTCGGCTCGCGAATTCATTTGGCTACAATGCTGCCTGCCGTCACAGGTAAAGTTTTGTGTGTTTTTTGGAATCACGGTTTTTGGGTATTGTTCATCAAAGGTGGCTAAATCGGCGTTAGTAATAACAGGTGTGTGGTTATTAAATTGCTCGCTAGTTTTATAATGGTTGTATTTATTTACTGCGATGAAGCCAAGCACAGCGATAATGCTAATCGAGGCGACTTTGCCCAAAAAGCTACTGGCAAAATTAGATTTGGCCATACGATATGGCTGTTGATTGTGTTTTTGATAAGGGGCTTTAAGCTCTGCAACGCCTTCTATACGGCAGTTAATTGCTTTGGTTTTACCGTCGGGCTGTGTAGCAACTTCAAAGTAAATGGTGTCGCCAACTTTTGGCTTGCGGCTCATGTGTTTGAGCGCTGATATGTGTATAAACGTGTCGTGTTCTAGGGTGTCTGATTTAATAAAACCAAAACCTTTGTCGGTTTTCCACGTCTTTAACAATCCTTTGTGCATGTATCCGCCTATTTTGCTTAAGCTGCGTTTTACGCAAATTCCATTTAATTAACACTTGTTATTATACGTTCCTAAATTAAAACCATGCAACCAAATATTCATATTGCGTTAATTTTTACGCTTTACCTAATAAAATAAACTCAAAAATAAACGTGATAAAATAACTAAACCTCAACTTATTTTATTTATAATTTACGGCCAAATGTCCTTTAATTCATGCCAACCATTACACACTCGCCCACTAGCTTAACAGCTTGTTTACACTAGGTTTTGTCATTAGCTATTTCTATCTGAATTAACCGTTTTTAGTACGATTTTTCATTCGTTATTTACTTAATTTATCTATACAATCCACACCTTATTTTTACGCACGTATTTTAAGTGATTATCTCATGTTACTAACCGTTGTTTATATTATTGGTATTACCGCAGAAGCCATGACCGGCGCACTTAGCGCAGGACGAATGAAAATGGATTGGTTTGGCGTAGTGCTAGTAGCCAGCGCCACGGCAATTGGCGGTGGTAGCGTACGAGATATATTACTAGGCAATTACCCGCTTACGTGGGTACAACACCCAGAGTATTTATTAATTACCTGTATTGCCGGTATTGTTACTACGTGGCTTGCTAAATGGGTAGTTAAATTTAAAGGCATTTTTATGCGCTTAGATGCCCTAGGTTTAGCTGCCTTTAGTATTATTGGCTGCCAAGTGGGGCTAAATATGGGCTTACATTACGGTATTTGTGTAGTGGCAGCCGTTGTTACTGGCGTATTTGGTGGATTACTGCGTGATTTAATATGTCGCCAAGCGCCGTTGGTATTACATAACGAGCTATACGCGAGTGTATCGTTACTTGTAGCGTGCTTGTACTTAGCGCTACACCATTACAATATTGACGACAACATCAGCATTATTGTAAGCCTTGTTGCAGGCTACTTAATACGTATGGCCTCAATACGCTTTAAATGGCGCTTACCTACCTTTAGTTTATTAGAGCAGCACGCTAAATAAAAATAAGCTTTAATGCAAAATAAGGCAGGTAATATACCTGCCTTAGTTAATATAACTATTAGCGTATTAATTTAATGCCCGCTTACATCACTTAACGCGGTTTTTAACCCGCTGTTATTTTGCTTAAGTACACTAAAACTGCCATCAGTTTCTAGCACTACTGCGGCTACATCTTCTATGGCTAGTATACCAGCGCCACGAATAGCGGCGCGAATTTCTGACTTTGTTACGCGCTGTGATTTAAGTGCAGCCGTGCAGTATTCACCATCACTCAGTAATAACGTGGGTTCTGCTTTTATAAGCGCTGCAAATTTTGACGAGCGCACACTAAGCCACGTAATAATATATTGCAGCCCTATTAATACTACAAAGGCAAGTATGCCCTCAGCTAACGGAACACTTTTTGAAATGATCACCGAGGCTAATATAGAGCCCAGCGCAATGGTGACTATAAAGTCGAACACGTTCCACTTTGAAAGCGTACGTTTACCCGATATACGCAGCCAAAACACCAGTGCAATATAACCCAGTACACCTATTGTAAGTACACGTAATAACCCCTGCATATCATCATAAAACATAGTGGTTCCTTGCTATTAAAGTTGGCAATTAGCTTTTGCTTATAACCCTACATGGCACTAAGTTAAATAACGATGAATAAAGTGCCTGCATTTACTTTGTGAGTTGTTTTACAAACTTAATTTTGCTTAGCTCTGTGCTTTGTTTATCAACGTAGCCACAAACGTGATAACCATTTGTGATTAGCATAGTCAGCATTTGAGGAAACCGGTTCATTGATTTAACGTGTATATTGGTAAAGCCTTGTTCATAAGCCCACTTTTCTTGTTGAAAAAGTAATTTTTTAGCAACACCTAATCTACGATAGTTAAAATGCACTCCGCCAAGCCAACTATAAAATTGTGTATTAGATAGCTCATAGCCAATTTTAAAACCAACTAATGTATCTTCTTTATGTGCTACTAATATCAATGCTTTTTTGTTTTCTAAACGGTTACGTAAAGTGTCACTATCAATGGTTGTTAGCAGTTCAGGGATATATTCACTCACTGCGGTTACATCATCAATGGTGCCTGTGGTTATAGTTATAGCCATAAAATTCCTTGTTTTTTATTATATGATTTGACCTAGACAGTTTAAATTTAAACTACGGTTGATTATGATGGTTTAAGCATTATATCTTTATTTACGCTTTATCATTTTTGAAAGGATCACCATGTCTAATTATAACGAATCTCCAGAACAAGTTGAACAGGCCACTCAGGGCTTTGTTATGCAACAAACTATGTTACGTATTAAAGATCCAAAGCCGTCGCTTGAATTTTACCAAAATGTATTAGGTATGAAGCTGTTAGGTAAGTATGATTTTCCTGGTATGAAGTTTACGCTTTACTTTTTAGGCTACGAGCAAGAATTGCCACAAGGTGATGATAAAACTAAAGCAGAATGGGTGTTTCGTCGCCCTGCGCTAATTGAGTTAACCCATAACTGGGGCACCGAAACCGACGACAGCTTTGAGGGCTACCACAGTGGTAACCAAGAACCTAAAGGATTTGGGCATATTGGTATTAGCGTACCGGATGTTTACGAAGCCTGTGAGCGCTTTGCAAAATACGATGTTGAGTTTGTTAAAAAACCAGATGATGGCTCAATGAAAGGCTTAGCATTTATTAAAGACCCTGACGGCTACTGGATTGAAATACTATCTGCCGAAGGTATTACTGATATTATTCTTTCTCAGTAATAATAAGCTGCTGTAAAAAGATCTTAGTTGTAATCTCCACCAGCAACTAATTACCAATTTAGAACCACTGGTTTTGTTACCTTGCTTTTAAGTGAGGTAACCCATTTAAAACGTTTTAGGTAATTAGTTACCCGCCCCGCTGTATTTTAAGCATAAAAGGAGATTTAAATGCTCATTGGCATCATAGAAGATCATCAATTAGTAAGAGACAGCTTTAAAAAGCTTTTAGAGTTACAACCAGATTGGAAAGTAATTATTGAAGCCTGCAGCGTAACAGAAGCCAAGCTGGCTGTAGAGCTTGAACAACCTGATATATTTATTGTTGATATATCGCTTAATGGCACTGAAACCGGCCTTTCTTTTTTATCGTACCTTGAAGAGTTTTTCCCGCATATTAAAAGTATTGTTGCCTCCATGCACGACCACGAACCTTATGTAAGCAATGCTTTGCGATTAGGCGCTTTGGGTTATGTGTCTAAGCGTTCTGCCTCTGATGAACTAATAGATGCAGTTAAAGCGGTCGCTTTAGGTAAAAGGTACATTAGTGAAGACGTAAATTTTTCGATGAGTAGCGAAAATTTAGCATTAACGGTGCTTACTAACAGAGAGCTTGAAGCCCTTCCGTTATTTTCTAAGGGATTAAACGCTAAACAAGTGGCGCAAATACTCGAAATAATGCCTAAAACAGCACATGTACACAAAGCAAACATATACAGCAAACTTAATGTTACTACCTCGTTTGAACTGCTAAAAATTGCAATTGATGCGGGAGTAATACAGTTAGATGAACTTACCTAACGCTTCTTCTTTATCTAATGTTAGTTTTACTACCACATACAAAGAGGTAGTTAAACAGTTATTGGTGGGGCTAATTTACTTTATTGCTTCACTCGCCGCTTTTTGGGTTAGCCAAAACCTTGAAACCGTACCCGAGAGCAGCGCGATATTTATTCCCGCAGGCGTAAAAATTGCGTTTTACTTACTCACTCCAACACGCTATTGGCTCACCTTATGGGTTGTGTCACGCGCTTTAGCTGCGCAGCTTGGTTTAACATACAGTGGGGTTTGGGAGTTTGATTTATTTCATGGCTTTTGGCAGGAACTTTGCTTTATAGCGCTTGTTTATGTGTTTAAAAATAGCCGTTGGCCGCCAAGCATTAACGACAGCCTAGGTATACTTTCGTTAATACTGCTTTGTGTTGCAAGTACATCTATAAAGTGGTTTTTGTTTGCCAGTGCATTTGAATTTACAAATGTATTGGTTGCAAAAGAGCTACTGCAGTATCAGTTAAACATGTGCTTAGGCGATATTACTGGCTCGTTGTTAATTGCCCCTTTTATTATGTTAATTTACGATTCTAAATACAGTTTTAACACAGTCAGGCTCACTAAATTATTTGGCCTAGTAGCCACTTTAGTGTGTTTTATATTAATTGTATTTTTTGTCTATGCGGTTCGCCCAGATACCTACCCGCTATTACGGCTTGCATCGTTATTACCTATAATTTGGTTTTCGTATAAGTATGGCTCGTTAGGGGCTGTAAGCAGTGCAGCGCTAATTAACGCGTTAATAATTGTTGAAGCAAGCATTACGCACGAGCCTAGCAATACCTACATTAGCCAGTTATTTATTTTAGCAAACGCAATTACCAGTATGGTTTTAGGCGCTGCAATTACTGAGCTTAAACGTAAAAACAACGAGTTAAAGCAAACCAATAAAGAGCTTAAAGAGCAGCTAACTCAAAACACGGCGCTTGCTGCCAAAATGGTGTCGGTGCAAGAAAACGAGCGAAAGCATCTTTCGCAAGAGTTGCATGACGAATTAGGGCAAAACCTAACAGCATTAAAAACAGATTTAGCTATTTTGTCGCACCTTAGTAACGATGATACCCAATCGTTTGTGACTACATTAAAAAACAATGCTAATTCGATGTATGACTCTGTTTATCAATTAATGCATTATCTTCGCCCGCGTGAGTTAGATGAACTCGGTTTAGAAAAGGCAATAACACAAGGGCGACTAAAAAACTTACTGTACAAGGCAAATATTAAGTATCAGCCACAATTTAAGTTAGATAATAGCCTTTCAAAAGATCACGAAATAGCTATTTACCGAATTTGCCAAGAAGCAGTAACCAATTGTATGAAGCACAGCAATGCTAGCAAACTGGTTATAAATATAATAAACAGCGACGAATTTATTGAGTTAACAATTAGCGATAACGGGACTTTAGTAACCCCAACAGATAACTCAGGTCACTACGGTTTAGCATTTATAGATGAGCGCACTACGGCATTAGGCGGAACTTTTAAGGTGTTTAAACAAAATGGCTTTACCATTAAAGTAAAGCTGCCTTTGAGTTTTGATAGCGCAATTAACTAGCAAACATGAACTTGTTTGGTATAAAATTTTTGCCTTAATTGGCCTTCGTCAAGGTGGTCGGGATTAACTTGGATCTCGGCTTGATTACCTAATAGCTGTAATAGCATTCCTTTTGATATTAGGTAGTTGCCTAAACTTGATTTTACAATGACTTCTTTGCCTATGGCTTCTTGTAAGCGTGGCGTAGGTAAGCTCGGATGGCTAATTGGTTTTAAGCCCTCAGCTGAGGTAAATAAGTTTATGCAATGCTCTTTAGCTGCAACAATACTTTCGTTTTTACTTTTAATCACATCTACATTATTTAAAAAATGAATTAGTGCTTGGTTAGCCCGATCAAACTCTGCTGATACGTCATCTATATTTCGGGCGGTTGCCCATTTTCGCACAACTATGTATTCGTTTTTTTTAACACGAATTAAGCTTATTGAGGCTCCTGTCATTCTGCTATTCCACTCAATGCGGTAGCAATCAGTTCCTACGCTGTGAAGCAACACGCTCATGCTTCCAAAATCCTTTGTACTTTCATCAATCAAGCTCATTTTCGATCCCTCACTTGCAAGTTGCAAGGAGTGTATAAATGATTGCTAAAGTAATAAATCATCCATATTCTTAATCGCTCTAGGAAAATGGCTTATATAAATTTTGGAATTAGTGGCTTTAAGTTAATAACTAATATTACATACGAAAAAGCGAGTGGTTTAGCTAACTGCTAATAATTAATTTGTAAGTGATTTATAGCTTATTTATAAGCCCAGGCATCGGTTATTGTTACTTGGCAATTGTTATAACTGGCCGCTTGTTTTTGCGCAATACCTCTTACTCTAAAGTTTGTTGAGTCATTAGGAAGTATAATTAGGTCTTCGTCGGTTATTGATAACGTATCGACTAGCGTGTTTTGATCTGTTAAAAAATCGACCTTAAACTTTATATTTTTAAAGGCGAAGTTTGATACGTTTTTTACCTGCCCTATGCATGCAACATACAATGCATCGTTTTCATTTTTAGTATGAATTTGGCTTACATTAGCGATTAAGTTTTTTTGTGCTTGGTCTTCAAGCCCTGCTACATAAATATTTTGATAAAAAATAAACCCAAAAATACCAACAATACTAAGTGCTAATGCACCAATAATAATGGGATTGTTTTCTAAGTTAGAATATTTAGCTTGAAGTGAGGTGCATTGCGGGCATTTTTTAGCCCGTGAATCTATAGCGCTAAAGCACATAATGCATTCTTTAGTGTGTTGCACCTTTTCCACTACAATAACCGTCCTTGTTAAGTATTAAATGTTAAGTATTAAAACCAGCTGCATTGCTGGCTTTGAGGTATTTTAGTTTACTCGTACCTAGTAACCCCGTAAACACATATAGCTTAAAAAAGTAACGATTTTATAAAGCAACATAATACACTGTATATAAATACAGTGTATGCGATTTTAGCATTTTAACGTAAACATAAAAAAGCCAGCAGTTAAGCTGGCTTAGAATATTTACTAACTTACATCGTTACTTGCGTAGTGCGTCTATTCGCGCATCAAGCGGTGGGTGCGATGAAAACAGCTCAGCAACACCTTTGCCACTTGCAATACCAAAGGCCATCATTGAGCCTTCTAATTGCGAAGGATGGTTTTGCTTTAATCGCTCAAGGGCGGAACGCATTTTATCAGCACCAACTAGTTTTGCTGCGCCGCTGTCGGCTGCAAATTCACGTTTACGGCTGTAACTTGCAACCACTATGCTTGCTAGCACGCCAAATAATACTTGGAATAACATATCGAATAAGAAGTATGTCCAGCTACTACCGCCCTCTTCTTCATCGCTATTAATAAAGTTATCTACAATGCCTGCCAGTACTTTTGCGGCAAATATTACAAAGGTATTTACCACGCCTTGTATTAGCGTAAGCGTTACCATGTCGCCGTTAGCCACGTGCGATACTTCGTGGGCAAGTACGGCTTCGGCCTGATCTTTGGTCATGTTGTGCATTAAGCCTGTGCTTACTGCCACTAAAGAATTGTTTTTACTTGGGCCCGTTGCAAACGCGTTCATTTCTGGGCTGTCGTAAATAGCCACTTCTGGCATTTTAATGCCTGCTTTTTGTGCTTGCGCACATACCGTTTGTACAAGCCAATGTTCGGTTTCGTTTCGAGGCTGCGTAATTACATGCGCGCCTGTTGATTTTTTAGCGATCCATTTCGACATAAATAACGAAATAAACGATCCACCAAAACCAAATACGGTGGCTATAAGTAAAATTCCGCCAAGGCTACGATGGCTTAAGCCCAGCGCACTCATTATTATTGAAAGCACTACACCTAATACCAACATAACCGCTAGGTTAGTTAATAAAAACAAAAATATACGTTTCATATTGTCCTCACAAAAATAGGTTTGATCACCGAACATAAAATTAAATTAGGTTAAAGCAATCACTGCGTTATGACACACTATGTCATAACGTTAACGCTATTCTGTGACAAACTATGTCATAACACAAGTGTTATTTATGTGTTTATTGATAATTTTTTTAAGAAGGGTTTTACAGCAAATTTAAGTATGAGGTTTACTTATAGATCAGCTTTTTACAAGCTGTTATTAAGCTCTGCCATATCAATCGGAAACCCACGCTCGTGTGCCAATATGCGTGCAACTTCGTCAATTTTTTCGCTGCTATTATGTTTAAGATACGACCATTGGTGGGTACTGCGGTGATGATTTACAGCAGGATCGCTACTTATTATTCCTAATTTTATAAACTCACCCACTATTTGATCTGCCGCTATTAACGTTGACGATGCTTTAACATTTTCGGCCCGTGCGTAACTAATATGCGAATATAAACTTACATCGGCTACGCGCAAAGTGTCGTCATCACCCGGGATTTGTTGCCCGCCATACAAGGCATTATTTTGTGTGCTAGCAGTTTTAAATGCAGGCACAAACTCGGCTACATAATCAATTGCTGTTTGGGTACGTGTTTGCAATGCAGCTTTGTCCCACCCATCTTTAATATAATGAAGGTATTTATTGGGAAGTTTAGGTTGTGCGCTCATTGGCGTGGCATCAGCTAAGCCATCATTAAACAATGTAATGTTTTTAGTCATGCCATGTATTTGAAAATACCCGTTAGGGTAAGGCGTTAACTGCGCCATGCCCTCTGGCGTACCACGGTTACCATAAATAATTATTTCGGGTATTTGCCCACCAGCACCTTGCCAATGAGTAATGTAAGAGGCTTTAAATTCAACCATGCGTTTTACATCGACCCCAACGAGGTCGTCAATAATACCGGTTTGAAAACCACACGCATTTATTAGGTAATCTACCTCAATGGTTTGTGAATCGGCTTGTGTATCAGGTTGTTCATCAAGGCTTGGCTCTGATTGGTATTCAATGTGCCATTTAAGTGTTTGCTTATCATTATTGGTATTTATAACTGGCGATACGTTTTTAACACTGGTGCTTGTTAAAACATGAGCGTGTTTGTACTGTGCAAGGGCGAGTTGTGCACTGGCCGATAAACGAAATATATTCCAACCATATTCTTGTGCAACAATAAGCGGAAACTTTAACTTATCTAAATCTAAATGCTTAGCAACGGGTATCATCCACTCATCTAATGACGTGGGTTTGGCTACTTGTTTTTGCTTAGCAAGCTTTAGCATATGCTCATAACTATATAACTGATAATAATGCTCAGGCTCGCCTAATACTTTGTTAGCGCTATCTTGCTCTACAAGCTCGCTGTAGGCTTTTACTAATTTATTTAAACGCGGAAATAAATCCTCCGGTGAGTCGTCATCGCGCTTGGGTACGGCAAATACTGTGGGGCGGACATCTATGGTGTGAGGATAAAGGCGCGCAATGTCTATACATTGCTTGAGTAAATCTATGCAGTCTTCATCGGGTATTTCACGATATAAGTTGCCACCTGCATGCAAATGGCACATTGGAGGGCCATCAATTAACGACTTTTTCTTTTCAAGCACATAAGTCTCTAACCCTAACGCAGCAAGTCTAATGGCTATTGTGGCGCCAGCTGTGCCTCCACCTATTATACCTACGCGTTTTTTAGGTAAGCCATAGTTTAGTGCTTTTGGCTCAGCGCTTACGTGCGCATCTGGGGCGTAGTTTTCAATAAATGGGTGCGTCATATAGTCGTTATGTCCTTAGTAACATTGTCTTTAAGCAAGCTATGTATTTATAAATGTTTATATGTGTACTAAGGCTGACTATTTCAAGATTTACCTAAAAAAGTAACTTTTTTTTAAAAACCACTTAAGTGTTTATAGATAACGCACTAAGCAAGCTTTTGTATATTTGTAACTTAGGAGTTTGCTCGCTGTATGGGCTTATAGCAAGTATTGGAAACGGTAAACGTGCTTTAAGTGAATCAAGGTTTGCTTGGTACTCGTCCATGTTTTTATCTACTTGGTTTGCAATCCAGCCAACGCAGTTTATTCCCATACTTTGCATATGCGCAGCGGTTAGTAACGCATGATTTAAGCAACCCAGCTTCATGCCAACAACGAGTATTACCGGAAGTTGCTCTGCTTTAACCCAGTCGTATAAATAATCGTTTTTATTAATAGGTAATGCCCAACCACCAGCACCTTCGGTAAGTATAATGTCAGCGCCCTGTTGTTTTACGTTTTTATAAGCATCACTTAGTTTATCTACAGTAATACTAACCCCAACTTGCTCAGCGGCTATGTGCGGCGCAATAGGCGGTGCAAACGAAAACGGATTTACTACGTCGTATTTAGCGCTCACTGTTGCGCTTTCCATTAGTATAAGGGCATCGGCGTTTACTAGCTGATCGAATGCCATTTCGCAGCCAGCAGCTAGAGGCTTAAAACCAATGGCTTGTTTTTTGTGTTGGGCAAGTAACTTTAATAGCAAGCTGGTAACGTGGGTTTTTCCGGCATCGGTGTCGGTGCCTGTTATAAAAAATTCTTTCATGCGTTGCCTTTAATGTCTTTGGGCTTATTTAGTGTTTTTCCAATGATAACAGCACCACATGATAAGACACACATGCTTTGTTATTTATAAGCGGATACGCACTGCATACTTTTTGTAGCGCCGATTTAGTAAGTAACCCTTGGCGCGTATTGGTATGATTTTGCGTAGTAGCCCCAATAGCCTTAATTGAGGCAATAGCTTTTAAAGGTGTTGTGTATTCATCGGTGTAAATACGTTTTTTAGCACTATTAATAGTAAAGCCTGCTTTTTGGACTGATTGGTTTATATACTGTTCACTATTAAAGGTATTTATATGGCTGTTAGAATCAAGCGCTGCAAAAGCTGTTTTTATTTCGTTTAGTGAGCCCTCTACCACAGTGCTTATGTACGCCTGCCCGCCTGGTTTTAATATGTTGTAAAGCGATTGCATTAAAGCCGAAAAATTTGCAGACCACTGCACGGCAAAGTTACTGTAAATAACATCAACACTGTTTGCTTGCAGCGGTAAATTATCCATATCTGCACATATTTTAGGTACGGTTAAATCACTACTTTGCAACATGTTTAAGCTTAAATCCATTGCCACAACGCTTGCAAATACGCTTTGTAAGGTATGTGTATTAACAAGTGGGCCTGCGCCTAAATCAACACAAAGCTTATTTTTATTAATACCTGGTTTTATGAGCGCAAATAGATCGCTCGCTGCGTGTTTTTGTACATTTGCATGGGTGTTATAACGCGCTGCCGCCTTTGAAAACTTACTTTGAGTAGACTTTTTAAGCTCCTTGCTTAGCTCTCGACTTGGCTCCTTGTTTAACTCTATGTCCAATTCGCTACTTACAAGGCACGGTTTTACAAGTTGTGTTTGCACTAGGTCTGTTTTTAATACTGGCTGAGCAGTCATACTATTGCACCTACTAAATGCTTAGCTAAGTGCGTTATGTCTTGCTCGGTATGCGCGGCGGTTAAAGTAATGCGCAAACGTGAGGTGTTATGTGCAACTGTGGGCGGTCTAATTGCAGTGAGCCAAATACCCTGTTGTTTAAGTTTATCTGCCGCTTGCAATGTTTGCTCAGCGCAGCCTAATACAATGGGTTGTATGGCGGTGTTTGACTCCATTACAGCAATATTATGGCTTTTAGTGAGTTGCTTAAATAATGCAATATTGGCATTTAGCTTATCGCGTTTATCATCAGCTGTTTTTATGCTTTTAATACGCGCAAGTGTGTGGCTTGCCATAAGCGGCGACATAGCGGTTGAATACGTGTAATCGCGATTAAATTGCAGCATGTAATCAATAAACTGTTTACTACCTAATACACAGGCGCCACTACTAGCCACTGCTTTACCAAAGGTAATAACTAATATATCTGGCAGCGTTTTAGTAATAAACGCTTCGCAACTACCCAAACCGGTTATACCTAATGCACCAAAGCCGTGTGCGTCGTCAATCATTAGCCATGCGTTGTGCTGTTTTGCAAGTGCGAGTAATTCTTTAAGAGGCGCGGTATCGCCATCCATCGAAAACACACCTTCGCTTATAATTAGCTTGTTTTGAGCTTTTGATTTTTCGAGCCGTGAGCGTAAGTGATTCATGTCGTTGTGATTAAAACGTACTAAAGCCGCGTTAGAATGCATAGCCCCGTCAATCAAGCTTGCATGATTTAACTTATCTTGAAAAATAGCACTGTTTTGCGCAGCGGCTTTATCTTGAAACAACGCTTTAATTACGCTGCTATTAGCGCTAAACCCTGAGTTAAATAGCATTGCTGCGCCATAACCAAATTGCTCACATAAGTATTGTTCAAGCGCTTTTTGCTGAGCCTGATAACCCGTAACCAATGCTGAGCTGTGACTCCCTAATGCGTGGGAGTCATTAAGGTTAACAGCCACATCACCAAAACCTAAGTAGTCGTTACTGGCAAAGTTAAGGTAGATTTTATTATTAACCGTTATGGTGCGCGCTGTTGCATGTTGTACTACGTGGCGTTTACGAAGTAACGCATCTTGCTGGCGAGCCTGCAGATGCGTATTTATAAAATCAAAAGGCATAAATATAAAAGCCTACGCTTCGTAAAACAATTCAGAGGTTGCTTTGTCGGCTACTTGCGATGAAAGCGAGGCTTCTACTGCTTCGTCTGAATAGTCGTGACGCTTTTCTGGGTTCATACCTAATTTTTTAATTAGGTTCATATCGGCATCAGCATCTGGGTTTTCGGTGGTAAGTAGCTTATCGCCATAAAATATTGAGTTAGCGCCTGCAAAAAAACACATCGATTGCATTTGCTCGTTCATGGCGTTTCGCCCTGCCGATAAACGCACATAGCTATGTGGCATCATAATGCGCGCTGTTGCTATGGTACGAATAAATTCAAAGTGATCTAAATCGTCTGCGTTTTCAAGCGGTGTGCCTTTAACTTTAACTAACATATTAATAGGCACGCTTTCTGGCTGTTGTGGCAAATTAGCTAGCTGCATCAGTAACCCATAACGGTCGCTTGCTTGCTCGCCCATACCTACTATTCCGCCCGAGCATACTTTCATACCAGCATCGCGTACGTGGTCAATGGTATTTAATCTATCTTGAAAAGTACGGGTTGATATAATTTGCTCGTAATACTCAGGTGACGTGTCAAGGTTGTGATTGTAGTAATCAAGCCCTGCGTCTCGAAGTTCATGGGCTTTTTCGTTTGTGAGTTTACCTAGCGTCATACAGGTTTCTAACCCTAGCTCTTTTACTTCTTTAACCATTTGCGAAATGTATGGCATGTCTCTGTTTTTTGGATCTGACCATGCAGCGCCCATACAAAAACGCGTCGCGCCTTTTTGTTTTGCAAGGCGTGCTTGCTCGACTACTTTTTCTACTTCTATTAAGCGCTCGCGTTCTAAATCTGTTCGGTAATGGCCCGACTGCGGGCAATACTTACAATCTTCTGGGCAAGCGCCTGTTTTAATTGATAACAACGTAGAAATTTGCACTTCATTTGGATTGAAGTTAGCACGGTGAACCGATGCGGCTTTAAAAAGTAAATCGTTAAATGGCATTTCAAATACTGCTTTAACTTCAGCGTGGGTCCAATCATGACGAACAGGTGCAAGTTCCATAATACTCTCTTATTTTTTCTCAGTGGTGATATTGGCTTAGTCTACGAGTTGAAGTACCATTGTCAACTAACCCCACCGAGTTAAAGTTTACATATGATTAAAAAAAATACGATTGACCTTGATTTTGATCGTGAGCACATTTGGCATCCATATACATCTATGACTAAGCCAATTCCGGTATACCCCGTTACACATGCAAATCACAACATTATTCATCTTGAAACTGGCGAGCAATTAATCGATGGCATGGCCTCATGGTGGAGCGCCATACATGGCTATAACCACCCTGTTATAAATAACGCCATGATTGAGCAAATTAATAATATGAGCCACATTATGTTTGGCGGTATTACACATAACAGTGCGGTAGAGCTGTGCAAAAAAATAGTCAATATAACGCCGCCTAGTTTAACTAAAGTGTTTTTAGCCGACAGCGGATCAGTAAGTGTTGAAGTAGCAATTAAAATGGCGCTGCAGTATTGGTTAAGCCAAGGCATCACAACAAAACAAAAATTAATGACGCCTTACAAGGGCTACCATGGCGACACTTTTGCGGCCATGAGCGTATGCGACCCCGTTAACTCAATGCATAGTTTGTATAGCGGCTTTTTACCTGAACACGTATTTGTGCCTGCACCGGTTAGTAAATTTGGGAGCGAGTTTAACCAAACCGAAGCCCAAGAGCTTGAAGAATACTTTAAAGCAAACCACAGCCAAGTAGCCGCCTTTATCATTGAGCCTATTGTACAAAACGCAGGTGGGATGAACTTTTATCACCCCGATTATTTAGCTTGCGTTCGTAAATTGTGCACCCAATATAATGTACTGCTAATTTGCGACGAAATAGCCACAGGCTTTGGCCGTACAGGTAAATTATTTGCTGTAGAGCACGCCAATATAGAGCCCGATATAATGTGTATTGGTAAAGCATTAACCGGCGGCTCAATGACGCTATCGGCCACTATAACAAGTGATAAAATAGCCATTGGCATAAGCGAAGGTGAAGCAGGTGTTTTAATGCACGGCCCTACTTTTATGGGTAATCCGCTTGCCTGTGCAGCGGCCTGTGCAAGTATTGACTTGTTACTTGAGCAAAACTGGCAACATCGAATAAAGCAAATAAACACACAGCTACAACAACTTAAGAAATGCAGTGAACTAGATGCGGTTGCCAATGTGCGTACCTTAGGTGCAATAGGCGTTGTTGAACTAAGCGACACTGGGGGAAATGTTGATGTTGCTAAAATTCAGGCTTATTTTGTAGAGCAAGGCGTATGGATACGCCCATTCGGTAAACTAATTTACCTTATGCCACCGTATATAAGTGACGACACAAGTATAAAAACACTGTGTGATGCCATTTATAATGCCATTAAGGGCAAGCATTACGCTTAATAGTCGGTCTCAATAACTAATCCTAATACTGGTTATAGCGCTATTTGCTGTAACCTACCGCTACATTTAGTGTTTTTATCTATTAAGCGAGTTTGTAGTTATTGATCTCGTTAACCATTAGCTATATGATAATGTCTATCATTTACAATTACCTTTTGGACTTCTTTGCTATGAAATTACTATTTAAACCAGCCAAAACTTTAGGTGCAAGCCTTTTACTAGCCTCGGCGTTTATGGCTCAACCAGTATTAGCTAACGGCCCTATTGGCGAGCATGTTAATCATCTTCAAGCTAACCTTAAAAGTTACGCAGAAGAAGTAGAATGGATGGTAGGCAAAGTTGATACCATGGTAAGCGACTACGATACTAAAGGCGCAAAATCTGTAAAAACTGATGATTTAATTGAATATTGGGAATCAGTTAAGTTTCACAGCGCAATAGAAACTAACTTTGTACCAGTATACGCTTCTATTTGGCAGGGTCTTTATGGCGTAAAAATGGCCATTGATAATAAAGAGCCTGCTGAGGAAGTTCGTAAACAGCAAAAAGCGATGAACATAGCCTTGTGGCAAGGCCTTGGGGCTGTTAAGCTTGCTGCAAAATTCCAGCAAAAAGGCTTGTTAGACACAGTAAAAGCAACCGCTACAACTCAAATGACACAAAGTGCCACAATTGATGAAATTAAGCACAAATTAGACCGTGTAGTAGCTAAATTTGCTGAGCGTTTACGAGACGAAGCAACTGAAATTGTTCACGATACTTATCTGCACCTGTTTGAAGGCGTTGAAGGAACTCTTATTGAACAAGATGCAAAACTAGTTGAAGTGCTGGAAAAAGACTTTAACGTAACACTGCCACAAGCCATTACAAACAGCAAAAGCGTAGACGAAGTACGCGATGTGATCAGTGATATGCAAACAAAATTAGACCGCGCTAAGGTTTTAATAGAAAAAGCCGAAAAAGCACGTAAGGATGTATTTTAAGTGAAGCGTAGGACCTTTATTCAAGGCCTAGCCGCGTTAGGGGTGGTTGGCTCATTGCCACTGCCTCTTTCTCGTGCGCTAGCCGCTGATATAGCAAACCCTGTTTCTGTTGACGATTTACCAAAGCTTAAAGGCGAGTTAACGCTTTATTTAGGCCGAGGCGAAGGTGGTTTGTATGAAAACGTATTACAAGCAATCCAGAAAAAAAATCCAGACTTTAAACTCGGTATACGCCGAGGTCCTACTGCTGCTTTAGCAAATACCATTGTTGCAGAAGCTAAAGCAGGCGTTCGCCGCGCTGATTTATTTTGGGCAGTTGATTCAGGCGCAATTGGTTTAGTAACCGATGCTGGCCTTGCACAACCTATCCCAGGTGATTTATCTGCTCAGTTACAACCACAATTTAGATATAAAGAGTGGGCACCAGTAACTGGCCGTATTCGTACATTGCCATATAACACGTCGCGTTTGACAAAAGATCAAATTCCAACAAGTATTATGGAAATTGCCGACAGCGATTTAAGTATTGGCTGGGCGCCCGCCTACGCTTCTTTTCAATCGTTTGTAACCGCAATGCGAATCTTAGAAGGCGATGACAAAACCGCTAAGTGGCTTAAAAAGATTCAAAAACGTGCTAAAACATACGCCGGCGAGCTAGGTGTTGTTATGGGCGTTGAACGCGGTGAAGTTGATATTGGTTTTGCTAATCACTATTACACATTGCGTTTAAAATCAGGTAAGCCTGATGCCAAGCTAGATTTAGCATTTACACAAAATGATGCGGGCTGTTTAGTTAATGCATCGGGTGTATTAGCGCTTAACGACGATCCGCTTGCAACTAACTTTATGCGTTACTTACTAAGTAAAGAAGTACAGGGTTACTTAGCCAGTGAAGCGTACGAAATTCCGTTAGTAAATGGTATTACCCAACCTGAGGGTTTACCGTCACTTGCTAATATTTCTCCACCTAAAGTAGATTTAACACAGCTAGCTGATTTACGCCCTACTATAGATTTGATGCGAAGCAGCGGCGTATTGTAATGAAAATACCTGCCTCTTATCCAATGGCGCTGCTTGCAGCGCTTGTTGCGCTAACCCCTGTTTATGTATTAATTGTGCTTGCAAGCGATGCAAGCTCAGTGTTTGACACCCACAATCTGCAAATTTTAGGTAACACGTTATCGTTAATGGGTTTAACAGTACTCGGATCTATTTTAATTGGTGTGCCACTGGCGTTTATTAGCGCGTATGTGCATTTACCTTTTAAAAAGCTCTGGTTGGTTGTATTTGCAGCCCCACTGGCAATTCCCAGTTATATTGGCGCGTTTACCCTCTATGCTGCTTTTGGCCCCGGTGGCGAAATAAATACCTTAACAGGAATAGAAACACCATCAATGTATGGCCTAACAGGCGCCGCCATTGTAATGACGCTTTATACCTTCCCATTTGTAATGATGACAACTCGCTCATCCCTACTGAGCCTTGACGCAAGCATGGTTAATGCCGCAAGAACGCTGGGTATGTCGATGACGCAAAGTATATTTAAAGTTATATTACCGCGCGTAGTTAACGGTATTGCAGCAGGCTCATTGTTAGTCGCGCTTTATACGTTATCAGACTTTGGCACGCCCGCAATGATGCGCTTAGATACCTTTACCCGCGTAATTTATGTTGAATACAATGCCTTTGCGTTAGGGCGAGCTGCCATGCTTTCACTTCAACTGATGGTTATTGTCGGTTTTTTACTTTTAGTTGAATCACAAATAAAAACAGCACCTGAGCGCCATGGGCGCCCGTTAATTTTATTTCCAAGTAAAGTACAATTAAGTGCCATGTTTGTTACGTTTGCACCTGTTTTACTGCTTGCTATTGGCTTGCCTTTGGCTATATTTTCGCTTTGGTTAGCTCGCGATGGTTTTAGCTCATTTGATTTTAATATTGCATGGAACTCTACGTATGCATCGGGTATTGCGGCAATTGTAGCCGTTATCGTTGCTATCCCCGTTGCACATGCTGCACTGAGTGGAAAAGCGGGTCGTATAATGGAGCGTGTTACTTACTTTGGTTTTGGTATTCCGGGTATAGTAATGGGCACAGCGCTTGTTTACGGTGGTTTGCAGTTGCCGTTTTTATATCAAACACTGGGATTGCTTATTATTGCTTACATGCTGCGATTTTTACCACTTGCTGTAGGCTCTGTTAGAACAAGCACTGAACACTTAGATCCAAGCCTAGTGAAGTCTGCGCGCGTATTAGGGTCAAGCCCACGTGAAGTATTTACTCGCATAACACTACCTTTAACTATGCGCGGTATTATTGCCGGTGCAGCACTGGTGTTTTTAGAGTCAATGCGCGAACTAGAAGCCACGCTATTACTTGGCCCAACAGGGTTTGAAACCCTCTCTACTTATTTATGGCGTGTATACGAAGCGGGCTATTTTGGTCGCGCCGCTATTCCTGGATTATTGTTAGTAGTGATATCTGCCTGCGGGTTAGCTATTATGATGTCTGGCGAAAAACGCAACCAGTTTGAACATTAAGGATTTAAGAAACAATGCTATCTGTAAGTCAGTTGTCTATAGATTATGGCAGTAACCGCGTAGTAAGCGATTTAAACTTTTCGCTGGGTGAAAACGAAATCCTTATGCTTGTAGGGCCAACAGGTTGTGGTAAAAGTACAATTTTACAAGCCCTTGCTGGCCTTATACCTATTAGCGAAGGCGAAATAAACACGGGTAAATGGCGCGCTACTCCCAAATTAACACTACCTCCTGAAAAACGCAGTGTAGGTATGGTGTTTCAAGATTTTGCTTTATTTCCGCACTTAACCGTACAGCAAAACATTTGTTTTAGATTAAAAGATACAGCCCCTGCTGAGTATTGGATAAACCTACTTGGACTGAGCGATTTTAGAGACAAAAAACCAGCAACACTTTCTGGCGGACAAAAGCAGCGCGTTGCACTAGCGCGCACCCTTGCCCACCAACCTGACTTTGTATTACTTGATGAGCCGCTCTCAAACTTAGATGCCGCCCTTAAAGACATGCTTCGTTGGGATATTAGAAACGCACTTAAAGCCGCTGGAGTACCCGCTATTTGGGTAACACACGACCAAGAAGAAGCACTCTCCGTTGGCGACCGCGTTGGTGTGCTTAAAGGCGGCGAAATTCAGCAAATCGATACACCCGAGCGCTGTTTTAGTACCCCAAACAATCGCTTTGTGGCACGCTTTTTAGGTGAAGCCAGCTTTATTAGCGGCCAATTTAACCAAGGACAAGCCACTACCTCAATTGGTAATGCGCCCGCTCATGGCGTTGACTGTGAAAGTGGCGACGTTGATGTACTACTTCGACCAGACGATGTATTACTTGTACAAAGCAGTGTTGGCAATAACGGCGAAGTAATTTGGGTACGTTTTGAAGGTGGCAGCCGCTTGTGCGCTGTAAAACTTGCGTGTTCTACGGTTGTAACTAGCAGAGTAAGCCATGAAGTTGTGGTAAATCCAGGCGACGAAGTGCATGTATCACTAAGCACATCGCACCCACTAGCGGTTTATAAATCTATAGATTAATATCTATACCTAACTCAAAATTAAGAGGAAACCCCATGAACGGACCAAACCCCAATAATCCTTCACCAATGGAAGGTTTTCCTCAAGTAGGTTTTTTAAAAAACTATATTACTTCTATCAATATTGAAGTAGGCGATTATACATATTATGACGATCCTGATGGCCCTGAGAATTTTGAAAAAAATGTGCTTTACCATTTCGATTTTATTGGGGATCGTCTGATCATAGGTAAGTTTTGTGCGATAGCTAAAGACGTTACTTTTATAATGAATGGCGCTAACCATCAAACTTCTGGATTTTCTACTTATCCATTTTTTATATTTGGTAATGGCTGGGAAAAATTTGCACCAAAATCAAATGATTTACCCTTTAAAGGCAATACAGAAATTGGTCATGATGTTTGGATTGGTTATAACGCTACAATTATGCCCGGGGTAAAAATTGGCAGCGGCGCTATTATTGCCAGTAAATCAGTTGTTACCTGCGATGTACCTGCTTATAGCGTTGTAGGTGGAAATCCCGCTAAAGTGATAAAAACCAGATTTGACGATAAAACAATAAATACGCTGCTAGATATAGCTTGGTGGGATTGGAGCAATGAAAAAATCACTGCTCATTTAGATGCCATTACACAATGCGATATAAAAGCCTTATCTAATCTCTAAGTGATTACCACTCAAACATGTAGGCCATTTTACTTATAGTTTTTAGCGGCACATTATGTGAGTTTCGTTTAGCGTATAGGTGCTGCATAGCTTTGTCTTTTACTTCACCCACTATCACTTCTTTTACTTGATAACCTAAAGCAACGGCAGCTTGAGAGTAAGCTATAAATTCCCACTTTTTAATATTGGTGTTATCTACAATCACCAATGGAATGCCTTGAGCAAGTGCATTTATAAAGCGCGCCAAATTTAAATTATGAAATTGTGGTAACTTAAATTTATCAAAATGATATTCGCCCTGCTCATTATTAAAGTAATCATCAGTTGAGCAAATTAGATACTGACTTTCGTCGGCTCCACCTAATTCGTCAGCAAGGCTTTGCGCGTAGTAAGACTTACCACTTCCTGGTAGTCCTCGTAAAATAAAAACTTGTTTCATAGCATCGATTTTTTAAGGGTGAATAAATATTAATTTAGTTTGGATGTTAATAATGCCACAAAATCATTAAATTTCAGAGCAACAAATCATAATAGTGGCAATTAAACTCTAAAAACTGTTTAAAAATAAACCGCATGCATAAAAACTTTTAAAGAGTTGCCCACAATAGTTTTTTTATTTAACTTTACTAGGTAAGATACAGGGTTCAAGTGCAGCACCGTTTATGTGCAATTTATGCCCGAGTGTTGCGCACAGTTAAAATAAAATAGTTAGGCAACTTATATCATTGGAGTGAAGATGAGCCATTTAGCGATTTCAGAGCTATTAAAAGGCAATGTTGCGGTAGACAGCCAAGTAACAATTAAGGGCTGGATCCGTACTCGCCGCGATTCAAAAGCAGGAATTTCATTTTTAGCCGTTCATGACGGTTCGTGTTTTGATCCTATTCAAGCGGTAGTTCCTAATTCACTGAATAATTATGATGAAGTTACTAGCTTAACAGCCGGTTGTTCTGTGTCGGTTACTGGTGTTTTAGTTCAATCTGCTGGCCAAGGTCAATCTTACGAAATTCAAGCTAACTCAGTGACTGTGTTAGGTTGGGTAGAAAACCCAGATTCATACCCAATGTCGGCAAAGCGCCACAGCATTGAGTACTTACGTGAGCACGCTCACCTTCGCCCTCGTACAAATATGATTGGCGCGGTAACTCGTGTACGCAACTGTTTAGCACAAGCTATTCACCGTTTTTACCACGAGCAAGGCTTTTACTGGATCAGCACGCCAATCATTACGGCAAGTGACTGTGAAGGCGCGGGTGAGATGTTCCGTGTATCAACGCTAGATATGCAAAACTTACCACTTACAGATAAAGGCGATGTTGATTACAGCGAAGATTTCTTCGGTAAAGAAGCATTCCTTACTGTATCTGGTCAGTTAAATGGCGAAACTTACGCGTCTGCAATGTCAAAAATTTATACATTTGGCCCTACATTCCGCGCAGAGAATTCAAATACATCTCGCCACCTTGCAGAATTTTGGATGGTAGAACCTGAAGTAGCGTTTGCTGATTTAGAAGACATAGCAAAACTTGCTGAAAACATGCTTAAGTATGTGTTTAAAGCCGTACTTGAAGAGCGCCGTGATGATATGGAATTTTTTGCACAACGTGTAGAAAAAACCGCAATTACGCGTTTAGAAGAATTTGTAGATAAAGACTTTGCACAAGTTGACTACACAGACGCTGTAGAAATCCTTAAAAACTGTGGCAAAAAGTTTGAGTACGCTGTTGAATGGGGCGTAGACTTACAGTCTGAGCACGAGCGTTACTTAGCTGAAGAGCACTTTAAAGCACCGGTAGTTATTAAAAACTACCCACGTGACATTAAAGCATTCTACATGCGTCAAAACGAAGACGGTAAAACTGTTGCCGCAATGGATGTTGTAGCACCAGGTATTGGTGAGATCATTGGTGGTTCACAACGTGAAGAACGCCTTGATGTGCTTGATGCACGCCTAGAAGAAATGGGCTTAAACAAAGAGGATTACAGCTGGTACCGCGATTTACGTAAATACGGTAGCGTGCCACATTCAGGCTTTGGTTTAGGCTTTGAACGCTTAGTTGCTTATGTAACAGGTATGGGCAACGTACGTGACGTTATTGCCTTCCCTCGTACTAAAGGCAGCGCAACTTACTAATATTTAGTAAGATGTTTATAAATACTAAAAACCGGCCAATTGGCTGGTTTTTTTGTGTCTTTAATCTACCGAATAAAAAAGCCGCAGCACTCAAAGAGCACCACGGCTTTCAACCAGAATAAATTTGTTTATTTAAAGACTATAAAGCACTCTCTAACTGTGGCAGTACTTCAAACAAATCAGCCACTAAACCGTAGTCAGCTACCTGAAAAATAGGTGCGTCTGGGTCTTTATTTATCGCGACGATTACTTTTGAGTCTTTCATACCGGCTAAATGCTGAATAGCACCGCTGATACCTACAGCAATATATAAGTTAGGTGCTACAATTTTACCTGTTTGCCCTACTTGCATGTCGTTAGGTACAAAGCCTGCATCAACTGCTGCACGCGATGCACCAATAGCTGCACCTAGTTTATCGGCAATACCATTAAGTAATGCAAAGTTTTCGCCGTTTTGCATACCGCGACCACCCGATATGACCACACTAGCTGCTGTAAGCTCAGGGCGTTCTGATTCGGTTTGCTCAACACTTACAAAGCTGCTTAATTGTGAATCTGATACTGTATCAATGCTTGTTATAGCAACAGCTGATTGCTCACCTTGTAAATCAAAGCTACTGGCACGTACGGTAATTACTTTTTTACTGTCGAGTGATTTAACCGTGGCGATTGCATTACCTGCATAAATTGGACGTTTAAATGTATCGGCGTCCACTACTGCGATAATTTCAGAAATTTGCGCAACATCTAATAGCGCAGCAACACGTGGCATAAAGTTTTTGCCCGTTGTAGTAGCACTTGCAACAATGTGGCTGTAGTTGTCGCTAATTGATAAAACTAAATCGCTCATGCTCTCAGCTAACTGATGTTCATAAACGCTATTATCAGCAACTAAAACATTAGTTACGCCATCAATGCTGGCCACTTGTGAGCTCATTGTGCTTAAGTTGTTACCTGCAATTAGTACATCAATAGGAAAACCCATTTTTACTGCGGCGTTAATAGTTTTTGAGGTTTCTGGTTTTAAGGCACCGTTGTCGTGCTCTGCAATTACGAGTGTTTTCATTTAAATCACCTTTGCCTCTGTTTTTAATTTTTCTACAAGCTGCGCTACGTCTTCTACAATAATTCCTGCGGTGCGTTTAGCTGGCTCTTCTACACTTATTAATTGCATACGCGGTGTTAAATCAACACCAAGCGAATCTGCTGCTATTACTTCAAGCGGCTTACGTTTGGCTTTCATAATATTTGGCAGTGATGCATAGCGAGGCTCATTTAAGCGTAAATCAGTTGTAACAACTGCCGGTAAATTAAGTGCTACCGTTTGCAGCCCGCCATCAACTTCGCGTGTTACGTTTACTTTGCCATTTTCAATAACTACTTTTGATGCAAATGTACCTTGCCCGCGATTAGTTAATGCAGCAAGCATTTGACCTGTTTGATTATTATCTGAGTCAATTGACTGCTTACCTAAAATGACAAGTTCAGGCGTTTCTTGCTCTACAATTTTAGCGAGTAGTTTTGCAATATGAAGTGACTCGAGCTTTTCATCGGTTTCGATGTGAATGGCTTTGTCAGCACCCAATGCTAATGCTGTGCGTAATTGCTCTTGCGATGCTTTTGCACCAATAGTTACAGCAACCACATCAGTGGCGGTACCGGCTTCTTTAAGGCGAATTGCTTCTTCTATAGCAATCTCACAAAACGGGTTCATTGCCATTTTAACGTTGTTTAAATCAACGTCGCTGTTATCACTTTTAACGCGTGCTTTTACGTTGTAATCAATCACTCTTTTTATTGGTACGAGAACTTTCATAGGAACTCCATAATTATTTAAACCTACAAGGTAACGTGCACGTCAACCTATTTATTTTATGAAATTAGACTACTTCCTGTTGACGTAAACGTCAACCTAAAATAACCTTTAACTATTCACAGTCTGTAACGTTTAATTTGCAAGGTTATAAATAGGCTGTACACCTTATTTAAATGCGTAGTAAACATTCAAATAAGTCCGTCATAGATAAAGAGGTTATTATGGTAGAACGTGAAACCATGGAATTTGATGCAGTAATTGTTGGTGCAGGCCCTGCTGGGCTTTCAAGTGCAATTAAACTCGCGCAATTAGCACAAGAAAAACAACAAGAGTGCATGATTTGCGTAGTCGAAAAAGGTTCTGAAGTAGGAGCACATGTACTCTCTGGTGCTGTTTTTGAAACCAAAGCTTTGGATGAACTACTACCTAATTGGCAAGAGCTTGGCGCACCGGTTACAACCAAAGTAACTAACGATGAAATTTATTGGTTTAACAATGAGCAAAAAGCGACATCAATCCCCCACTTTGCTACACCAAAAACATTTCATAATGATGGTAACTACATTGTATCTATGGGCAATGTATGTCGATGGCTTGCAGAGCAAGCTGAAAGCTTAGGCGTAGAGATATTTCCAGGATTTAGCGCACACTCTTTAATAATTGAAGATGAAGCAGTAAAAGGCATTATTACTGGCGATATGGGTGTAGACAAAGATGGTAATGAAAAAGACGGTTACATGCCAGGCATGGAGCTTCGTGCAAAATACACTATTTTTGCCGAAGGTTGCCGAGGTCATTTAGGTAAACAACTAATCAATGAGTTTGTACTTGATGCAGATTCATCACCGCAGCATTATGGTTTAGGCTTTAAAGAAATCTGGCAAATAGATGAAAGTAAACATGAGCTTGGCAAGGTAGTTCATGGTACAGGTTGGCCACTTAGCGGCGATACTAATGGTGGTGCATTTATGTATCACAGTGAAAACAATCAAGTTGTTGTTGGTTTAATTGTTGATTTAAATTACTCAAACCCACATTTGAGCCCGTTTGATGAGTTTCAGCGAATGAAGCACCATCCTGTATTTGAAAACGTACTTGAAGGCGCTGAACGTATTGCTTACGGTGCGCGTGCTATTGCTAAAGGTGGCTTGCATTCATTACCAAAAATGCATTTTGCTGGTGGTTTACTTGTTGGGTGTGATGCAGGCACTCTTAATTTTGCAAAAATTAAAGGTAATCACACTGCAATGAAATCAGGAATGATTGCCGCAGAGGTTATTTTTGAAGCATTGCAAAATGAGTTAGCAAATACCAATTTAACTCATTATCAAACTGCGTTTGAGCAATCATGGGCATATAAAGAGTTATATCAATCTCGTAACTTTGGCCCTGCTATGCACAAACTCGGTAAATTTTTAGGTGGTGCGTATAACACGCTTGATCAAAACATTTTTAATGGTGGTTTACCCTTTACGTTTAAAGATAATACACCCGATCACTCTACCCTTGTTGATGCTAACGCAGCTGACAAAATTGCATACCCAAAACCAGATGGACACCTTAGCTTTGATAAACTCTCAAGTGTGTTTTTATCAAATACTAACCACGAAGAGTCACAGCCCTGTCATTTAAAGCTTAAAGATGCGTCAATTCCTATTAACGTAAATTTAGTTAAATTTGATGAACCCGCACAACGTTATTGCCCTGCAGGCGTTTACGAAGTACAAGAAATTGCAGGCAATAAAGAGTTTGTTATAAATGCCCAAAACTGTGTGCACTGTAAAACCTGCGATATTAAAGACCCAAGCCAAAACATTACATGGGTAACACCTGAAGGTGCAGGTGGGCCAAATTATCCTAATATGTAACTAAATTATGCGCTGTATAGCTATATAACTACGTTTTTTACATATAAATTATAAACATATCCTAAATTGCAGGGGCTTCGGCCCCTTTTTTACGTTATGCTAATAGTAGTTTTAATAATAAGAGTGTTATTTATGCCGTCGTCAAAAGTTATTTTTCGTTTTTTAGCAGAGCCTACTGATGTGAATTTTGGTGGTAAAGTTCATGGTGGGGCCGTCATGAAGTGGATTGACCAAGCAGGTTATGCGTGCGCTGCAGGTTGGAGTGGTCATTACTGCGTAACTGTTTCGGTTGCGGGTGTTAAATTTAGACGCCCTATTTTAGTGGGTCAAATAGTCGAAGTAGAAGCTAAAATTGCCCATACGGGTAGAAGTAGCATGCAAATATTTATTCAAGTTAGGTGTGGCGATCCAAAAACGCAAAATATGGTTGAAACAAACCATTGTGTTATCAGCTTTATTGCAATGGATGAAACGGGCTACCCAATAGAAGTGCCTTCGTTTAAAGCAGTGACCGATGAAGACATTAAATTAGAAAATTACGCTATAAAAATGAAAGAAATAGCAATTGAAACAGAAAACTTGCTTCACGAAGTCTAATTAGTAATTTAAATAAAGTAAGCCTATGTAAAAAACTCACTATACTTTGTAAAACATACAACTTATTTTAGAGTACACGATTACACAAAAGTTCACTTTGATTATAAAACACGCTAAATAATGTAAAAACCAATACAAAAGAACTAATTATGGCGTGTTTTTAATCCATTTTAATATTGGCACGCTCGCTGCAATTAGATAATTGAAGTTTGATTAATGAAATCAAGCATTTGATTATTTTTTGTAAAGGAGCTATTCAATGATTAAAACACTTTCTCTTTCAGCTATCGCACTAGCAACACTGGGTTTTAACTCTGCAGCACACGCTGACATTTCTGATTTCGATTCTCCACGTATTTATACTGGTATCGGTTACGGTCAATATTCTTTTGAATTTGAAGACAGTGACAACGACACTGACTTTGACGACGATGCACAAATGCTTAAAGGCTATATTGGTACTCAGTTTAACGAATACCTAAGCTTAGAACTTGCTTATCAAAACTTTGATGAAGTAAGTGATATAGACAGCAAAGCTGAAATTGATGGCGTATCGCTTGCCGCACGTTTGGGCTACCCAATAACAGAGAGCTTTTCTGTATATGCAAAAGGCGGTTGGCTTGAGTGGGATGCAGATTACACACAAGATTTACCAGTAGGTGGCGTAACAGCGTCTACAGATGGTGGTGATGCATTTTACGGTGCGGGTATTGAATACGCACTTACAACAAATGTACAATTTCGTTTAGAGTACGAACGCTACAAACTTGATGACGATATTGATCCAGACATGGATGTAGCGTCTGTATCAGTTCAATACATGTTTTAATTAATCTTTAACATGCTTGAAAAGGGTAAGCTTATTAGCTTGCCCTTTTTTGTTTTAGGTCCTTTTTAAATACATTAATATAAACCACTCGGTCTAATAAGTATTTTTAAACCAGATGGTCTATATGAATAATTTTTAACGAAGTAAGTGCGCTATTTAATGCGCTTGAATAATCATATTTTTAATAAAATTGGTATACGCAATAAACTTACTTACACTAATGCCATAATTACTAAATGCAGGTAGAATAGCGCTCTATTTTATTTGTACCCGAGTACTATGAGCGATTATACCATTTCGGCTATTGGCCACATTGAATCTCCTTATAAACAAAAGTTTGCTATACCTAGGCAGCCTCGTTTAGTGCCACAAGCCAAGGCAAAACTTATTTTTGCACCTGATTTTAATCGCGAAGAGTTTGTACGTGGTTTAGATGAATTTACTCATATTTGGTTGTTATTTCGTTTTCATGAAACGGCCGATAAAGGTTATTCTGCCATGGTGCGCCCACCTCGTTTAGGTGGGAATGAGCGAAAAGGTGTATTTGCTACCCGTGCTACATTCAGACCAAACGCAATTGGAATGAGCGCCGTAAAACTTGAAGGTATTGAATATAAAAATGGACAACTTAGCTTATTACTCGCTGGCATTGATTTACTTGATGGCACACCCATTATCGATATTAAACCGTACTTACCCTATTCAGATGCAATGCTTGACGCCAGTGCTGGCTTTGCTGACACGCGCCCTGAAACACAAATGACGGTTGAATTTAGCCCTCAGGCAATTGAGTTTGTTAATGCGCAAACACAATACCCAGATTTACATGATTTTATAGCTAATGTTTTAAAACAAGATCCCCGCCCTGCCTATAAAAAACAAAAAGACGGCGAGCAAAGCTATGGTATGACTTTGTACAATTATAATATTCGCTGGCAAGTCAATGGCGAGCATAACGTAGTAACAAACATAGAAAAAAACTAAATAACTCACTTAGCGCTTTAGTGTAAAAGCATCCGCTGTTAAACTTAAGCTCTATTAAAAGAACATAATTACTCTATTTCGGAAAAAACATGCGTACAAGCCAATATATACTCGCAACACTTAAAGAAACGCCATCAGATGCTGAAATCGTATCGCATCAGTTAATGCTTAGAGCCGGTATGATCCGTCGCGTCGCTTCGGGTTTATACACTTGGTTACCCTCTGGTTTACGTGTGCTACGTAAAGTAGAAAACATTGTACGTGAAGAGATGGACAAAGCAGGTGCTATTGAAATGCTAATGCCTGTAATTCAACCCGCTGATTTGTGGGAAGAGTCTGGCCGTTGGAATGAATTTGGTCCTGAGCTTATGCGCTTCACAGACCGTCATAACCGTACGTTTGCACTTGGTCCAACACACGAAGAAGTAATAACTGATTTCGTACGTAAAGAAATAAGCAGCTACAAGCAGTTACCAGTTACTTTATATCAAGTACAAACTAAAGTACGCGACGAACGTCGCCCTCGCTTTGGTGTGATGCGTGCTCGTGAATTTACAATGAAAGATGCCTACTCTTTTCACTTAAGTGAAGAGTGTTTAGATGCGACTTATCAAGCGATGCACAAAGCATACTGTAACATTTTTGAGCGTTTAGGCCTTGATTACCGCCCTGTACTTGCTGATACTGGGTCTATTGGTGGTAGCTTATCACACGAGTTTCATGTACTTGCTGAGTCGGGCGAAGATGCAATTGCATTTAGTGATGGCAGTGATTACGCAGCTAATATTGAAAAAGCAGAAGCACTAGCGCCAAACGATCCACGCCCAGAAGCAAGTAAAGAGTTAAAAGCATTCCCTACTCCTGACGCTAAAACAATTAATGAGCTTAAAAAGCACTACGGTGTAAAACCTCATCGCGGTGTTAAAACCTTAATTGTTTACGGTGCACCTGATGAAAACGATGCACGTGGTTTAGTGGCGCTTGTACTTCGTGGCGATCATGATTTAAATGAATTAAAAGCTGAAAAGCACCCATTAGTAGACTCTCCGCTTGAAATGGCAACAGAGGCAGATATTATTGCTGCTATTGGTGCAAAACCTGGCTCATTAGGCCCTGTGGGCTTATCTATGCCTATTATTGTGGATAGAGCCGCTAATATCCTTGCTGATTTTGTTGCCGGTGCTAATAAAGACGACGAGCACTACAGCGGTATTAACTGGGATCGTGACGTAACTGATTACGAAGTTGCTGATATTCGTAATATTGTTGAAGGCGATATGAGCCCATGTGGCCAAGGCGTTTTACAAATAAAACGCGGTATTGAAGTAGGTCATATATTCCAACTTGGCACTAAATACTCAGAAGCAATGAAAGCGGGAGTATTAAACGAAGGTGGTAAAAACCAAACCATGACCATGGGTTGTTACGGTATTGGTGTTTCACGTATTGTTGCTGCTGCTATTGAGCAAAACAACGATCAATACGGGATCATTTGGCCACAATCAATCGCGCCATTCGATTTAGCGATCGTTCCAATGAACATGCACAAATCGCATCGTATTCCTGATATTGCAAATAACCTTTACCAAGGTTTAAAAGATGCAGGTCTTGATGTGTTATTTGATGACCGTAAAGAGCGCCCTGGTGTTATGTTTAATGACATGGAACTAATTGGTGTACCATTCACGCTGGTGATTGGTGAGCGTAACCTTGACGAGAATAAAGTTGAGCTTAAAAACCGCCGCACCGGTGAAAAGCTAATGATTGATATTGACACTGCAATTGATGCAATTAAAGCGGCTGTTAAAGGTTAATAACACGCACGCTCAAAATAGACTAAAAGGCCGCATTTAAAATGCGGCCTTTTTTATGCTCGATTAATAGCAATGCGTAATAATAGCTGCTCAATGACTCACCTTTCCTAGCTTTGTAGAAATCATTTAATTACGTGCCTTGGTATAAATTGTCATGGAGGCTTCGCTAAAGTGTCTCATAAGTGTCATTAGATTTATCTACAGTGTTTAATTATTACACTATGGATGACGGGCATGACAAACAATCAACTGCGTAAAAAACAACATTATCCAGCCATTTGGATATCTGATGTTCATTTAGGTTACAAAGATTGTAAAGCTGATTACTTACTTGATTTTTTAAACTCGGTAGAATCTGACACACTTTATTTAGTGGGTGATATTATTGACTTATGGTCAATGAAGCGACAGTTTTATTGGCACCCTTCTCATTATGAAGTATTAAACTGCATACAGACAAAAGCAGCTAGCGGTACACGTGTCATTTATATTCCCGGTAATCATGATGAAGCGTTTAGAAACTATATAAATCAAACATTATTTGGTGTTGAAATCCACCAGCAGTTTATTCACACCACTAAAGCTAATAAACGGTTTTTACTTATACACGGCGACGACTTTGATTCAGCGACTCGTTATAACAAACTTGTTAGTATTGCGGGGGATGCAGGATACGACTTTTTATTATTTTTAAATCGCTGGACCAATCGTATACGTAAAATATTTGGTGGTAACTACTACTCGCTTGCATCGTGGGTAAAAGCTCGGGTACACAAAGCTCGAGAAGCGATTAGTGCCTTTGAAGATGCCGCAGTTCATGAAGCTAAAAAACAAAACGTAGACGGTATTATTTGTGGACACATTCACCATCCCAAAATTAAAGTGGATGACGGTATTATGTACTGTAACGATGGTGATTGGATTGAGAGCTGTACTGCGCTTGTAGAGCAGCAAGATGGAAAGATAGAATTACTACATTGGTCAGATACACAATTTATACTCGATAGCGCAGACATAGCTATTCTTAACACGCCTTTAAATACGTCAACAAATACCAAACCAAAAAAATCAGCTGCTTAGCAGCTGATTTTCAAAACGATTAACTTAACCAAGTAATTAGCTTGTCTTTTAAAGTTTGTGGTTTAATTGGTTTAGTAATGTAGTCGTTCATTCCAGCAGCTAAACAACGCTCTCTATCACCTTCCATCGCACTCGCTGTCATAGCGATAATCGGTATGTGAGTATAATCTACCCCTGCCTTACTATTTCTAATTTCACTTGTGGTATCGTAGCCATTTAAATTGGGCATTTGGCAATCCATTAATATAACATCAAAAGCTTGCTCTTCGTTTTCTCTCAGTGCTTCTAAGGCTTCTATACCGTCTGACGCACAAGTGATTTTTACTTTAGTACGCTTTAATATCGCCTTAGCTACTTCAATGTTTATCATATTATCGTCAACTAATAATACATGATACGCAGATAGGTCAGGCTCTACTTGTTCCTCTTCCAAGCCTTTTGGTGGCGCTATGATACAGTCACTACTAGCACCAAATAAGCTGGCCAATTTATAGCTGAATTGATCTTGAGTGAGTGGTTTATTTAAAATATGGCTGCCTTCAGGTAATACCGTTTTGATTGGCTTATCTGTAACCATATCTCGTAAAATTAAAACATACTTTTTATTAAACTGTTTACAGTAATCAATTAACGGATCAATTTGAGGATGCTCATCATCAATTAATAATAAATCAGCTTCAAACTCTTTGTGCTCACTAAAGTAGTCAAGTCGTACAATGTTTTCTGCTTTTACTTTGCAGGTTAATAACAATAAGTCGCATACGTTTTTATAAACGTTATCGCGCGCTATTAATGCCGCTACGTTAATACTTGTAGCAAGCTCTATACCTGTGTTTAATTTTTTCTCTTGTGCAACGTGTAGCTCAACCGTTGCGGTAAAGGTACTACCCGCGCCCTTTTTGCTTATAACCGTAATATTACCACCCATTAACTGAGCAAGTTTTTTACATATAGATAAACCTAAGCCTGTACCACCAAAGTGGCGGGTCGTGCTTGAATCTTCTTGCGTAAATACTTCAAATAGTTTGTCTATGTTTTCAGTCGCTATACCAATTCCGGTATCTTTTATTGTAAAGCTCATTAATAACTTTGAGTCAGTAATGTACTTGGAGCCGACAGTTAAACTTACTTCACCTCGGTGGGTAAATTTAAACGCATTATTAACTAAGTTAATTAAAATTTGTTTAAGTCGATGGCTGTCGCCAATAACCATTCTATCTACTACATCTTTAGTATCTAAAAATACTTCAAGACCTTTGCGTTGGCCCTGTAACGCTAAAGAGCTAATCATATCGCTACATACTGTAACAACATCAAATGTATGGTTATCAATATCAAGCTTACCTGCTTCTATTTTAGAAAAATCAAGAATATCGTTAATCAGATTCATCAATGAATTAGCACTGCTATTTGCTAGTTTTAAATAATGGTATTGTTGATCGGTTAAGCCATCTTCTTTGAGCATTTCAAGCATCCCTAGTACGCCATTCATTGGTGTGCGTATTTCGTGAGAGATATTTGCTACAAAGTCACTTTTTGCTTGGCTTGCTGCTAATGCTTGGTCAATTGCACGTTTTAGTTCAATGGTCCTTTGTGAAACCTTTAGCTCCAGAGTACTGTTTAACGCTTCGAGCTCTGATTGCGTATTTTTTAATGAGCTAATATTTCTTAAAATAGCCGCTACCTGATAACGGTTATTATATACGTCAAAAATACTACTAAGCGTGATAGAAAAGTATTGTTTGTTGCCATAACCATCTGTGTAGATAGCTTCAAACGGCATTTTTGAACCGTTTGTAATAGTCTCTTGTATACAATTAGTGTCTGCGTCGTTTAAATTAAACAGCGAGACAAAATCAGGATTAGTGCCTGAAATTGAACTACCAAAAACCTCTTTAGCGGTATTATTAAAGTGAACAATTTCGCCGTTTTGCTCAATTGTAAAAATAGCATCCAAAGAATTTTCTATTACTTTATTGTTTTGCTCTTTTAGAGAATTAATTAACAGCTTGCGGTTTATAAAACGTTGGTATAAAAAAGCAATAACTAAAAATACGCTAAAAAATACCACTAACATTGCAATAAAGTTTTGACGTCTCTCATTCACCTTTGCAAACAATGTTTTTGTATCAACACTTACACCAAGCTCTAAAGGTAGCATGGCTATATCACCCTCAAACGAAATTCGTTTTTTTAAAGTGTAAGCCACTGGATAATTACTTATTGGTAAAGTGCCTTGCTCTGTCATGGTAGTTGCAGTGGAGAATTCTTCAGACCATGTTTTAGTTTTATTAAATTCAAAACGGAATCGAAGTTGAGGGTTTGGATGATATAAAAATTCACCTTCATTATTCATAAGGTAAATCTGCGTCCCTTGTGGAGATTCAACTGTTAAATCTTCAAGTAATTTATCCGCAAAGTAATTAGTAACTAATATTGCAAATATTTTATTATTTTCATCAAAAACAGGCTTAGCAACACGAAAAGTGCTTATATAAGGTTCTTGTATCTGTCCATTTTCACGGTTGTAGTTAATTGGAGAAATATAAACACTTTTCTTATCAAGCATGCTTGCTTTGATTATGTAATCGCGTTGACCTTTTTTTTGTAATTGCAGACCTTGCAGTCGATTAATCTCTCCAAGTTGATTTCGGTCAACTCTAACAATCTCTTGCCCACCATCTTCGAGCATAATATAGCGAGCTTGCAAAATACTGTCATCGGTCTGCATAAAACCAGTAAAAATACTTGCTAAGCGCTCTTGCCAAACATCTATTGGCGTACCAAGAACAGGATCAATTAGTTTATTTTCTTTAGCGCGGGTAATGCCTTGTATTGGTGGTGTAGCATCTAAAAAACGAATGGCGGTAACACTGTCTTTAAGATGTTTTTTTAATGAATAGCTCTTTGTTTCAAGTTCACGCTTTAATTCTATTTGAGCTGAATTATACACATCACTTCTTACTTTTTGATCGAACAAATACAGAGATGGTAAAGCTATAAGAACAAATATTATTGTTGCAACGAGCATTAATTTATTATTTTTTGTCACATTCAAAAAAATATTTCTTTTTAACATTTACCATCACCATAAATTTTTATTGTTATTAGTATAGAGTATTAAAGTGAGAATTGGACCCTCAAACTAATCAGTTATCGTTATAATTTTTATAATAAAAAGACTAAATCATTAGTTTTATTTAGAACACTCTCTCTATATGAATTATAAATGAATGAGAGTACCCATATCGACTTACACAGATTATAAAATAGTTGTTTCAACCAATCATTCCTTTAAAATATAAAAGGTAGCCAATGCTACCTTTTATATATCTTCAGAGTGCTAAATCTATATAATTATCTAAATAGCACATCTTCTCTGTTAAACCACTTAACACAAAATGCCAATAGTCCAGCAGCAATGATTGCAGTGGCTAAAAATATTAAGCCTACAAATGTGTAATCAACAGTCCCTTTTACTATTTCTTTAATTGCTAATGCTACGTTTGTAACAGGAATGAATGCTGTTTTAGCAGTGAGTTCCATATTTGGCATGATTGAAATAATAATCGGGAAAAATACGCCCATACTAAGTGGTGCCATATAATTTTGCGCTTCTTTAAACGTGCGAGCATAGATAGATATAGCCAGAGCTAAGGCCGAAAATATAGCTGCAACAGGTAACAATAGTACAAATATCATTAGTAAATCGGTAACTGCTAATGTACTAAACGCGGCTTTAATAAAATCAAGATCGGCAAATGCGAGCGCCAATGCTATCCAACAGCCCATACTTAAGACGGTTATGGTTGTGGAGGCAATGGATGTAGTTAACAAGGTTATAAATTTACCAAGCACCAGCTCTGTACGCGTAATAGGTGTAAGTAGCAGTGTTTCTAGTGTGCCGCGTTCTTTTTCGCCAGCGCCTAAATCAATAGCGGGATAAGTTGCCCCCATCAATACTAATGGAATAAGTAGGTAAGGTAAAAAACCGCCAATTTTTTCGCCAAGGTTTTCACGTTTATCGGCGGTATCTACTTTTATGACTTCAATTGGATTAAGAATAGATTTTTTAACAGACTCTTCAATACCAAAACTGATTAGCTTTTGAGTTTGCAGCACGTCACTGTATTCTTTTGCGAGCTCTTTAACGCGTTCGAATAAAAAGTTGATAGATTTTGAATCGTTAAAAACAACCTGCCACTGGCTTTGTTTTCCATCGTCCAATGTTTGCACAGCATGACTTGGTAAATAAATACCCATATCAATATCGCCAGCGATTACACCAGCTTTAAGCTCATCAATATTGTTAAAGGTTTTATCCCCTTTATAAAGCTCAAAACTTTTGTGATAAAACACTTTGTCAGTAAATTCTTGTGCGTATTCACCGTTGATAATCGCGTAAGTATTTACTTTTTGCTCAGCGTCCATTGCAGCTTGCGAGCTTATAAATGCCATTACGGCAAACAATAACGGAAATATAGCAACAGGGAGCGCGACTACAAATAATAGCGTTTTTTTATCGCGTAATAACTCTCTTAATTCCTTTTTAAAAACCTCAAACATCATGTTTCTCCGTTAATATATTCATAAACGCTTGGTTAAGCTCATCACTATTGCCTGCTTGTTTAAACTCTTCTACTGTTCCGTCAAAACAGCTAATACCTTCGTTAATTACAGCGACACGGTCACATAAAAGTGTAACTTCATCTAGATGATGGGTTGAGAAAATAACAGGCGTCCCTTGCGCCTTTAAACCTTTGATAAATTTAATAACTGTTTGTGTTGTCATTATATCAAGGCCCGTTGTTGGCTCATCAAGTACCACAACTGCTGGGCGATGAACAACTGCACGCGCTATATTTGCTTTTTGCTTCATACCTGTTGAAAGGTTTTCTGCCCGTTTATCTACAAATTTATGCATATCTAGCAATGTAAATAGCTCATCACAACGCGATGCTATATCGCTTTTGTTCATGCCATGAAGCTTTGCAAAATACTCTATGTTTTCTTTTACAGTTAAGCGGCCATACAAACCCGTAGAGCCTGATAAAAACCCAATAGACTTACGCCCTAGTAGCGGTTTTTTTACAATATCGTTTCCAGCAATCGTTATTGAGCCTTCATCGGGCTTCAACGCAGTTGAAATCATTCTCAATGTCGTCGTTTTTCCCGCACCATTTGGGCCGAGCAATCCAAGTACCTCACCTTTAGCGCAACTAAAACTAACGTCTCGTACTGAGTGAAAGTAGTCTTTATCTTCACGAGGATCGATGTCGTCTATTTTATTTTTTTTGTGATCTTTAGTTAGCTTAAATTTCTTTTTAAGCCCAGCAACTTCTATCATGTTCGCATCCTTCGTTTCGCTCTAAAATAATCTGTATTGTTGTAAAAAGAGTCGTCTTTGTTTTCGTCATGCCAGCCTGGAACACCTAATAAAGGCAGTGGTGAAAGCTTTTTGTTATCGGCTAAGCAGTTATCTGTATTAATCATCTCATAAAGGGCTTGGTCAAGGTACTGGTATTGAGTTACTAAATCTTTACAAAATATTTCATTAGGTACACAAACGAATAACGCTTTACCCGTCAAACCTATATAAGGCTTTGTTAGCATTTCATAATTAGCATGACCAAACATAAAAGGTTTTATTGTTTTACCCCACTCATGTTTGTGTTCAACGAATGCAGTTTTCCATTGGTGTTCGCAAAGCCACCGCTGCCATTTACTCTCACTTATAGCTAATACAACACCACACTCATCAAAAAGCGTTAGTGCATTACGATGCTTAGTACGCTGTTGCAGTCCATGCTCAGCAATATCTTGCACATGTCTATGGTTTATTAACGCTTTGGTTTTTGGAAATAAACACCATATAAACCCACCAAATAAGTCATGCCAATTTTCACTGCGTGTAGGTACAACACCCGTTTCAAAAATTACTTGCTCGTAATACCGATCGCCAAAGTCTACCTTTGCATCATCTTCAAAAGTAATAGGAATATTATTCTCATTAATAGCAGTTAAAAATGGAGAAAACCACTGCGGCGCCGGCCAATCTGTTAGTTCGTTAACTTTAAATAGCTCACGTAAATGCGCAAATGCACCTGTTTCTAAACTACTGATTTGCCACTGCTCGGGGGGAGTAAAACGCTTCATTTAAACCTTTAACAATTTATGCCTATAATTTACGAGAAGTTTACCGCAAAAACTGGTTCTGCTTAATAGAAGTTAATATACTAATCACAACTCAAAACAAAAAAAGAGCTGACATGAAACATTATTCCTCTCTCACACTCCTCACTACTGCTGTTTTAGCAGGTTGCGCAACAACAAGTATTACCCCTACTGATGTAACAAATGGTTATAACAGTATTCAAGCTGATGAACTGGCTAAACATGTAAAAGTACTCGCATCGGATGAGTTTGGTGGCCGTGCTCCTTCATCACCTGGCGAAAAGCTAACGCTTGATTATTTAACTGCGCAGTTTAAAGCTTTAGGTTTAAAACCAGGTAATGGCGACAGTTACTTACAAGAAGTGCCATTGGTTTCTTTGGAAGCTGATTCGAATATGGTGCTTAGTATTGGTGGTAAAGACTATCAATATAAAAAAGATATGGTTATGGGTAGCAGCCGCATTAGCGCACAAGAAGGCATAGAAAATTCTGAACTTGTTTTTGTGGGCTACGGCGTTAATGCACCTGAATACAATTGGAATGACTACGAAGGGTTAGACGTTAAGGGCAAAACGGTTGTAATGCTGGTTAACGATCCGGGCTTTGCAACAAAAGACCCTGCTTTATTTACTGGCGACGCAATGACTTATTACGGTCGTTGGACATACAAATATGAAGAAGCAAGTCGACAAGGTGCAGCTGGCGCAATTATTATTCATGAAACAGCACCTGCGTCATACCCATGGTCAGTAGTTGAAAACTCTTGGAGCGGTGAGCAGTTTGGTTTTCAAAAAGAAAACAACAATATGGACCGCGTAGCCGTTGAAGGCTGGGTTACAACTGACGTAGCAAAAGAGCTTTTTACTAAAGCAGGATTAGATTTCGATACTGCGAAAGAAAACGCAGCTAAAGGTGCTTACCATGTTGATATGGGCGATTTAACTGCTTCTGTTAATGTTAAAAACACGATTAAAAAATCAGTGTCGTATAACTTTATCGCTACGTTACCAGGAAGCGAGCAACCAGATGAGCATGTTATTTACTCGGCGCATTGGGATCACTTAGGTACAGATAAAACACGTAAAGGTGATCAAATTTACAACGGTGCTCACGACAACGCAACGGGTACAGCTGGGCTTATTGAAGTAGCTGAAGCCTTTACTAAATTACCTAAGCATCCTAGCCGCTCAATGACATTTTTAGCGGTAACTGCTGAAGAGCAAGGCTTACTAGGTTCTAAATACTATGCAGCTAACCCAGTGATTGCAGCTAATAAAACAGTCGCTAACATAAACATGGATAGCTTAAATTTATTAGGCAAAGTAAAAGACATGAATGTGGTTGGTATTGGTAAGTCACAAATGGATGAGTTTTTAGCAACTGCAGCTAAAGAGCAAGGCAGAACAATATCAGGCGATCTTAAACCATCATCTGGTGGCTATTACCGCTCTGATCACTTTGCATTTGCTAATATGGGCATTCCAGCCATGTACGCAGGCGGTGGCACAGTCGCAGCTGACGAAGAAACAGCTAATTATCGTAAACGCATGAGTTTGGTACTTCGCGGTTGTTATCATCAACCATGTGATCGTTACCGTGACGAATGGGATTTATCGGGTGCTGTTCAAGACTTACAATTGTTTTATAAAGTAGGTTTTGATATTTCTGAGCAAGAGCAATGGCCAACGTGGAATGCAAGCTCAGAATTTCAACGTAAATAGCATTGGTTTAACATCGAAAAACTCAAAGAGAGTAATCGATTTAAATAGATGCAAATGATATTGATTATCATTTAATTAAAATATACAGTGTTACTAAGTTTATTTAATTGGTAACACTGTATGATTTTACTCTCTCAAATAGGATTTATTACGCCCGCTTCTAAACGCTTTGTTAGCCAAAATAAACGTTTATTATTGCCACTTTTTTTATTGGTATGTTTAGCTGTGCCATCACTTCGTGAAATTACAATAACAGCACTAAGCGATGCTTTTTTTCAAGTTAGCGTATTTGTTGCTGCTACATTATTAATTTATTACTACGCCATAGAGCATTTACCTCAATTAGAACTTAGTTATTTAAGTGCTAAATCGCCGGTATTAGAAATATTTTTTGCTGCCGTTTTAGGTGCCCTTCCTGGATGTGGTGGTGCAATAATAGTGGTTACCCAGTTTACAAAAGGCCAAGCAAGTTTTGGGGCTATTGTTGCTGTTTTAACAGCTACAATGGGAGATGCCGCATTTTTACTCCTTGCCACTCGCCCTACTGAAGGTTTAACCATAATGGCCATTGGCTTAGTAGTAGGCACGCTTTGTGGTGTTATAGTAAACGCCCTTCATGCAAAAGACTTTTTACGCCCAACAAAGCAAGAACAAAAACACCAAGTTAAAGTATTGCCAACTCGTATAATTAAAATAAGCAAACCCGTTTGGATGTTCGCTATTATTCCAAGCCTCATTATTGCTTTTTTAATTGCATTTAATGTCGACTTTGATCAATTTGGAAAATACACAGGCACAAGTATTAGTATTTTTGGTGCTGCAATGGCGTTATTTACTGTAACTATATGGGCGTATTCTTCTAAAGGTGAAAGCTATAAAGAAGTAACCTCAGAAGACGATGAATGTAATCCACCTTCTAAAATTATTAAAGTACTTCAAGACACACACTTTGTAACCGCATGGGTAGTGGCATCGTTTATGTTGTTTGAGATTTTAGTAAATATAGCAGGTCTTGATTTAAAAAACTGGTTTGCACATTACGCTTATTTAGCGCCACTAATTGCTGTAGTGATTGGTTTTTTACCAGGTTGTGGCCCGCAAATAATTGTTACAACGCTTTATATTCAAGGTATTATTCCATTTAGTGCATTAACTGCTAATGCAATATCTAACGATGGTGATGCGTTATTTCCAGCAATAGCAATGGCACCCAAAGCGGCTGTAATTGCGACTGTGTATACATCTATTCCGGCTTTGGCCGTTGGTTATGGCCTTTACTTTTTAAGTTAAAATTGCCATATACAAAAAAGCTCAGCAATTGCTGAGCTTTTTAATTAAGTTATTTTTCTTATACAGAAGCTGGCTCTGCAGCTAGTTCTTTTGGATTTGGTCCGTAATCGTTCTCACCTTCATGTGAATCTTGTGCAAGAAAAACAATTAAAACAATCCAACCAATTACTGGCACTAACCAAAGTAACTGCCACCAGCCTGAACGGCCAGTATCATGAAGGCGACGTGCGCCAGCACTCAAACTAGGTATCAATAGTGCTAAACTATAAATATTGCTGATAATATAAAAGCCAATTAATTCATCAACGAATGAAAGTGCTATAGAGATTAAAGTGTTAATCAATACAAACATCCAATATGCTTTACGACGATTACGGCCTGAAAAATCGGCGTAGCTGCGAAGCGCGTTCATATAATGTTCCATGAAATTTCCTTAGTGTTATTTTTTATATTCCCTAACGGGGTTAACTTTATTACTTTTTAGTAACACTTGTATCTTAAATAAAAACAGACTCATTTAAAACAAAAAACCAGCAAATTGCTGGTTTTTTATTAGGTTTAAACAATTATATTATTAACTCATTGCCATCATCATTGCCGATGGATTTTCTAAGTACGATTTCCATAGGTTATTAAAGCGAGCAATCGTTCCGCCATCAATAACACGATGATCGCCAGACCAACTTACTTGCATTATCGCTTTACTCACAACCTGCCCACTTTCGTCAAAACGTGGTAGATGCTGTAGTTTACCAAGCGCAACAATAGCTACTTCTGGTTTATTAATTATTGGGGTCGCAATAGTGCCGCCAATCGCACCAATGTTAGAGATACTAATTGTCCCACCTTTTAAATCATCAGGTGCAACACGCCCTTCTCGCGCTGAGTGAGTTAAGCGTGTTAAATCATTAGCCACATCAACAATACTCTTACTCTGGCACGATTTAATATTAGGCACTAACAAGCCAATTTTTGAATCAACCGCTATACCAATATTATGATCGTTATAATAGGTAAGCTCTGAGCAATCATCATTCACTTTTGAATTAAGTACAGGGTACTCTTTCATTGCTAGCGAGAGTGCTTTTACAAAAAATGGCATCATGGTGAGCTTTACGCCTTGTGCTTTGTACTGCTCTTTTAAGGAGCTGCGCAAAGCTATAAGCTGTGTTAAGTCTATTTCATCACTAAACGTAAAGTGCGGAATAGTTGAAACCGATGCCACCATTTGCTTGGCCATGGCCGCTTTAATGCCTTTAATTTGCTCTACTCGTACGCCACCGCTTTGATTCTGTGTTTGGTTTTGTACAGCACTTTGAGAAGCATCACTATTAAGCGGTGAAGTATCAATAGTATTTGGCACTTCGCCTTTTACAAACTCTTCAATATCTTGCTTGTAAATACGTCCATTTTTTCCACTACCTGGTACGCACGTTAAATCAACATCAAGTTCACGTGCTTTACGACGAACTGCAGGCGACGCAACCGCTTTTTGATTGATAACCTTTGCAGCTTGCTGAGTTTTAACAGAGGCAACTTTTTCAGCGACGGCATTAGTTTGAGCCTTTACGACCGCTTGGTTTATATCAACATTTGGCTTTACTGCACTGCCTGCAATTGTCATTTGAAACAACGGGCTATGTACTTTTGCTATTTCACCTTTTTGGTAATATAGTTTTTTTACTGTGCCTGTATATTTTGCCGGAATTTGTACTAATGCTTTGTCGGTCATTACATCACAAACCGCTTGGTCTTCTTCTATTTCATCGCCTTCTGCGACTAACCAATCAACAATCTCACACTCAACAATACCTTCACCAATATCAGGGAGTATAAAGTCCTCAACTACATCAGATGCATTGTTATTAGTTTGATTTTCAGCTTGAACTGGCTCTTCTACTACTTCATTACTAGTACTATCACCAGTTACATCCATAGCAAATAAAGGCGCATGTACTTTAGCAATTTCACCTTTTTGATAATATAGCTTTGTAATAATACCATCATGCACTGCCGGAATTTGTACTAATGCTTTGTCTGTCATCACATCACAAATTGGCTGATCCTCAGATACGGTTTCGCCTTCTTGAACTAGCCACTCAACAACTTCGCATTCAACAATGCCTTCACCAATATCGGGTAATATAAAATCTTTCGCCATGGTAACCCCTAAAAATCCATTGATTGTTTAATTGCAGCCAACACTTTTAGTGCATCCGGTACGTATTCTTTTTCAAGTGCCAACGGGTATGGTGTATCTAGACCACATACACGTAAAATTGGCGACTCTAAATGCAAGAAACACGCTTGTTGTATTGTTGCTGCTATTTCGGCACCAAAGCCATTAGTTATAGGCGCTTCATGGCTTACGATTAAACGACCGGTTTTAATAACCGATTTAGCAATCGTTTCAACATCCCATGGTAAAATACTACGAAGATCTATTACTTCACAGCTTATACCTTGCTCGCTTGCTTGCTGTGCTGCCTCTTCAATAATCTCCATTTGAGCACCCCACGCTAAAAGCGTAATATCGGTACCCTCTTTTACTACTTCAGCCGTGCCTAATTCAATACTATAATCTTCTTCTGGCACTTCGCCTGTTGATGCACGATATAAACGCTTAGGCTCAAAAAATATGACAGGGTTATCATCTTTAATAGAGGCACGTAATAACCCCTTAGCTTGATAAGGGTTACGCGGTACAACCACTTTTAAGCCCGGTGTATGTGCAAAATAGGCTTCGGGTGATTGCGAGTGATATAAGCCACCAGCAATACCACCGCCATAAGGCGTACGAATAGTTAAGTTACCTACATTAAATTCATTACCACTGCGATAACGAAATTTAGCGGCTTCATTTACTATTTGATCAAACGCTGGGAATATATAATCAGCAAATTGAATTTCTGCCAATGCAGGCGCACCAAAAGCCGCTAAGCCATTAGCGAAACCTAAAATACCTTGTTCGGTTAAAGGCGTATTAAAAACGCGATGCTTACCGTACTTTTCTTGCAAGCCTGATGTTGCTCTAAATACACCACCGAAGTAACCAACATCTTCGCCAAAAATACAGGCTTGAGGGTGTTCGTTCAACGTAATATCGAGGGCAGAGTTAATTGCGTGGAGCATGTTCATTTTAGCCATTACTTAATTCTCCCTGCAGTTACTGGGTAAGCATCTGGATGCTGTTTTATATGTTCTTTTAATTGCTCGTACTGACGTTGCAATAATGGAATTGGTGTATCGTAAACGTCAGATACCAATTCTTCTAAAGCGGGCTTGTCAACAACTTCAGCACGCTTAAGCGCTGCTAAAATTTCTTCACGAATCGACTCTTTTGCTTTTATATCGTCTTCTTCGTTTAACCAATCTTGCTTGACCAACCATTTTCTAAATTTATCAATAGGACAGATTTGATTATTTGCCTCTTCATCCTTAGAGCGATAACCACTGGGATCGTCTGATGTAGAATGCGCGCCTAATCGATAAGCAATCGATTCAATAAGCACAGGCTCACCTTGTGTTGAGGCTATTTCGCGTGCTTTTTTGGTCGCTGCATACACAGCAAGTGCATCTGTGCCATCAACACGAATTGTTTTAATACCATAACCTACACCACGCGACGCAATACCATCGCCTTTAAACTGTTCATCAGCAGGGGTAGATATGGCATAGCCGTTATTACGTGCAAAAAATATAACCGGCGCTTTGTGAACAGCCGCCATATTTAAGCCCGCATGAAAGTCACCTTCTGATGCAGCACCTTCACCAAAGTAACAAATAGTCACGTTATCAATTGTGCTTGCAAGCTCACCTGTTTTAGCGTCGATATGCTTTATTTTTTGACCATATGCATAACCTGTTGCCTGTGGTATTTGCGTACCCAGTGGCGATGAAATCGTCATGTAGTTTAGCGCTTTAGAGCCATAATGGATTGGCATTTGGCGACCTTTACCTAAATCCAATTCATTTGAGAACATTTGGTTCATAAATTGATCGAGTGTAAAACCACGATAATGTAGTGCAGCTTGTTCACGATATTGAGCCATGATCATATCGTCTTGATCAAGAGCAGCAGCAGAGGCTGTAACTGCGGCTTCTTCGCCTAGGCATTGCATATAAAAACTAACACGACCTTGGCGCTGCGCGCCTTGCATACGTTCATCTAACAAACGTATAAAACGCATTGTTTCATATAACTTAATAGCGGTATGTTTTGAAATATCAGGTGCGGTTGCACTAGGATGAATGTCGCCGTCCTCAGTTAAAATACTAAGGGTTGGAATATTAAGTGCTTGGCCATCAATAAATTCAAGCTCGTGGTTAATATTCAGCGATACGTTATTTGGATTACTCATAACCTACCTTCTTTTGTTGTCGGTAAAACAGTGCCCCTTTAAATTATTATTGTGGGTGATTGTTGCTGGTTAAACTTTGCAACATCTGCACTATCTTTAATTAAAGCTGCCAACACTTTACGTTAACGTAAAGTGTTATTCAACACATCTGGGACGAAACAAAAGCAAATACAGGTTAAATAAGTGGCAAGTTAACGATACGGTTACTTTAATTAAGAGTAATCATATAGTTAACTTGAAGCCAGTCGTGGTCTGATGAGTTTAATTAGACGAAATTACTATCAATATCCATTGGAATAACAGTAAGCAGTGCTCTTTGGCCTAATGCTACGCTCGCATTTGGAAATATAATAGCCTCACCTTCAACGTCAGCGTAAATCGCTGTATCACCGTCGGTTGCAAGTAGTTCACCTTTCGCAAAGCCAGTAAAGTTCTCAGCATCATCAGAAAAAGGGAAACTAAAATCATCCTTTGTTCTATTAATTGTGCGGTGCACTGCAAATAACTCAAACTCACTTGCATTAAAATCAGGGTATTTAACTTCATTTTGGCTAATTAATGCAGTTAATGTTTGCTTTGTTTTTTCAAAGCGGGCCATATCATTTTGGCCAAATGGCTTAACCTGACCCAGCTCTACCGTAAACGAGTCTGCACCATGAACAAACGACGAATAATAGCTAAACGTTGTTGCGGGTGATTTCATCATAAGTACGGTATTTACACCACAGCTCAATAAAAATTGTAACTGTGACTTTTTCCATGGCTTACCATGTAAAAATGGATACACAGCAAATTTTTCGTTTTTAGAGCCTCTAATTGCGGTGTGTAAGTCGTAATGACATCGGCTACTGCCTTGCTGGCCACGGGCATAAAAGTCACTTACGTATTGCTCAAGCTTTGCAGCGCGGTTTCGTTCATTATTCATTGGTACACCTTCAACTGTATGGTGACCATTAAATAATCTATTTAAGTTTTCTTCTACAAAACGCAGGCCAATATTAATTGATTGTGGATTACCATAAATAAATAAAACACGCTGCTTAAGGACTAGCTCACCTTTTATAATTTGTTTAATGAGCGCATCACAAATTTCAATTGGCGCAGTTTCGTTACCGTGTACAGCGCTTGAATAAATTACATCTTTGCTTGTTTTAACAGCAGGTTGAAACTCAATTACACCGGTATCGTGTATATTTACACGAGTTCCATTATCTAAAACAAATTCACCTGCATCTAAATGCCATTCGTTGTCACGACTAAGCGTTAAAAAATCACCTGTTTGTTTTAATTCATTTAAGTAAGATGGATTGGCTGACATGTAATAAGCCCTTTAAAAGTAATGTGAGAGTAAACTCTTATGCATATATATGCACAAGGTAGAGGTATAGAAACAAAAACGGCTGAATAAATCAGCCGTTTTAAAATAGTTTAAGCAGTGTTAGCTGATCACAGAATCGACTAACTTTTTAGCTTCTTTTTCAAGTAACGCTAAATGCTCTTCACCTTTAAATGATTCAAGGTATATTTTATAAATATCTTCAGTACCTGATGGACGCGCTGCAAACCAGCCATTTTCAGTGACCACTTTTAAACCACCAATGGCGGCATCGTTGCCTGGTGCATGAGTCAGTTTTTGCAAAATAGGTTCGCCAGCAAGTGTATCTGCTTTAACATCAGAAGCACTCAATGCTTTTAAACGTGACTTTTGGCCGCTTGAGGCCGGTGCATCTAGGCGTTTATAAATTGGAGAACCAAACTCTTGTTCTAGTTCTTTATAAAGCGCTGATGGAGTTTTACCTGTTACTGCAAGTATTTCTGCAGCAAGTAGCCCCATAATAAAGCCGTCTTTATCTGTACACCATACAGAGCCATCAAAACGTAAGAATGCAGCACCTGCGCTTTCTTCGCCACCAAAGGCAAGCTTGCCTTTGCTTAAGCCTTCAACAAACCATTTAAAGCCTACGGGTACTTCTTTTACTTTTCGATTATTGCGCGCTGCTACTTTATCGATCATAGAGCTAGAAACCAGTGTTTTACCAATCTCTACTGTTTCATTCCATTCACGGTGTTTAAGTAAGTAATCAATTGCCACTGCTAAAAAGTGGTTTGGATTCATTAAACCATCTGGCGTTACAATACCGTGGCGATCGTAGTCAGGGTCGTTACCAATAGACACATCAAAATCATCTTTTAATGCAATAAGGTTTGCCATTGAATAAGGTGATGAACAATCCATACGAATTTTGCCATCTTTATCAAGTGGCATAAAAGCAAAACGTGGGTCAACAACATCATTAACGACGGTTAAATCTAAATTATATTTTTTAGCAATAACAGGCCAAAAATTAATACCTGAACCACCTAGTGGATCAATACCAATTTTGATACCTGCATCGCTAATGGCTTTTAAATTAACGATATTTGCTAAATCATCAATATAAGGAGTCATTAAATCTTCGTAGCGAATAAAGCCTGAACGTGAAGCTTTAGCGAATGGGAATAACTCAACTTCAACCAAGTCTTCTAATAAAAGTTGATTTGCTCTGTCTTCAATCCACTTAGTGACGTCGGTATCAGCAGGTCCGCCATTAGGTGGGTTGTATTTAAAGCCACCATCTTCAGGAGGGTTATGTGAAGGCGTAACAACAATACCGTCTGCAAGCTCATTTGGGTGTAGCTTGTTATGGCTAACTATGGCGTGGCTAATAACTGGCGTTGGTGTAAAGTCACCGTTTTCTTGCGTTATCACTTGCACTTCGTTAGCAACTAAAACTTCAATAGCTGAATTAAATGCAGCCTCACTCAGTGCGTGTGTGTCTTTACCTAAAAATAACGGACCAAAAATATCATTTTGTTTTCTATAATCACAAATAGCCTGAGTAATCGCTAAAATGTGTGACTCGTTAAATTTAACATCGTAAGAACAACCACGGTGGCCTGATGTACCAAAAGCCACACAATGCTCTGGATTTTGTTCAAGATCAGGTTCGTTTAAGTAATACGCAGATACTAATTTAGGTACGTTAACCAGTGCTGATTGTGGAGCAGTTTTGCCTGCGCCTGAGTGAATAGCCATTATATTTCCTTACAGGTAATCGCGAATTTTTTCAGCTTGCTCTGCACTATATCCAAGGCAAAGAGCAACTTCATGAAGCATCATTTTTTTACGCGTTGTATTAGAATTTGTCATAACCCAATATTCACTATCAGTTATGTTTTTAGGGTTCATACTACTACCGCTATTTACTAAGGCTTCTTTACTAGTAGCAAAGTAAACACGGTCACGCCCTTTTATATCTAGCACAGCCGAAAAATCAGTTTTATGTGTGCGGTAAAATGCACTTAAAATAAACAAAAAGCGCCCAACAACACCCTTTTGCATTGCCAGCTCTTCTTTATTTAATACATTAAAAACATTATCGCTTTTTTGCTTCACGGGTGCGTGAGCTACAGGCGTTTGTTTTTTTGAAGTCTCAGCAGCAGGTAGCTCTGAGCTTTTTAATGTGGCGGTAGACGTAGTCGCAGTTTGATTATTTTGAGTTAGTTCTACGTTTGCGGTTTGAATTTTTTCGCCGCTCAGATTTAATAAACGACGTAAAATAGTGGATGCACTTTCACCAATACTTTGCGTATTGCTTGCAATATACTGATATAACTCGTCGTCTATGTCGATTTGTTTCATGTTCTTCCTGTCATTACGGGTCACATTTTTTTCTCCCGTGTGATTATACCCAAACCAATCAGAAATGCGAGTTACAACAAGCACTCCCGTAAACATATTAATATTTACTTGATTGTTGTTGATTTAACAAACAAAAGCCCAATTTTATAAATAGTCGCTGTATTTTTTGCTTTTTAGAGCAATGCTCGGCAAACTATGGCGAAATTTTCAGGAGGCGTGTATGCAGTTAAATTACAAGCAACAAGGGCAAGGCCCTAATGTTATCTTGATCCACGGACTTTTTGGATCATTAGAAAACCTAAATGTAATCGCAAAACCATTAAGTGAACACTTTAATGTTATTAACGTTGATTTACGCAACCACGGGCTTTCTCCTCATAGTGATGAAATGAACTACCCTGCAATGGCTCAAGATATTGTTGAGTTATTAGCACATTTAAACATAGATAAAGCTCATTTAGTTGGGCATTCTATGGGTGGGAAAGTCGCAATGGAATTAGCACTGACACACCCTGAACTGGTAAATAAATTGGTTGTACTTGATATCGCACCTGTTAGTTACCCTGCTCGCCACACAAAAATATTACAAGCATTAAAAGCAGTTTCAACGCAATCAATAGATGATAGAAAGCAAGCTGATGCAATTATGCAGCCTTATATAGAAGAGCTGGGGGTTCGACAATTTTTACTTAAAAGCCTCGCTAAAAATGAAGAAGGTCATTTTGCATGGCGATTTAACCTAAATGTGCTTGATGAAAAATATTCGACAATCACATCCAATGTTAATGAAAACAATTCTTGTTTATGCGATACTCTTTTCATTAAAGGTAATGATTCTGACTATATATTGCCCGAGCATCGTACTGCAATTACAGCACGCTTTAAAAACACCAAGGCTAAAATTATTCATGGCGCAGGTCATTGGCTTCATGCTCAAAAGCCTCTTGCTGTTAATAAAGCGATAAATGACTTTTTAACTGCGGTTTAAAGCAATTTTAATCGCGTGTTTTGATTCAGCGCACTAAATATATGAATATTTATATGCTATAGTACGCGCCGTTTAATTTAAAGGTTATACGTTGATGGTCAGTCAGTTAATTAACGAATTTGATACCCTAGGGTTGTATTTTGGCTTAGCCGGTATTTTCATATTCATCGGCATGGCAATTAAAGACGTACTAAAAAGTGGCAATGTACCAAAGTTCGGACAATACATTGTTTGGGGCGTGCTCTTTTTAGGTTGTTCAGGCTTTATTGCTAAAGGGCTTATTCAAGTATTTTGGCAAGGCGCAGGTGTAGGTTAAGCATGGCGAAGTCAGAAACAGATAGAACTACACTCGATTTATTTGAATACGAAAAACGCCCAGGCAGACCTAAAACCAATCCCCTTTCTCGGGATATGCAGTTAAAGGTAAATAAACGTAATCAAATAAAAAGAGATAAAGCACGTGGTTTAAAGCGTGTTGAATTTAAAGTTTCATCGCAGTTATATCAAGCATTGAGTGATATGGCAGATGCACAAAATATTAGCCGCAGTGCGCTGATTGAAACGATTTTACAAGAAAGATTGGCTATTGATACATAAAAGGTTTTAAATCCATGGCAAGTGTAGGCATTTTTTTCGGAAGTGACACAGGTAACACAGAACACGTAGCAAAAATGATCCAAAAAGAATTGGGTAAAAAGCTAGTGGCTGTTCATGATATTGCAAAAAGCTCTAAAGAAGAGATTGCTGAATTTGATTTAATCTTATTCGGTATCCCTACTTGGTACTACGGTGAAGCTCAATGTGACTGGGATGACTTTTTCCCAGAACTTGAGGAAGTAGACTTTGAAGGTAAACTTGTTGCTATTTTTGGTTGTGGTGACCAAGAAGATTACGCTGAGTACTTTTTAGATGCAATGGGCATGATCAACGATATTGTTACTGAACGTGGCGCTATTGTTGTGGGCCATTGGCCAAGTGAAAGCTATGACTTTGAAGCATCTAAAGGAATGGCTGATGATAAGCACTTTGTAGGTTTGGGTATCGACGAAGACCGTCAACCAGAGCTTACAGAACAACGTGTTAAAGCATGGTCTGCTCAAGTATATGAAGAAATGTGTTTAAGTGAATTAGCTGACTAATTTACTGCATATATCGCTAGCTGTTTAAATAATTATCAAACAGTTAGCGTTTTAAGCTTTAGAGGCAATATAAATCAATTGTTCTTTGCACTTAACGCTTAGGCACGTTATCCTGTTTGTTGCTAATGTGTCGTGTACATCTTTGCAAGATGTCTAGTATAACCAAATAAAATTGAGACAGATTTAATGACTGATCATAACTTGGAACTTAAAAAAGCCGGTTTAAAAGTAACTTTACCGCGTATTAAAATATTAGAGATTTTACAATCTCCAGATAACCAACACATCAGTGCTGAAGATGTTTACAAAATTCTTTTGGATCTAGGTGAAGAAATTGGTCTTGCAACTGTATACCGCGTACTTAACCAATTTGATGATGCGGGTATTGTAAGCCGTCATCACTTTGAAGGCGGAAAATCAGTATTTGAACTTTCAGGAAGCACTCACCACGATCATTTAGTATGTTTGAAATGTGGCAAAGTAGTAGAGTTTGAAGATGACATGATTGAGCGTCGTCAACTAGAAATTGCTGAAGAAAATGGTATTACTCTTACAAACCATTCTTTGTATTTATACGGTGAGTGTAATGATAAAGTAGCGTGTAAAGAATTTAGCGACGCTAACAGCTAATACCGATTTTATAAGCAATAAAAAAACCTGCTAACAGCAGGTTTTTTTGTGCCTAAAAGACGATAATATTGAATATACCCAGTAAATCCTGGGTATATTTTAAGTATTACTTATTGAGTTTTAGACCATGAATCGCGAAGACCCACTGTTTGATTAAACACAACGTTCTCTGATTTAGAATCACGAGAGAAATAACCTGTGCGCTCAAACTGAAAGCCCTGCTCTGCTTGTGAATTAGCAAGCGATGGTTCTAATTTAGCATTAGGTAAAACAACCAGTGACTCCGGGTTTAGCGTAGTTTCAAATTCCTCTGCAGCTGCTGGATTTGGTACGCTAAACAAGCGGTCGTATAAACGAACTTCTGCACTAATAGACTCTGGTGCTGAAACCCAATGAATAACACCTTTTACTTTACGACCATCACTTGGGTTTTTACCAAGTGTTTCGCTGTCGTAAGTACAGAAGATAGTTGTGATTTCGCCATTTTCGTCTTTTTCAACACGCTGCGCTTTAATAACATAAGCACCACGTAAGCGTACTTCTTTATCAAGTACTAAACGTTTGAATTTGTTATTCGCTTCTTCTTTAAAGTCTTCTCGTTCAATATAGATTTCACGAGTAAATGGAACATCACGACGCCCCATTTCTTCTTTATTTGGGTGATTAGCCACTGATAAAGTTTCAACTTTATCTGCATCGTAGTTTTCAATAACGATTTTAACAGGATCGAGTACAGCCATTGCACGTGGTGCATTTTCGTTTAAGTCTTCACGGATACAGGCTTCAAGCATGCCCATTTCAACCATATTCTCTTGTTTTGTTACACCAATACGCAAACAAAATTCACGGATTGAACCTGGTGTATAACCACGACGACGTAGACCTGCAATAGTAGGCATACGAGGGTCATCCCACCCTTCTACATAGTTATTTACTACTAGATCATTTAGCTTACGCTTTGACATAATAGTGTATTCAAGATTTAAGCGCGAAAACTCAATTTGCTGTGGGTGACATTCTAAACTAATGTTATCAAGTACCCAGTCGTATAAACGACGGTTATCTTGGAACTCTAATGTACATAATGAATGTGTAATACCTTCAAGCGCATCAGAAATACAGTGAGTGAAGTCATACATTGGGTAAATGCACCACTTGTCAGCTGTTTGGTGATGATGAGCAAAACGTACACGGTAAATAATTGGATCGCGAAGCACCATAAATGAGCTTGCCATATCAATTTTAGCACGCAGTACACATTCACCTTCTTTGAATTCGCCAGCGCGCATTTTTTCAAATAACGCTAGGTTTTCTTCAACTGAGGTATCTCTATAAGGACTGTTTTTACCTGGCTCTTTTAATGTACCGCGGTACTGTCGTGCTTCGTCTGCAGTTAAAAAACAAACGTACGCTAAGCCTTTTTCAATAAGCTCTACTGCGTAACCATATAAAGTATCAAAATAGTTAGAAGAATACTTTATGTCGCCATCCCAATTAAAGCCTAACCACTGTACATCCTCTTTAATAGAGTTAACGTAGTTAATGTCTTCTTTTTCAGGGTTTGTATCGTCAAAACGTAGGTTACATAAACCATTGTAGTCTTTTGCGATACCAAAATTCAAACAAATTGATTTGGCATGGCCAATATGTAAAAAGCCATTTGGCTCAGGTGGAAAACGTGTATGCGTTGTCGCATGTTTGCCACTTGCTAAGTCTTCATCAATTCGGGTTCTAATAAAGTTACTTGGGCGATTCTCAATTTCCGCCATAGGAGTGTGATCCTCTAAATATTACGTAATAACAAAACTAATGCATTATTACAAAAACATACACTAACATACAGCAATAGATTAAGGTTTATTTTAGATATTGATTAACTTTAATCCACTTGTTCAATTGTTTATGAATAAAATTTGTTTTAACGCAACATTTAGGTCATCAAAGCCAATTATAGTAGCTAAATAACCTACTTTATAAGGATTCTAAGATGGCGACACTTAATCAACACCGTGTATATATTCCAACTAATGCACGCGCTAACCACTATTTATTGGCTGAAATAATACCTAATGAAGCATTTTATAATAGCTTTAGCACTATAAACTGTTGCTACGAGCGTATTGCGCGTCAATTATTTGCATGTTGTGATGAGTATGACCTGCATAATGTACATTTATTAGCAAACGATAAACTACCGGTTGTACGCTTTCATGATGAGTCATATCAACTAGAAACCGACAAGCAGATGTTGTTTTTTTATAATCCTCGTTATCACGAGGCACATAAAATTTATTACTCACCAGATATAAAAAGTAAGAAAATACGTTTCTTGTTTTTAGCCACGGGTGAAGACTTACGTGCAAACTCCGCTTTGTTTCACAATAGAGTGCAAAAAGTATTAAACTTACTCCAAGAACAGTTATTTATAAATCAGCCCCAATTTAAACTTCGCGATCACCAACATCTAACTTACGATCTATTTGCTAAAGATAAGGGAAATAAAGAGAGTTATGGATATAAACTCAGAAGCCTCTTCCCTCGTTATCAATCAAGGCAATGTAATATTCCTAGTGACTATGCTGAAATGACTTACGCAACATTTACCATTGTGGTTTCTCGGGCCATCAAAACACAGTTTCAAACAATAGTGAACAATAACGATGTGGAAAAGTTTTATGATTACTTTGCAGATAGTTTTAAACGCGCATGTGAACAAAACAAACTAACACACGGTGCAATGGTAGCTAATGGCGCAATACCCATTGTCCGAAACAGTAAAATAGATAAAAATGAAGGTAATGCAGAGTTACAAAAGTTGAGCTTTAATGTTGAATCAAATGAAAATCAAATTAAGTATTTTTATGAAGCAACAAAATTAGTAGAAACACTACATTTTGTTATTGTCGCAACGCAGCAGGATAAACATGAAATTGGTTATGGCCGCTTTATGAACCAAGTAGAGAAAACAATTCGTGCATTATGTAACGAGCTGGCTATAAATAAACAACGACAAGATTTGACTGTACGCTTTTTTCAGCATATTAGTTATCCGTTCTAAATTTACCTCAATAACAAAAAGGCCCGCATAAGCGGGCCTTTTCAAAGGAAACAAGCAATTACCAGCCTGTTTTCTCTTTAAGTGCTTTACCGATTTCAGCAAGTGAACGTACAGTTTTTACGCCCGCAGCTTCTAATGCAACAAATTTCTCATCAGCAGTACCTTTACCGCCTGCGATGATTGCGCCAGCGTGACCCATACGCTTACCTTCTGGTGCAGTAACACCAGCAATGTAAGATACTACAGGTTTAGTTACGTTAGCTTTGATGTACTCTGCAGCTTCTTCTTCTGCAGTACCACCAATTTCACCAATCATTACGATTGCTTCAGTTTGTGGATCTTTTTCGAACATTTCTAGAACGTCGATAAAGTTAGTACCTGGGATTGGATCACCACCAATACCAACACACGTAGACTGACCAAAACCAGCATCAGTAGTTTGCTTAACCGCTTCGTACGTTAAAGTACCAGAGCGAGAAACAATACCTACTTTACCAGGTTTGTGGATGTGACCAGGCATGATACCAATCTTAGTCTCACCAGGAGTAATAACACCTGGACAGTTAGGACCGATCATACGAGTACCTGTTTGATCTAGTTTAACTTTAACGTCAACCATATCAAGCGTAGGGATACCTTCAGTGATACAAACAATCAGCTCGATGCCAGCATCGATAGCTTCTAAGATTGCATCTTTACAGAAAGGAGCTGGTACGTAGATAACTGAAGCAGTTGCGCCAGTTTCTTGAACAGCATCACGAACTGTGTTGAATACAGGAAGACCAAGATGCGTTTGACCGCCTTTACCTGGGCTTACACCACCAACCATTTGTGTACCGTACTCAAGCGCTTGCTCTGAGTGGAAAGTACCTTGGCCACCAGTGAAACCTTGACAGATAACTTTTGTATCTTTATTGATTAATACAGACATTATTTGCCCTCCGCAGCAGCAACAACTTTCTCAGCAGCGTCTGTTAGTGATTCAGCAGCAATGATATCTAGACCTGAGTTCTTAAGAACTTCACGACCTAATTCAGCATTAGTACCTTCTAAACGTACAACTACAGGTACATTTACGCCAACTTCTTTAACTGCGCCAATGATACCTTCAGCAATCATGTCACAACGTACGATACCGCCAAAGATGTTTACTAAAACAGCTTTAACATTGTCGTCAGAAAGGATGATTTTGAATGCTTCAGAAACACGTTCTTTAGTCGCGCCGCCGCCAACATCTAGGAAGTTAGCCGGTTTGCCGCCGTGTAGGTTTACGATGTCCATAGTACCCATTGCTAGGCCTGCACCGTTAACCATACACCCAACATTGCCATCTAGAGCAACGTAGTTAAGCTCGAAGCTTGCTGCGTGTGCTTCACGTGCATCTTCTTGAGATGGATCGTGGAACTCACGGATTTTAGGTTGACGGTAAAGTGCATTACCATCAATACCGATTTTTCCGTCAAGACAGTGAAGGTTACCTTCGTCTGTAATTACTAACGGGTTGATTTCAAGTAGTGCGAAATCAAAATCAGTAAACATGTTACCAAGACCCATAAAGATCTTAACAAACTGCTTCATTTGTACTGGGTTAAGACCCAATTTGAAGCCTAGTTCACGTGCTTGGTAAGCTTGAGGACCCACTAATGGATCAATTTCAGCTTTGTGGATAAGCTCTGGTGTTTCTTCAGCAACAGTTTCAATTTCAACGCCGCCTTCAGTAGACGCCATGAAAACTACTTTGCGAGATGCACGGTCAACTACTGCACCTAGGTACAATTCGTTAGCAATGTCAGTACAGCTTTCAACTAAAATTTTAGCTACTGGCTGGCCTTTCTCGTCTGTTTGGTAAGTAACTAGGTTTTTACCCAACCAGTTAGCTGCAAACGCTTTTACTTCGTCGATAGTTTTTACTAGCTTTACACCGCCAGCTTTACCACGTCCACCTGCGTGAACCTGAGTTTTAACAACCCACATATCACCGCCGATTTTTTCAGCAGCTGCTGCAGCTTCTTCAGGTGTATCGCAAGCGAAACCCTGAGAAACTGGTAAACCATATTCGGCAAAAAGTTGTTTTGCCTGATACTCATGCAAATTCATGATGCTTTATCCAATTTTTTATACTAAAAGAGCTGAATATTTTTTCAAATAAACAACTATCCCAAATTGCGCACCTAGTATAGATCCCAAGGCTTAACATGAAAACCCCAGTAAGACCAAAGGCGCAAAAAAAAAGCTGTGAATGTTCATTCACAGCTTACATTTCATACAACTAGATTAAACATCTAGCAATAAGCGAGTTGGATCTTCAAGTAACTCTTTAATAGTCACTAAGAAACCAACAGATTCTTTACCATCAATGATACGGTGGTCATAAGAAAGTGCTAAATACATCATAGGAAGTATTTCTACTTTACCATTTACAGCCATCGGACGGTCTTGGATTTTATGCATACCCAAAATTGAAGACTGTGGCAAGTTAATGATAGGTGTAGATAGTAATGAACCAAATACGCCGCCATTAGTAATAGTGAAATTACCACCGGTCATATCTGCAAGCGTTAGCTTACCATCACGACCTTTAAGTGCTAATTCACGAATACCCTTTTCGATTTCAGCAACAGATAGTTTGTCACAATCTTTAAGTACTGGAGTAACTAGACCACGTGGAGTAGATACTGCAATGCTGATATCAAAATAGTTATGGTAAACAATATCGTCACCATCAATTGATGCATTAACATCTGGGAAGCGTTTAAGTGCTTCAGTTACCGCTTTCACGTAGAAAGACATGAAACCTAAACGAATGCCATGACGCTTTTCAAATACTTCTTGGTACTGCTTACGAAGGCTCATGATTGGTTCCATGTTCACTTCGTTGAATGTTGTTAACATTGCAGTTGAATTTTTAGCTTCAAGAAGACGTGTAGCAATCGTTTTACGCAGGCGAGTCATAGGAACACGTTTTTGAGTACGATCGCCCATCGGTGCTGCAGGAGCTGAAGCTTCTGCTTTTTTAGCCGCTGGCGCTGGTGCTTTTAAGAACGTATCAACGTCTTCTTTAGTTACGCGGCCATTTTTACCCGTGCCGTTAATTTTAGAAGCGTCTAAGCCTTTCTCAGCAATTAAACGACGAACTGATGGTGTTAACACATCTGAACTTTCGCTAGAATCTGCTGCTGGCGTTTCGTCTGCTTTTGCAGCTGGAGCCGCTGGTGCACCGCCTGCTTTAACCGAACCAATTACTTGCTCGCCTAGTACAGTATCGCCTTCGTTGTGAATGATCTCACCCATGATGCCATCTTCTTGAGCTACTACTTCAAGAACAACTTTATCTGTTTCAATATCTACCAAGTTTTGGTCGCGTGTTACTGCGTCACCTGGTTGTACATGCCATGTAGCAATTGTTGCGTCTGCAACTGATTCTGGAAGTACAGGTACTTTAATGTCCACTTCTTTACCTTCTGATGCTGGTGCTGATTGCGCCGCTGGCGCGTCTTCTGATTTAGCTGGTGCTGATTCTTCTTTAGATGAACCTTCACTTGCTGGCGCTGCATCAGCATCACCAAGTAAACCCATAACTTGATCGCCAAGTACGGTTGCACCTTCTTCTTGTGATATTTCTGTAATTACACCGTCATGCTGTGCAACAACTTCTAAAACCACTTTATCTGTTTCAATGTCTACTAAGTTTTGATCGCGAGTTACTTTGTCGCCAACACTTACATGCCATGTAGCAACGGTAGCATCTGCAACCGACTCAGGAAGAACAGGAACTTTAATTTCTGTGCTCATTGCTTATCCTTTATTTTCTATAGTAAGCGCGTCGGCAACGAGCGCTTGTTGTTCTTTAGTATGTACTGACATGTAACCACACGCTGGTGATGCAGACGCTTTACGTCCTGCATATTTTAATTTAGCACCTTGTGGGATTGCATCAATAAAGTGATGTTGTGAACAGTACCATGCACCTTGGTTTTGTGGTTCTTCTTGACACCATACAAAATCAGTTACGTGTTGGTAACGCTCCATAATTGTTTGCATTTCATCATGTGGGAACGGATATAACTGCTCAACACGAACAATAGCAATATTATCTTGCTCTAGCTTACGACGCTCTTGTAATAGTTCGTAATAAACTTTACCACTACAAAATACAACGCGTTCAACATTCTCAGGGTTAATATCATCAACTTCGTCGATCATATTATGGAAAACACCATGCGATAGCTCTTCAAGCGATGAAGTAGCAAGAGGATGACGAAGCAACGACTTAGGCGTCATAACAATCAACGGACGACGTAGTGGTCGAACTGATTGACGACGAAGCATAGCGTAAACTTGTGCAGGAGTAGATGGAACACATACTTGCATGTTGTGATCAGCACATAGTTGTAGGAAACGCTCTAAACGAGCTGAACTATGCTCTGGACCTTGTCCTTCGTAGCCATGTGGTAACAAAATTGTAAGACCACATAAACGGCCCCATTTTTGCTCACCAGAACTTAGGAATTGGTCAAATACAACCTGTGCACCGTTGGCGAAATCACCAAACTGTGCTTCCCAAAGCACTAATGAAGTAGGCTCTGCAGTTGCATAACCGTATTCAAAAGCAACAACAGCTTCTTCAGATAAAACAGAGTCAAATACTTCAAAAGTACCTTGATCTTCGCTTAAGTGCTGTAGAGGTGTATAAGTAGCGCCGTCTGATTGACTGTGAACAACAGCATGACGATGGAAGAATGTACCACGCCCTGAATCCTGACCAGTTAAACGAATGTCAGTGCCTTCAGTTGCAATTGTTGCATAAGCAAGTGTTTCTGCCATACCCCAATCTAGAGGTTTCTCACCAGAAGCCATTAATTTACGATCATCATAAATCTTTTTAACGCGTGACTGTGCTTTATATTGCTCTGGGTAAGAAGCGATTTTCTCACCGAGTGCTTTGAGCTCTTCAACAGGTACGCTGGCATCGTAATCAACATCCCATTCATGGCCAACATACTTTGCCCAATCTGAAGAATGCGATGTCTCTGGTTGTATTTCTGAAACAACACAGTTGCCTTCGTCTAATGCATTACGGTACTCATCAGCAAGTGCTTTTATTTCTTGTTCAGAAAAAGAGCCTTCAGCTATAAGTTGATCTGCGTAGATTAAACGTGGAACTGGGTGCTTTTTAATTTTTTGGTACATAACAGGCTGAGTTGCATTAGGCTCATCAGCTTCATTGTGACCATGGCGACGGTAACATACTAAATCGATTACTACGTCACGTTTAAACTGGTTTCTGAAATCAAGTGCAATTTGAGTAACAAATGCAACTGCTTCAGGGTCATCAGAGTTAACATGGAAGATAGGTGACTGAACCATTTTAGCAATGTCAGTACAGTAATCTGTAGAGCGTACATCGTCTTGTTTAGATGTAGTAAAACCAACTTGGTTATTTACAACAATACGAATACTACCACCACAACTAAACGCGTTAGTTTGTGATAAGTTAAACGTTTCTTGTACAACACCTTGGCCTGTAACCGCAGAATCACCATGAATTGTAATTGGTAAAGCTTTAATACCAGAACTGTCACCTAAGCGGTCAAGACGAGCACGTACTGAGCCCATAACAACTGGGTTTACAATTTCAAGATGAGACGGGTTAAACGCAAGCGCCATATGAACATTGCCACCTTTAGTAGCAAAGTCAGATGAATAACCCATGTGGTATTTAACATCGCCAGAACTTAATGTTTCTTTATGTTTACCAGCAAACTCATCAAATAACTCTGATGGATTTTTACCAAGTACATTTACAAGAACATTTAAACGACCACGGTGAGCCATACCAATAACAGCTTCTTGTTGGCCGCTTTCACCAGCGCGGTGAATAAGCTCTTTTAACATTGGAACTAACGCATCGCCACCTTCAAGTGAGAAACGCTTAGCACCTGGGAACTTAGCCCCTAAATATTTTTCAAGTCCGTCAGCAGCAGTTAATCCTTTTAGGATACGCAGCTTTTCGTCTTTTTCGAATTTTGGCCTAGACTGGACAGATTCTAAACGCTGTTGTAACCAACGCTTTTCCTCTGTTGATGTGATGTGCATATACTCAGCGCCAATTGAACCACAATATGTAGTTTTTAGTGCTTGGTATAGTTCACCTAAAGGCATAGTATCGCGGCCTACGGCAAACGATCCTACGTTAAACTCGCGGTCAAAATCACTTGAAGATAAGTCGTGGTACTCTAGCTCTAAATCTCGTACACGCTCTCGTTGCCAAATACCTAATGGATCTAGGTTTGCATTTTGGTGTCCACGAAAACGGAAAGCATTAATAAGTTGTAGAACTTTAACCTGTTTAAGGTCACCGCCACTACCCTCTGCTACCACTACTTCTCTATGCTTGTTTTTTGCAAGCTGTGCAAACTGCGTTCGAACTTCTGAATGTTTTACTTCAACATCCACACCATCAACTTTAGGTAATTGTTCGAACACTTCTCGCCATTCATCTGGCACAGAAGTCGCATCGTCTAAATACGCTTCATAAAGCTCTTCTACATAAGCAACGTTGCCGCCGTTTAAATGTGAAGATTCTAGCCATGCCTTCATCACACCTTCGTGCATTTATAAGCCCTTTTCTTTAGCGCAGAAATTAATAGTTATCATAACAAGATGGCTAATAATCTGTATTAGCCATCTTACGTTTACTAAGTAATCAAACCGCTCGGTTTAATAACATAGATTTGATTTGCCCAATTGCTTTAGTCGGGTTAAGACCCTTAGGACAAACGCTAACACAGTTCATGATACTGTGGCAACGGAACACACTGAACGCATCGTCTAAATCCGCTAAACGTTCTTCAGTTGCTGTATCTCGGCTATCAGCTAAGAAACGGTAAGCGTGAAGAAGGCCTGCTGGACCAATGAACTTGTCTGGGTTCCACCAGAACGAAGGACACGATGTCGAACAACATGCACACAAAATACACTCATATAGCCCATCTAATTTATCACGTTCTTCAATAGATTGAAGACGCTCGCCTGCTGCAGGCTGATCATTAATTAAATAAGGTTTAACTTTTTCGTACTGAGTGTAGAACTGACTCATGTCAATAACAAGGTCACGAACCACAGGTAAGCCTGGTAACGGACGTACTACAATTTTACCTTTGCCATTTTTTTGTAGCGTAGATAAAGGAGTAATACATGCTAAACCATTTTTACCATTCATGTTAACACCATCAGATCCACACACACCTTCACGGCATGAACGACGAAAAGATAGTGTAGGATCTTGTTCTTTTAAAAGAATAAGTGCATCTAACACCATCATGTCGTGACCTTCCTCTGTTTGCAAGGTGTATTCTTGCATACGAGGAGCGTTGTCAACATCTGGATTATAACGATAAACTGAAAATTGTACTTGTGCCATCGTCTATCTCCTAGTAAACACGTGCTTTAGGTGGGAAAGCTTCACGCGTTTTAGGCGCATAGTTTACATCACGCTTACTCATTTCATCCGTTACAGGATTGAATACTGAGTGACATAACCAGTTTTCGTCATCACGATCTGGGTAGTCAAAGCGAGAATGTGCACCACGGCTTTCTGTACGGAAGTTTGCAGCTACTGCAGTTGAGTAAGCTGTTTCCATTAAGTTATCTAGTTCAAGACATTCGATACGCTGCGTATTGAAGTCTGATGATTTATCATCAAGACGAGCATGTTGCAGACGTTCACGAATTTCTTTAAGTTCTTGAAGACCTGAAGCCATTGAATCGCCTTCACGGAATACCGAGAAGTTAAGCTGCATACATTGCTGTAGGTCTTTTTTGATTTGAACTGGATCTTCACCTTGGCCAGCCGTTGAATTTTCCCAACGGTTGTAACGTGCAAGAGACGCTTCTAAATCTGACTCTGAAGCCGCTTTTGATACTTCAACATCTTTAAGGTATTTACCTAAGAAGTTACCAGCAGCACGGCCAAATACAACTAAATCTAGTAATGAGTTACCACCTAGGCGGTTTGCACCGTGTACAGATACACATGCAATCTCACCAACAGCAAATAAACCTTCAACTACTTTTTCGTTGCCTTGAGCATCGATTTGTAGTGCTTGTCCATTTACGTTAGTAGGAACACCACCCATCATATAATGACAAGTAGGAATTACTGGAATTGGCTCTTTAGCTGGATCAACGTGAGCGAATGTTTTAGCTAGGTCACATACGCCAGGAAGACGTAGGTTAAGCGTTTCTTCACCTAAATGGTCAAGTTTCAGCTTGATATGAGGACCCCAAGGACCATCACAACCACGACCTTCACGGATTTCAGTCATCATTGAACGCGCAACAACATCGCGAGACGCTAAGTCTTTTGCATTTGGTGCGTAACGTTCCATGAAGCGCTCGCCATCTTTATTTAAAAGATAACCGCCTTCACCACGACAACCTTCAGTTACTAGCGTACCAGCACCTGCAATACCCGTTGGGTGGAACTGCCACATTTCCATGTCTTGCATAGAAATACCAGCGCGTGTTGCCATACCAACACCGTCACCGGTGTTAATGTGAGCATTTGTTGTTGATGCGAATATACGACCTGCACCACCAGTGGCTAATACAACTGCTTTAGATTTGAAGAAAGTGATTTCACCTGTTTCAATCTCAATTGCTGTACACCCTACTACATCGCCATTGTCGTTTTTAACTAAGTCAAGTGCATACCACTCAGAGAATACATTTGTTTTGTTTTTAACGTTTTGTTGATATAGAAGATGAAGTAAAGCATGACCAGTACGGTCAGCTGCAGCAGCAGTACGTGCGGCTTGTTCACCACCAAAGTTTTTCGATTGACCACCGAAAGGACGTTGGTAAACACGGCCATTTTCAAAACGAGAAAATGGTAGTCCCATGTTTTCTAATTCAGTAATAGCTTCTGGGCCAGTTTGACACATGTATTCAATAGCGTCTTGGTCACCGATAAAATCGGAACCCTTAACGGTATCGTACATATGCCATTCCCAGTTGTCTTCGTGTGAATTACCAAGCGCTACTGTAATACCACCTTGAGCAGATACAGTGTGTGAGCGCGTTGGAAATACTTTAGATATTAATGCACACGTTTTGCCAGATTCTGTAATTGCTAAAGCAGCGCGCATACCAGCACCACCTGCACCAATTACTACGGCGTCAAATTCACGAACAGAATATTTCACTTAAACACCCCATAATACGATTAGACCAATAGCTACGTAAGCAACGGCCATTAGGTTTAAAACAAAACCTAAAACAGCACGCAACTTCGAACACTTAACATAGTCTGTAAGAACTTGCCAAAGGCCAATGCGGGTATGAACCATAATGCAAATAAGGGTAATTAAAGTAAACCCTTTCATTGCTAGGTTAGAGAAGAGGCCTGTCCAGGCTTCGAAAGTGACTTCTGGCGTCGCTAAAAAATAGCCGATAATAAAAATCGCGTACGCGCTGATTATTAATGCCGTGGTACGTAAAGATACGAAATCTTGTACACCATCACGTTTAAGAGTTGCTTGATTTAAAACCATATCCACACCCCTGCCAATAAGGCAAACACAACACCAAGAGCCATTGATACTTTAGCGCTGAGGTTACCTGATTCAAGTTCTTCCCAATGTCCCATATCCATAATCATATGACGGATGCCACCAATAAGGTGATAACCTAATACAGAAACAGTGCCCCAAGCTATAAATTTGGCAATGAATCCGTTAAACAGACCCTTGACGAATTCAAAACCTTCAGCTGAAGAGAGAGACTCAGACCAAGCCCAAATGACAAACGTTAAAGCAAAAAACAATGCAACACCGGTGACGCGGTGAAAAATTGAAGCTTTAGCCGTTGCCGGCATAGATATAGTTGTTAGATCTAGATTTACAGGTCTTTGCTTTTTCACAGTTACTTGCCCATCTTTGCTCACAGTGGAGCTCATCTACTTGTTTTTCTAAAAACCCACCAAATATTACTGATGGAACTATCAGAATAAACGTATCAAAATAGTTAAAGTTCACAAAACAGTAAATTTTAAGCTGTTAAGAATATGTTTACCCAAATACAATACGGTTTAAAACCACCGTTAGTATATATACCCACAGGACTTTTTACAATTCTTGTTTATTTAGAGATGTTTGCGAATTAGCCAATAGTATTATATTTAATTAATACCGAATATTTATTATACATATATGCATAATGTTTATAAAAATTGACTTTAACCCCCTCTTTCACGTTAAAATGCGAAGATGTGCTTAAAACAGATTTCAGAACTTTAAAATCTAAAAATCAGAATAGATATCTTAATAGGAGATACATAGCGATGGCAGATAAAAAAGCCACAGTCCATATTGATGGACTAGATCCAATCGAACTTCCAATTTATCAAGGCACTGCTGGCCAAGATGTAATCGACGTACGTACGTTAGGTTCACATGGTCACTTTACTTATGACCCAGGTTTCATGTCGACTGGTTCTTGTGAATCTGCAATCACCTATATTGATGGTGGTAAAGGTGTACTACTTCACCGTGGTTACCCAATTGAGCAATTAGCTGAAGATTCTAACTATATTGAGCTTTGCTACTTACTTTTAAATGGTGAGTTACCTTCTAAAGAACAATATGAAGTTTTTAAGAATGAAATCACTACAAGCACTATGCTTGACGAGAAGATTGCTAACTTTTTCCAAGGTTTCCGCTTTGACGCTCACCCAATGGCAATGCTTTGTGGCGTAGTGGGTGCGTTATCATCTTTTTATCATGAAGACCTTGATATTACTGATGCAGAACAACGTAAAACAAGCGCAGTTAAGCTAGTTGCTAAGTTACCAACTATTGCTGCAATGGCTTATAAAACAAACATCGGCCAACCGTTTGTATACCCACGTAACGATTTAAGCTACGCAGAAAACTTCTTACACATGATGTTCTCTGTACCTGCTGAAGAATATAAAGTTAACCCTGTAACTGCTAAAGCTATGGATAAAATCTTTATGCTTCATGCAGATCATGAGCAAAATGCATCGACTTCAACAGTTCGTCTTGCTGGTTCATCAGGTGCTAACCCGTATGCATGTATTGCAGCTGGTATTGCTTCTTTATGGGGACCTGCTCACGGCGGCGCTAACGAAGCATGTTTAAACATGTTAGAAGAGATTGGCTCTGTGGACCGTATTGATGAATACGTTGCTAAAGCTAAAGACAAAGCTGACCCATTCCGCCTTATGGGCTTTGGTCACCGCGTTTACAAAAACTTCGACCCACGTGCTACAGTAATGCGTCAAACGTGTCATGAAGTTTTAGCTGAGCTAAATATCCAAGATCCACTTCTTGATATTGCTATGAAGCTTGAGCAAATTGCCCTTGAAGACCCGTACTTTGTAGAGAAGAAACTATACCCTAACGTAGATTTCTACTCTGGTATTATCTTAAAAGCGATTGGTATTCCAACAAGCATGTTCACTGTAATTTTTGCAATGGCACGTACTGTTGGTTGGATCACTCACTGGGATGAGATGCTATCTCAACCTGGTCATAAGATCAGCCGTCCTCGCCAAATGTATACTGGTTACACTCAACGTGACTACGTATCAACTGACAAGCGTTAATTAGCGCTTGTTAGTTTAAAAGGCCGCATTTTGCGGCCTTTTTTATTAACAGCACTTGAGAATTATCATAAACCGATTACAATCCCTGCCTTAAAAACACTATGTAGATGAGCTATGCCTACTTTAAAGTTTGATATAAATAAAATTAGAAAAGACTTCCCGACATTAAATCAAACAATAAACGGCTGCCCGCTTGTTTATTTAGACTCAGCAGCAACCTCACAAAAGCCTCAATCAGTTATAGATACAATTACTGAGTTTTATACGTCTCAAAATGCAAATGTACACCGTGGACGCCATACACTTAGCGAGCAAGCCACTTATTCTTATGAACAAGTCCGGGATAAAACTGCAAGGTTTTTTAATGTCTTAAGTAAAGAGATTGTATGGACTAAAGGTGCTACAGAAGCCATAAATTTGGTCGCTAACGGCTTAAAAAAGCGTTTAGATGAAAGTCATACCATAATAATATCTCCGCTTGAGCATCACGCAAACATAGTGCCTTGGCAACTAGTGAGCCAACAGACGAGAGCTAAATTAGTCTCTCTGCCGCTAAATAATAACGGCACGCTAAACATACAAAAATGCTGTGAATTTATAAAAGAAACAAAACCTGCGTTATTAGCTATTACACAAGCATCGAACACGCTGGGTAATATCACTGATTTAAAGCCACTAATTGTAGCTGCAAAAGAGGTGAATTCACTTGTTTTAGTGGACGGAGCCCAAGGTGCACTACATTTAAAACCCGATTTACGTGAATTAAACTGTGACTTTTATGTATGCTCAGGCCATAAAATGCTCGGTCCAACAGGCTTAGGTGTACTTTATGGCCAATATGAAGAGTTAAATACGCTAGATATTTACCAATCCGGCGGTGAAATGATCGATAAAGTTTACTTAACTCATAGCACTTATCGCCCTGCGCCTGCAAAATTTGAAACTGGCACACCAAATATTTCTGGAGTTTTAGGCTTTGGTGCCGCTTTAGACTATTTAAATGAATTAGATCACGTGCAAATACAGCAATATGAACAAGAATTGTTTAGTTACGCGGCACAAAAATTGGTAAAGGTGGATGGCATTACCATATTCAGCAACCTATCTGACAATATTGGTACACTCTGTTTTAATTTTAAAGATGAACATCCTTACGATTTGGCAACTTTACTTGACGGATATGGTGTTGCTGTCAGAAGCGGACACCATTGTACGCAACCATTAATGACACATTTAGGGCTTAATGGAACGTTAAGAGCGAGTTTTTCTTTTTATAATACCTACAAAGATGTAGATATATTCATTGATTCACTTAAAAAATGTATCGCTTTATTAGATTGAACACCAGTTTAATAGAATTAATTAGGATAACTCATGACAAATACGTTTAAAAAAGTCACAGAATCTATAAAAAATGCGACCGCTTGGCAGCAAAAATATCGTGAGATAATGCTTTTAGGAAAAACGTTACCGGCTTTAGCTGATGTTTTGAAAACTGATGATGCACTTGTACCAGGCTGTGAAAGCAAAGTATGGATGTTCGTTGAATTTGACTTAACCGAAAATACACTTGTTGTAATAGGTGACTCTGATACTCGTATAGTAAAAGGATTATTAGCCATTATTTTAGCGCTTTACAACGGGCTTACACCAGAACAGGTAGTGAATAAAAATGCGTATGAAGAATTTGAAAAGCTCGGCCTTATAAGCCACTTAAGCGCATCACGTGGTAATGGTATTAAAGCCATGGTTGAAAAAATTCAAACCATGGCACAACACAAGCTTAGTTAACGAAAACTAAGCTTGTGAGCGTTGTTTTTTATCTAGATATTTACGCACCGCTTTTGCAGCAACAAAAAAACCAAAGCTTCCTGTGATCATAGTCACAGAGCCAAAACCATTATTACAGTCCATATTCATTGTGCCATCAGCACTTTGCTTAGCATGACATACGCTGCCATCGCTTCCTGGGTAAACCAATTGCTCTGTTGAGTAAACACAATCAATATTAAACTTACGTTTAGGATTATTACTAAAATTATATTGCTTGCGCAAAATATAGCGCACCTTTGCAAGTAATGGGTCTTGCGTAGTTTTAGCTACATCACCAAACGTTATTTGGCTAGGATCTGTTTGCCCGCCAGCACCACCAGTTGTAATTATAGGTAGTTTATTACGTTTACAGTGAGCAATTAATGCTGCTTTTTCTTTAACTGCATCAATACAATCAATTACATAATCAAAACCTTGAATATGCTCTTGAATATTATCAAGCGTAATAAAGTCATCTATTACACTAATTTGGCATTCTGGGTTAATAAGCTCGCAGCGCGCTTTCATTGCATCGACTTTAGCTTGACCAATAGTGCCCGTTAACGCATGAATTTGCCTATTTACGTTAGTGGCGCAAATATCATCCAAATCTATAAGTGTTATTTTACCAACACCAGTACGCGCAAGTGCTTCTGCTGTCCAGCTTCCTACACCACCAATACCTACTACACAAAAATGTGCTTCTTGAAGCCAATCAAACTGTTGATGACCATATAAACGTTTAATACCACCAAAACGTATATCTGTAACTTTTTCGCTCATTTACCAATCCAGTTGCCATGGCGATTGCCATGCTTGAAAATCTTGATGTTTAATTAACGCCAAATACTCATCACCATTATCGGGTAATAAAGTTAGCTGTATTTGTTCACTTTGCCAAAAAAAGCTCAATGCATATGCATGTAAATAGGTACGATTTGATAGCGAGCCTGAATACATTGCATCGCCTAAAATAGCTGCGCCCACACTTTTTAGTGCCACTCTTAATTGATGCGTCTTTCCTGAATAAGGTTTTAAAATATACCCTCTAAATCCTGGCTTATAACTCAGAGAATAGAATCGGGTGATTGCAGGGTTGAGTGTACTCGTTAGTAACTTAAATGAGCCACGGCGAGACTTAGCCATATCGCCTTTTATCCACCCTTGCTTCTTTTTAGGTTTAGCATCACTAATCGCTAAATAAAATTTATTAATCGCATGCTCAGTAAACATAACAGTAAAGGCGGCTGCAGAGGCTTTGTTTCGCGCTAAAATAATCAGCCCTGATGTCACTTTATCTAAACGATGAACGGCATAAAGCTTTTGCAATAATTGTTGTTCGGCTAAAACAACAAAGCCGGGTCCCTCTTCTGAATGAAAATTAAGACCCGCTGGCTTTTCTAAAATATAAAAGTCGTTATGTGTATGAACAACTTTTAATATCTTACTTGCTTGCTCACTCACACGTTTTTACTTTTAATATGCGCTATCACTTTAGCTAAGTCATCAGGCGTATCTACACCTGCATGAGGGGCTATTTGAGCTTGTTCTATTTTAATTTTATAACCGTGATACAAAACACGTAACTGCTCAAGTGATTCAAGTAATTCTAATGGTGATACACTCAGCTCTATGTATTGTTTAATAAAACCCGCTCTGTACGCATAAATACCTACATGGCGTTGAAATGGTGCTAAATTAAGGGCAGTGCTATCATCCATCATCGTATTTCTATCAAACGGTATACTTGCACGAGAGAAATACAGGGCATTTTTATTTATATCGCTAACCACTTTAACGGCATTAGGATTAAATACTTCATCACGTTCTTCAATAGCAACACTTAACGTTGCCATTGGTGCTGTTGAATCACTTAATAGTGCAGCAACTTGAGATACGTTTTCTGGTGCAAGTAATGGCTCATCGCCTTGTACATTAACCACAATTGTATTGCTATCAAGTTTAAGAAAATCAACCACTTCAGCTAATCGTTCAGTACCCGACTGGTGATCTTCACGCGTCATTACTACATCATTAGTAAACATACTTACTGCATCAAATACTTTTTGATGATCGGTTGCTATAACTACTTTACTAGCACCTGATAAACATGCTTTTTCGTAAACGTGTTGAACCATTGGCTTGCCACAAATATCAGCAAGCGGTTTACCTGGTAGTCGGGTCGATGCAAAACGAGCAGGAATTACAACTACGAATTCCACTTTTCAACCTCTTCTAGAGATAGTTCTCGAGCTTCATTTTCAAGTAATACTGGAATATCATCTTGAACAGGATAAGCAAGCTTAGCTGCTGTGCTAATTAGTTCGTTGTTTTCTCTGTCAAAGCGTAATTTTCCCTTACAAACAGGGCACGCAATTATCTCGAGTAATTTTGTATCAAAGGCCATTGAGTATTCCTTTTTCTTTTAATATTGAATTTAATTTGTTTATTACGCTATCGGTAGGTTGTGCATCTACTGGTAAATAATACCAATTAGGCTTTGCAAAGGACTTACATTTAACGGCATCTTTTTCGGTCATTATAATGCAATCATCACCAAATTGTGCAAAATCATCTACTGTATAAGCATAATGATCTCTAAAATGATGAGTCGATAATAACGTAATATCTTGTGCTTCTAATGAGTTTTCAAACCGTTTAGGGTTCCCAATTGCACTTATTGCATGTGCTTCACTTACGTTACTTTTTGCATAATCGCTTGAATTAACCAAGCGAAGATTACTTACTTGTAATGTGTAGCTATTATTAGCCTCACCACCATTTTCAATTACTATATCGACACTTTGCAAACGTTTAGTTGTTTCACGAAGTGGCCCTGCTGGCATAACAAAGCCATTACCAAAACGACGCTCACTATCAACAATACAACACTCAATGCTACGAGGCATTTTATAATGCTGCATTCCATCATCAGAAATAATAACATCGAGTGTAAAATTATTTTCTAATAAATCGATATTGTGTTGTCTATTAGGCCCAACCGCTATTGGGCACTTTAAACGATGGTATAAAAGTACGGGCTCATCTCCAGCCTGCTGAGCATCTACAAGCTCAGTAACTAACAGCGGGTAATTTTTTGATTGCCCACCATATCCTCTACTAATAATTCCCACTGATAAACCTTGCTGTGTTAAATGACCATACAGCCACAAAACAAAAGGCGTTTTACCATTACCGCCAACACTTATATTGCCAACTACAATTACAGGCGTTTTGCACTCAAAAGGTTTAAGTATTTTAGCGCTGTATAAGTATTTTCGAAATGACGATACAACCCAAAACAAAGCACTTAATGGTAATAACAGTAAAGTAATTAGACCAAATGGTTTATACCAGCTTTGTTCTATTTTACTCACGCCTGATCACCAAACTGCATTTTGCAAAGGGCTGAATAAGTACCGTCATTTGCTAATAAACTATTGTGATCGCCACTTTCTATTACACGACCATTATCAATAACATAGATTCGATCACTGTTTTCGATAGTAGATAAGCGATGCGCAATAACAATTGAGGTTTTATCTTTCATTAGCGTTTCTAATGCTTGCTGAATAAGCTTTTCAGATTCGGTATCAAGTGCTGATGTAGCCTCGTCTAAAATCAAAATAGGTGCGTCTTTTAATATTGCCCGTGCTATCGCTATACGCTGGCGTTGACCGCCGGAGAGCATTACGCCATTTTCACCTACCATGGTGTTTAATTGCTCTGGCAGGTCTTTAATAAACTCCCAAACATGCGCTTGTTTAGCAACTTGCTCTAATTCTTCCTCAGACACATCATGCTTTATGCCATAACAAATATTGTTAGCAATCGTATCGTTAAATAACACGACTTGTTGAGACACTAAAGCAAATTGGCGACGCAAATCTGTTAATTTATAATCCTGCAGGGCTATACCATCAAGTAATATTTCACTCGGTAACTCTAAGTCATAGTAGCGTGGTAATAAATTAGAAATTGTTGATTTACCAGAGCCTGAGCGCCCTACTAAGGCAATACTTTCACCCGCTTTAATCGTTAGCGACAAATCATTTAATACGGCTTCATCTTTTGTTGGATACTTAAAGGTTACATTTTTAACTTCAATTAACCCTTTAACTTTATCGACTGAAACGGTGCCAGTGTCTTTTTCCATTTCTTCATCTAACACTAAAAAAATACTTTGTGCAGCAGAGATACCACGCTGCATATCACTATTAACATTGGCGAGTTGTTTTAGTGGGCGCAATAGCATCATCATGGAGGCAATTAATGCCATGAAGTCACCTGAGGTAATCGTATCAATCATTGATGGAAGAGATACAGCCCATAAAATAACAGCCATGGCACTGGCAGCTAATATTTGAATAATTGATACACTTAAAGCTTTTGTCGCATCCATTTTAATGCGCTGCTGGCGGTTATGATTATTAATCTTTGAGAAATGGTTTATTTCTTGGTCTTGTCCGCCAAATCCATGAATAACTTTATGTCCGCTAAGCATTTGCTCAGAGCTACGTGTAACCTGCCCCATAGCTGATTGGATACTTTTAGAAATATGGCGAAAACGTTTCGATACAACCGCTACAATAATTGCAACGAGAGGGATGATGACTAAAAATATAAGTGAGAGCTTCCAACTGGTATAAAACATTACACCAAGTAAAAAGACAACAAAGGCTCCTTCACGTACAACAATAAGTAACGCTTTAGTAATTGCTTGTTGAACTTGCTCTGTGTCAAAAGTGATTTTTGAAATTAAATCGCCTGTTGAGTTTTTGTCATGAAAAGAAACGGGTAAATGCAATATGTGCTCAAATAACTCTTGGCGTAAAGAGCGTACAACTTGAGAGCCCACATAACTTAAACAGTACGAAGACATAAAGTTAAAAACACCACGCCCTAGTACTAACGCGATAACTACAAAAGGAGCGTACTTTAAAACTTCTGTATTTCGTTGGTTTAAACCTTGATCAATAAACGGCTTCATTAATTGAATGAATAAAGCATCCATTGCTGAATAGCCTATCATCCCAACAATTGCGATAAAAGCGACGCTTTTGTATGCGCCAACATACGAGACAAGACGTTTATAAATTTGTGCAGTACTTTGATCCATAACACTCTCTAAATACAGTAACTCCCTGTATTGTATCCTTCGATGAGATAAAACTAAACGTCAATCTTTGATAAACCAATAACTTTCCTGCCCTCTTGCTGTTTCTATGACCAAATTGTTTGAGTAGAATTTAATACTAATTTGTCCATCAACGCCTGTTGTAAATTGCTCGGCGCTTATTGCTTTGTAACGCTCGACAACAACTGGCTTGGGAAATTCCCACTGTCCTTTATAAGCACTTGAATGAATCACAACTTTAGGAGCTACATCACTAATAAAATTAACACTTGAGGATGTATCACTGCCATGATGCGGGCTTAACATGACTGTACTTTTCAACGATGTATTATTAGCTAATAAAGAGGCTTCACGGGATTTTGATATATCACCTGTAAATAACACACTATAAGTATTACTTGATACTCTAACAACGCATGAATCGTCGTTTTCATTTCCATACCCTCTAGTGCTAAAGCTTTCCACTCTTAAACCGACAAAATCAACACTTTGGACTTCACACACATTAAGTGTATTTTCAGGATGAAATTGCTTTAATGTTTCCCCAAATCCAGCTTCAATAAAATGCTGTATTCCTCCAGCATGATCGCTGTCTTCATGACTTAGAATCGCTGTTTTTACTGTGAAATTATTTGCTTTTATATAAGGCAATAAGATACTTCGCGTACGACTAAAACGATTAAAATAACTTGGACCAAAATCATAGATAAGCACTTGGTTATCTTTTTCAATTAATGCCATGAGACCATGCCCAACATCAAACACATGAAGCTGCCAGTTGGGCTTTTCTTTTAGAAGGTTATTCAATAAAAGTACTGTTAAAGGAATGAAAGAAAGCAACTTATAGGGGAGGAAGTAAATCATCAACATAGTAATATAGGTAAAAATGACGAATATTAACTCGATTCGTCCTGTTGTCAGCCATCTTAACGGCTCGGGTATTTCATAAAGTAATTTAAATAACGCATATAACCCTGTATCAAACAAATGTATTAAATTACCTATATCTATAAAAGTACTCAGTAATGTAAAAACAATCAAAAATGGCAAAATAATGATGGAAAGAAACGGTATCGCAATTAAGTTAATCACTAGTCCCGCAATACTTACGCCATTAAAAAAATAAAGTGAAAGTGGTAATAAACCGATAAACAATGCTACTTGAATAACAAATAACGCAATAATTTTGTTTTTTATTCGTGTATTTAATATTGGTAATTTATTAATAACAGTAAAAATTATAGCGACCGCTAAAAATGAAAAATACAGACCTGGATTAAGTAAATTAAATGGGTTAACAGCAAGCACTATAACCAAGGCAAATAAAATACTACGCCAACGCAGCGGCTGTTTAGCAAGAAAATAAAGTAACAAATAACAACCCAGCATAATTAGCGCTCGCGTTGCTGATACTAAAAAGTCACTTAAATATACGTAAACTAATGCAGCTATAAAACCGAACGAAATGTAGTAAAGTGTAAGGTTAAATGATTGACCAATTGAAAAGTTTATTTTCGTACAGATAAATCGAATGAATAAGTAACCAAAGCTAAAAATCAAACCAATATGTAAGCCTGATATAGCCAGTAAGTGACTTAACCCAAGTGATTGCATTAATTGTTTATCTGTATAGCTCATCAACGATTTATCACCACTGAGTAATGCATAATAGAGCCACTGCAATCTTGTATTTGTATAGGTATTTTTAATGAAGTTTTGATAATCTAGCACGATGCTTTGTTTATCGCTGTGTATTATATTAAGCTCTTTATTGAGCACTTTGCCTTTAAATAATATTCTATTTATAAATGCATAACGTTCATTATCAAACACATTAAAATTTTTATTACTGCGAAAATATTTTAAATGGATTAATGCAGAGAATTCATCGCCGACTGTAAAAGGCTGTGCAGAATTAACACTGAGCATTGCTTTGGGTGCTCTAAAATTCGAAAAACTACTCCCGTCTAATGCCACTATTTTGGCTTTGATATACTGAGGTTTTCTATCAGAAATAATCTCTTCAACAACTAATGTAGAATCAAGTGCATACTTTTCGTTCGGTTTTGGTATTTCAAAACTATAAAAAAGGTAAAAATGCATACCAACAAAGCAAATTGCACAAATAAAGCCTAACAATACGTTTAAAAACGGCTTAAAATAAGCGCTCACTATTACAATGAAAATTGTGAAGACTGTAAATTCGAGAGTTTGATAATAAAACACGGTTGCTACACAGCCAATTACAAACCCAAGACTTATCCACACTGATGTAAATGGTTGCTTTAAATGGCTAAAAAAACGATCCAAAGATTTTTACCTGATCCAAATAAAATTAGACATCATAAATCACTAAAAATATTTGGACGACTTTTGCAAGACGCAAATCTTTGGCATTTAAATAGACGTTCAGCTCGAGGGGCCTTCGCGGTCGGGTTATTTTTTGCTTTCATCCCTGTTCCTTTTCAAATGGTTTTAGCCGCAGCAGGTGCTATATTATTTAGGGTTAATTTACCCATATCAGTTGCTTTAGTATGGCTTACGAATCCATTAACCATGCCACCTATCTTTTATGGCTCATACTTAGTGGGTACGTTAATACTTAATCAGCCAGAACAACACTTTGTATTTGAAGCAAGCTGGTCTTGGTTTTTAGAAAGTATAGAAACAATTGGTCCTGCATTTTTATTAGGTTCATTAGTATGTGCTTCTATTGCATCAATTATAGGATATTTTGGTATCGATATTATTTGGCGCCGCTCTGTGAAAAAAGCATGGTTATCACGAAATAATTAGTGGCGTTAAAGCTAAATAATCGCTGCAATCCTAATCTAATAAAATATTATAGACGAAAAAAAACCAACTTTATCAAGTTGGTTTTTTTATAATCAATAAACTTTAAAAGCGAAATACACGCCTTAAGCCAACCAGTGGTAATAACAATAATGTATACCAAGGGAAGCTAGCAGAGTTACGCTCATAAACTTCAGCTTCTACTGGAGCACAGCTTTCTACTTCACCATTTGCAATTGGCGTTAGTTTAACTGCTATTGCAATACTCTCATATTCAATTTCACCATTAATATCAGTTACTACACCGCCTAATGAATCTAGCTTTTCAACTGTTTTAGTCGCAGTACCAAATATTTCATTATTTTCGTTGATAGCAGTCGCTTCAACCATAGTATAAGCGTAATCAGTTTCACCGTCGGTGTCATAACAAGGCAGTAAATCGTTTAGATTAGTGATTTTGTCTTCACCAATTTTGTAAATAAAGGCCTCTTTGAGTCGCGAGCTATCAGAAACACCCACTTCCCCTTCACCTACAATATAACCTTGGTTGTTTATATCGTTACCGTAAGAACTTGAGCTTGAAAAGTAATCATTAGGGAAAACCGTACTACCCGTTGCTATATCATGGTAAAAGAATTTATTACGAAGAGTACCTTCAATACGTTTAGTTGCATAACCTGTAATTACATCGTTATCATTAATAGCAATTGATTTACCAGACTGCCAGTCATCTTCTTGATTAATAAAATCAACAACCGCACCGTCTTTAAAATAAACTGGCATTGTAAGAATTGTATCGTCATTTTTGTAATAACGTGTATTCGATGAACCTACAATTGTCCCGTTGCTGTTCACTGCTAAAGCAGTACTTGTAAATGCGTCATCTTCCGCTTCACCTTCGTCAGGTGTCAGTGCCATACCAAGCTCTTCAACAGACGTGATATTAAGTGATTCATCAAGTTCCCATTTAACAGCGCGCTTATTAAATAAGCCTCGTGTAATATTTGAATTTAACAAGTTGATACATACTGACGTAGGTTCGTCTTCATTATCACAGTTATCGTCAATATTATCTTGTCTGTCATCTGGAATGCTTGTAGACATATTACCTACAACGGTATAACCACTGTTAGTTTTAACAATATCGTTAGCGCGGCTTGTGCCACCGTATTCATTAAACTCAGGCTCTAACTCTACACTTACACTGCCATCAGCGCTTATTACAATTCCACGTTCTATAAATTCATGAGTAAACCACGTTTCTGCATCATCTTCACCATCAGGTGTAAAAGATACTTTATCGTATGGAGCGCTTCCCCAACCGACTGTAACGCCATCTTCACTTACTGCATTTAAAAGATTGACAGTAGAACGAGTTAATCCATCATAATCAACAGAAGCTATATCAAAAATCGGTTGTTCAGTAATCTCTGATTCGTTAAATTTAATCCCAACTAAAGAACTCATTTTTTGATATTCAAAGTTAGACGGAATTCCTAAATTCGAATTTGCCAAAAAACTAACCATAAAAGCATGAGCATCAGGATTAGTGCTTACGGCATCATTATTTTCAATGTCATCAAGTGTGAAAGTAATTTCTTTATCACTTAATTCATATGCTGCTTCTGTGCTGTCGTAAGCACTTTCAATAACATTTTCAGTAAAATCTATATAGCTGGTATCAATAGGTAAATTGTATAAACCATTTGCGAAACCAATAATATGCCCGCTTTCGCTTACATCTGTTACATAAGAATATTTAGCGTCTTCAAGAGTCCCTAATTCACTTAACTGGTACGTCGCACTTGTTGCTGAAGTGCTTAATGTCGCTAAAATACTGGCAGCGAGTAATTTATATTTCATTTTAGTCCTTACTACTGATTCTGTAATTCTTCAAGTTCTTCCCAGCGCTCAAGGGCAGCTTCAAGGTCAGACTCAAGTTGTGCTAAATGGTTCAATGCTTTAGTTGTTACATCACTCTCTTGTTTAAAAAAGTTTGCGTCACTTACTACAGCTTGTTGAGCTTCAATTTCAGCTTCTAGTTTTTCCATTTTATTCGGTAGTTGCTCTAATTCAAGTTTTAATTTGTAAGAGAGTTTATTTGTCTTAGCTGCTGGTTTTGCGGCTGGAGCGGCTACTTTTTCAACTTTTTTTACTGGTTGTTGCTGAATTTTTTTTTCTTGTTCAGCTAAGTAACCTACATAAGCTTCATAGTCGCTATAACCACCGACGATATCTGTTACTTTACCATTGCCTTCAAATGCCCATACACTAGAACATGTATTATCAATAAATTCTCGGTCATGGCTTACAATCAGCACTGTACCTTGATATTGATTAATAATGTCCTCTAATAACTCTAACGTTTCAATGTCCAAGTCATTCGTTGGCTCATCGAGAACAAGTATATTAGATGGTTTTAAAAACAGTTTAGCTAATAGCAGTCTATTTTTTTCACCACCAGAGAGTGCTTTAACCGGGGTTCGAGCGCGTGCTGGAGGGAATAAAAAGTCTTGCAGGTAACCTAAGACATGGCGTGAACGACCGCCCATCATCACTTCTTGTTTACCTTCGGCAACGTTATCTTGAACAGTTGCTTCTTCGTCAAGTTTTTCACGGTATTGGTCAAAGTAAGCAAACTCTAAATTAACACCTTGCTTAGTAATACCACTATCTGGTTCTAAATCACCAAACATTAGTTTTAATAGTGTTGTTTTACCAATACCATTTGGGCCTACTAAGCCAATTCTGTCGCCACGCATTACAAGTGTCGAAAAATCATCAGCAATAACTTTGTCTTTAAATGCATGGCAAAGGTTCTTAGCTTCAAATACCAACTTACCTGAGCGATCAGCTGTTTCAATATTAAAGTCAGTTTTTCCAACTTGATCAACACGTTGCTTGCGCTCATTACGTAGCTGTTTTAGCTCTCGAACACGCCCTTCGTTACGCGTTCTTCGCGCTTTAACACCTTGGCGAATCCACGTTTCTTCTTCAGCTAAACGCTTATCAAACAATGCATTTTGCGCTTCTTCTACTTTTAAATCATGCGCTTTTTGCTCTAGATAAGTCGCGTAATCACCTGGGTACGAAATAAGTTTACCGCGATCTAAATCTAAAATACGCGTAGCGACAGCGCGAATAAACGCACGGTCATGCGATATAAATACAATGCCGCCTTTAAATTCTTTTAAAAACTGTTCAAGCCACATTACACTTGCCATATCTAAATGGTTTGTTGGCTCATCTAGTAATAATAAGTCAGGCTCACTTACAAGTGCACGCGCAAGTGCTACTTTACGTAACCAGCCACCAGAAAGAGACTCAAGCTTAGCCTCTGGTGTTAATTCTAATTGTGTCAAAACTAATTGAATTCGGCTATCAAAACGCCAACCATCAGCGGCTTCAAGTTGGTTTGATAAACGTTCAAGTTTATTTAATAACTTATCAGTACATTGTGTTTGCAGTTCGTTGCTAACATGATGAAAATCAATGAGTAAGTTAGCAATTTCCGGCATACCCTGTGCAACGTAATCAAATACAGTTCCGCTTGCACCTTTTGGTGGATCTTGCTCTAAACGAGAAATTCGAATGCCACCAAGCTGATTTATTTCACCGTCATCTAAAACAACTTGTCCATCGAGTACTTTTAATAACGTTGACTTGCCCGCGCCATTTCGACCAACTACACACACTCTTTCGCCACTTTCTATAACGGCGTCTGCTTTGTTAAGCAAAGCATGTGTACCAAAAGCAAGTTGTGCTTTTAAAATTCTTATTAAATCCATAGTTCTTATTTGCTCTTATTCTGCTTGTGCTAAAAATTCGCGCACAGAGTGTAAAGTAAAAGGCCAATATAATTTCTCGCCTTTTTCACTTTTTAATACAGGAATAGTAATTTGATACTCAGCAATAAGCTGCTCATCAGTCATAATATCGATTAGTAATAACTCACTGTTGTCATTTAGTACATCAGTGATAAGTTGCTCAGCCTGTTCGCACAAGTGGCAACCATCAGTATGATATAAAATCCATTTAGCCATGCGTAATTAGCCAGCTATTATGGATTTTTTTATTACGTTTGAAGTCTGGTGATAGCGTTTTATCTGAGATATTAACGGCTTTTAAACCTAAACCAATCAGGCCAACTTCATCCATTACAAAACCACGTTTGTTATTAGAGAAAATCAAAGTACCTGATGGACTTAAGATCTTTTTTACCCACGTTAATAATTTAATGTGATCACTTTGCACATCAAACGCGTCTTTCATACGTTTTGAGTTTGAGAACGTTGGAGGGTCTAAAAATATCAAATCATATTGTGCTGTCGCATGCTCTAACCACTTTAAACAATCTGCTTGTTCAAAACGGTAACGTGTATTACTGATATTGTTTAAATCGAAGTTATCTTGGCCCCATTTTAAATAGGTTTTAGATAAATCAACTGTTGTAATTGCTTTAGCGCCACCAAGTGCAGCATGCACAGAGGCAGTACCTGTGTATGCAAACAAGTTTAAAAAGCGCTTATCTTTCGCATTTTCTTGAATATAACGACGCATTAAACGGTGATCTAAAAATAAACCTGTGTCTAAGTAGTCAAATAAATTAACTTTAAACTTAGCACCAAACTCTTCAACTACCATAGTTCGGTTTTGTTTAGACATGGCCGTATACTGGTCTTCACCCTTTTGCTTTTTACGCACTTTTACAGCAATATTTTCAGGCGAGATATCAAGTTGTTGCGAAGTCAATGTTATTACGTCTTGCAGGCGTTTTTCTGATGTTTTTTCATCAATTTCTTTAGGCGCTGCATATTCAAAAATAACCGCTGAATCACCGTAAATATCTACAGCAACATTGTACTCAGGGATATCCGCTTCATAAACACGATAAGCGTCTACTTTATTTTGTTTAAGCCAGTTTTTTAAGCCTTGCTTATTCTTTTTCAATCTATTTGCGAATGACGTAGAGCCTTCAAAATTAAGCGCTTTTTTATCATCGGTGGTCAAACTTACTTGCTTATCATCTAATTGATATAAGTTAAGTTCAACATCAAGTGGGCCATTTTTAAACTTATAACGCTTAAGGCGCACAAGTTTTAAAAGTTTAAATAAGCTCTCGTCCATACCTAGTAAGGCAAGTTTCCAATGATTAAAGTGCTTTTTAAAGCCAACACCTAAATTACGGTGTAAATCAACAAGCTCAGCCATAGAACCAATACGTTCACCATAAGGTAAGTTTGAAATTACAACACCCGGTAATTTTGCAACAGCAGTAAGTTTAGTGGCATCACTTTGCTTAAACTTAATAACATCGTCAAGCTCAGCACGTTTGGCATTATCAATCGCTTTATTTAAAACTTGTTCATCGTAATCGTGGCCAATTAACCACAATTTAGGATCGGTAATGTTAGCAAGTAACTCTTCTTTAAGTTCTTTAAACTTAGCGGCTCTAAAACTGGGTAAACGTTCAAAAGCAAAGCCTTCACGAAATAATCCCGGTGCTTCGTTTCGTGCCATGCCAGCCGCTTCGATTAAAATAGTACCTGCACCACAACATGGATCGAATAAAGGTTGTTTTACATTATCAAGCCAACCACTTCGTTTAATTAATGCAGCAGCTAAATGTTCTTTAATTGGTGCTTTACCTTGACCTTGACGGTAACCACGTTCAGACAAACGAGGGCCCGAATAATCAATATACATAGAAACGCCGTAACGATTTAATCGTGCAACAACACGCACATTTGCATCTTGCTTATCAACGTTAGGACGCTGCTCGTATAAATCATTAAAGTAGTCAACAATCGCATCTTTTATTACAAGACCAGAAAATTGTGTGTTTTTTAATGAGTCATTGGTACCGTTGAAGTCGACAGCGAATGTTTGAGTTGGTCCAAACCACTCTTGCCAAGGTTGCGAGCGCGCAAAATTGTACAGGCTATTTTTGTCATCTACGCCTTCTTTTTCTTCAATAAGCATAAGCACACGCGTTGCAAAGCGACTTGATAAACAAACCTTTTGCGCCAGTAATGAGTCAGCCTCAAAACGAACAGAACCAACAGTTTGCTTAGACACAGTTGCGCCAAGCTCTGTTAGTTCATCAACCAATAAATTTTCGATTCCGATAGAAGTAAGTGCGATAAATTGCAAAGTAATAACCCTTAATAGCTAATTGCGCAGGATTATAACATAGGTTGAGTGACAAACACGCCATAAAGACACGCTTAAGACTTAAATTTGGTTAGGCGGTTTGACTTTGATATTGCTGATTTAGGATGGGGTGTACTCGATTATTCAAAATACGGATTACTTCAAATTGCGCTAAAGATAAATTTTCGTCTAATTTAAAGGTTTCACTTAAATTCAAACAAATAGATGCATCAGGGCAATGCTCTACAATTAAAAAATCGCCAGTCTGCGCTTTAGATATTAATTTTACTATTGCCTCTACGCTTGGCTCTGTCCCTGTGTATTCTTCAAAAAACCAACTTTTTGCTAAAACGGGTTTTAAGTGATACTTAACAGCAGTCGCATTTAGCGATATTTGACAAATTTGAGCAGCAGACCACAATTCAAACCCATCTAAATAGTTATAAACTTGTTCATAAAATGCAGCATCTTCTAAACTAAAACGTGGATTTTTAAAAACAGAATCGGTGAGTTGTCTTAACTTATAGGGCGTACATAATTGCATGTCGTCATTTAAATCAAGTAACAAACGATTTTTATTAGGACAAGTAATCCACTGCCATTGCTTTGATGCTTGTAACATTTACTCCTCCTTGGGTATGTTGAATAATTATTGCTCACAGTATAACCGCTTTTGACCACTTTTAAAATGCTTGCTTAGAACATTTATCGAACGATCAAAAGCTTAGATAACTGATCCTTATAAGCCGTTAACGATCGACTTTACCAATTGTGGACCTTTGTAGATGAACCCAGTATAAACCTGGACTAAATTTGCGCCTGCATCGAACTTTTCTTTTGCAGATTGCGCATCATCTATTCCGCCTACTCCGATGATTGGTAATTTACCTTGTGTTAAGCGTTTCAATTCACTCACTACCTCTGTAGAACGCATTCTAACAGGGTGACCTGATAAACCGCCGGCTTCTTCTGCATATTGCTGGCCCATAACTGCAGCTCGCTCAAGCGTGGTATTGGTGGCAATTACACCATCGATTTTATTATTTAAAAGTGATTCACTTACTTGCTCTATTTGTATTTGATCTAGATCCGGTGCAATTTTTACAAGCATAGGCACTTGTTTATTGTGCTTTGCAACTAAATCTAACTGTTCGTTTTTAAGACTTTGCAGTAAATCATCAAGTGCAGCGCCATATTGCAAATCACGCAAGCCAGGTGTATTTGGTGATGAAATATTTACCGTAATATATGAGGCGTGTTCAAATACTTTACGCATACAATGAATATAGTCATCTTTACCTTGTTCATTTGGCGTATCTTTATTTTTACCAATATTAATACCGAGTATGCCACTGTATTTTGCTGCTTTTACATTTGCGACTAAGTTATCAACGCCTTTATTATTAAAACCCATGCGGTTAATAATAGCGTTTGATTCTGGCAACCTAAAAATACGAGGTTTATCATTACCCGCTTGAGCACGCGGCGTAATAGTGCCAACTTCAATAAAACCGAAGCCCATTTGGCTAAATGCATCAATACATTCCGCATTTTTATCAAGGCCAGCTGCTAGCCCTACAGGGTTTTTAAATTTCAGACCCAAAAAATCGACTGGCTTATCAGAAATATTTTGTGACCAAGCTAAATTTAAAGGTGTATTGGTAAAACGACGAAGATTATTAAGTGCAAACTCATGCGCCCACTCCGCATCACGGGTAAACATAAAACGGCGAGCTAAATCATAAAACATCAATATAATCCTCTTTTTTAATTTTAGACAAAAAAATACCTCAGACAAGGCTGAGGTATTGTATAACAATTTTAACAATCAGTTATTTATTTACTAAACAATTAACTGATTAAAGCTAAATTATTTTCCTGATGTATCACAATTGTGGCTTAACAACATAAGTTCACGAAGTGCTACCGAGAACTTAGCAAAGTCGTGGCTTTGTGATGTTTTAAACTCAGCCAGCATTTGTTTCCAGCGTTGAAGTAATAAATCTTGACTATCCATCCACTCGTCTATTTGACTATCAACATCGCTCTCATCACCTTCAAAGCTATTTAATACAACTTCAGATAACGTACGTTGCTGCCAATCAAGCTCTTCTCGATAAGACGAGCGAGCAAGTGCTTGCCAATGATTTGCTACTGGTTGCTTAGTTATTTGCTCTAAGAACCAATGCAGACCCATTCTTGCACCTAGTTTAAAGTAAGTATTGGACACCATCGAAATACTCTTACCTGAACTATTCGCAACTTCTGCTAAATCCATCACAGAGAATAAGCTTGATAAAGAAACAATACGATTAGCTATATCTGTTGGAACGCCCGCGTCAATTAACTTATTGGCCTCAATTACAATACGATCATTTTCTTTTTCAATCATATATGTATTTAAGTTATCGCTTAAATCTTTGAATGTTGGCGCAAAGAATTCAATTCCTTGTTCAATCGTTTGTGACTTATTACGGTGACGTAAGAACCAACGCGTTGCACGGCGCACAGTACGACGAAGTTGGTAAAGCATTTCAGTTTGAACAGCTGCTGGTATTTTATTATCAAGTGCACTAATAGAAGACCATGTTTCACGCATTTCAAAGATTTCGCTAGCAATTGAATAACACATTGCTATTTCAGCTTCATTAGCACCGGTTTCTTCATGCATACGGACCATAAAGTTTAAACCCATATCGTTAACGATACTGTTTGCAAGTTTAGTTGCAATAATTTCTTTACGAAGTGGGTGGTTGTTCATCGCATCGTTAAACTTCTCACGCAATGGACGTGGGAATGACTTAACAAGCAATTGACGATAGTAAGGGTTTTCAGTAATTTCATCACTTACTAAAGACTCTTTTAATACCATTTTTGCGTAAGACACTAGCACTGAAAGTTCAGGACGAGTTAAGTCTTTACCTGCAGCAGCGCGTTCTGCCAATTCTTCATCACTTGGAATAAATTCGATAGCACGGTTTAACTTGCCTTCTTTTTCAAGCGCATGAATAAAGCGAATCTTTTCTTTGAGTGTTGAAGTACCTTTAGACTGCGTAATTGAAATAGTATGTGTTTGACGGTAACAGTCTTTTAGTACTAATTCAGAAACTTCATCTGTCATTGAGTAAAGTAGCTCATCACGTTGTTTACGTGTTAAATCACCTTCAGCAACTAAGCCATTAAGTAATATCTTAATGTTAACTTCGTTATCTGAACAGGCAACACCCCCTACGTTATCAATAAAGTCAGTATTAACACGACCACCCTTAGCTGCAAATTCAACACGACCTAATTGCGTTGCACCTAAATTACCGCCCTCACCTATTATTTTAGCGCCTAAATCTCGACCGTTGATACGTAGTGCATCGTTTGCACGATCCCCTACATCGGCATCAGTTTCTTTAGAGTGTTTAATGTATGTACCAATACCGCCATTCCACAGTAAATCAAACTCCATCATTAATGAGGCTTTCATTAACTCATTTGGAGTCATACTAGCTTTTTTAGTGCCCAACATTTTTTTCATTTCTGGGCTAAGCGTAATTGATTTAGCTGCACGAGAGAACACACCACCGCCGGCAGAAATTAACTCTTTATTGTAATCTTCCCAAGATGAACGCGGCATATTAAATAAACGTTCGCGCTCTGGATAAGAAGTTGCAGCATCTGGGTTAGGGTCAACAAAAATGTGCATATGGTTAAAGGCAACTTGTAGACGAATATGCTTAGATAACAGCATACCATTACCAAATACATCACCTGCCATATCGCCAATTGCTACTACTGTAAAGTCGGTAGTTTGACAATCAATATCCATTTCACGGAAATGTCGTTTAACTGACTCCCATGCACCTTTCGCTGTAATACCCATTTTCTTATGGTCATAACCAACCGAGCCACCAGATGCGAATGCATCACCTAGCCAGAAATTGTATTCGTTAGCAATGCCATTTGCGATATCAGAAAAAGTAGCTGTTCCTTTATCCGCTGCAACTACTAGGTAAGCATCATCTTCATCGTGACGAACAACATCGCGCGCTGGTACTATTTCACCACGCTCAATATTATCAGTAATATCTAAAAGACCACGGATAAAGATTTTGTAACACTCTTGGCCTTCTTTAATAAACGCTTCGCGCTCAGTCGGTAGTTGTTTACATACAAAGCCACCTTTAGAACCAACAGGTACAATTACTGTATTTTTAACTTGTTGTGCTTTAACTAAGCCAAGTACTTCAGTACGGAAATCTTCACGACGGTCAGACCAACGCAGACCACCACGCGCTACTTTACCGTAACGTAAATGCACTCCTTCTACACGCGGAGAATAAACAAAAATTTCAAACGCAGGTAAAGGAAGTGGTACATCAGGAATTAAGCTAGGTTGTATTTTAAACGACACATAAGACTTAAACTGTCCGGCATCGTCTTTTTGGAAATAGTTAGTACGCAGCGTCGCAACAATCATATCAACGTATAAACGTATAATACGGTCATCATCAAGGTTTGCTACATTTTCAAGCTCTAAATAAATTTGCGTGCTTAGCTTTTCAAGTGTTTTAGCACTTGCAGGGCTTTTAACTGAGAACTTTTTAGCAAACAAGTTAACAATTTGCGCTGCGATATTTGGATAATTTGCAAATGTACTTTCTATGTAACTTTGTGAGAACGTTACACCAATTTGACGCATGTACTTAGCGTACGCACGTAAAATAGATGCTTCGCGGCCTGTTAGGCCACCCATTAACACTAAACGGTTAAAACCATCGTTTTCAAGGCGGTTGCCCCAAACATTTGTTAATGCAGCGCGAAAACGTGCTGAAATTTTATCAAAATCTGCCATCCCTTTACTGTCAATAAGCATCGAGAAGTCCATGATCCAGTTGATACGACCATCGCTAGTTTTAACTGAATACGGTGTTTCACCCACAACGCGAAGGCCAAAGTTTTCAAGCATTGGCATAACATCAGATAAGTGGATCGGCTCATCTTTATGGAATAAGCTTAATCGTACAATATTGCTGTTTGCTTCTTCTTGAGGACGGTAAAACAGCATTTCTAGTTTGTTTTCATCGCTAAGTAGTTCTAACTTCTCAATATCAACAACCGCAGCACTTGGAAGCACTTCATCTTTGTATGAGCGTGCAAACGCATTACAGTATTTACGATTTAAATCGTTACCACGCGCTTCACCCGCAGACTCTAAAAGAGCAGATTGAAGTTTATCTTCCCACGTACGTGCTGCTTCTACTAAATTGTTTTCGATGTCTTTCACGTTATATTCGATCTTGTTGTCGGTCACACGGACGGTGTAATGAGTACGCGCCAGTGTTGACTCAGAGAAATAAGTAGTAAATTCGACTTTATCGTCAGAATTAAATGCATTAGCTAATATATCTTGCGTTTCACGACGAAGAGCCGTGTTATAACGCTCGCGAGGTACATAAACCATACAAGATAAAAAACGACCATACGCATCTTTACGTACAAACAAGCGACACATATCGCGCTCTTGTACTTGTAACACACCCATAGCAACTTCAAGTAGCTCACCTTCGCGCGCTTGAACTAGCTCATCACGTGGGTAGGTTTCTAAAATATTTAAAACAGCTTTGTAAGCGTGAGTACCTTTAGCAAAATCACACATTTCCATAATGCGATTAATTTTACTTTTTAACACAGGCACATCTGTAGCGCTGTTATTGTAAAAGCTTGATGAGAATAAACCGATAAAGCGATCTTCACCAATTACATTGCCTTCATCGTCAAAGCGCTTAATACCTACATAATCAATGTAAGCTGGACGATGAACACGAGAAACAGAGTTAGTTTTTGTTAAGATCAGTAGGTTGCTGCTACGAGCTTCTTGACGTGCAACTTCAGGTAATTCTGATAATAAGCGAGTGTGTTCTTCAGTTGAGTTTTTCATCAAGCCTAGGCTTGTATCCATTTTACCTTTTAGTTGGTAATCACCTTGAACTGGGCTTAACTCATATTCACGGTAACCCATTAGGGTAAAATTATCTTTAGCTAACCAATCTAAAAACTCAGTTGTTTCTGAAACTTCATCTTTACTTTTATTATGATGACGTTTAGGTAATTCTTTAGTCACTGCAATCAATTTTTTACGAATTGGTTGCCAATCATCAACAGCAACTGATACATCAACAAGCACAGACTCTAATTCTTTTTTGAAAGACTCAATCACAGAAGAATCTGTTTGACGGTCAATTTCAATAAAAAATACTGTTTTAGTAGATGAAGATTCTTGCTCTGCTTTTAAATTTGATAATCCAGAAATTTTAGCGTTTTCATCACGCTTAATTTTTAATGGGCAGTGAAGTAATAAGTGAGAGGCGATATTTTCACGAGTCATGGCCATACGAACAGAATCAACTAAGAACGGCATATCTTTAGTGATAATTTCAACGATTGTATGTGATGACTGCCAGCCATCTTTTGCCACTTCTGGATTGAAAACGCGGATAACTGCATCGTCAGTAGTATTTTTTTCTAGCGAGTTCCAAAGGCTTAATGCTGCGCCATATAGGTCACTATCGTTGCGGTTTGCCAAATCCTCTTTAGACATATTGCTGTACAAGGCTTTGGCGAATTTCTCAACGAGTAACACATTATCAGCGCGAACTTTTTTCTGGATCAGCTTACAGACATTATCTAGGATAACCGAGGCTTGGCCTTCATTTCGTGTCATTGTATGTTCCTTAATCTATTACTGCTAAAAGCAGAATATTTGTACAGCGTATTATTAGCGTGGAGTCAGTTAAATTCTAACCCTTTTACAGCTAATAAACAGCCTTTTCGATGAAAACATTTTAAGCATTTCAGCTATTTGGTCATCTATTCACAAAATATAGATATAAATGGCCATTACTGGCCATTTAGGAGCAAAAGTATTCACATTATTTTTTCTGGTCAGTCCAGAGAAGGCTACCAATTGCAGGTAATAACAACACTGCACCTAACATATTCACTAAAAACATGAAGGTTAATAGTATACCCATATCAACTTGGAATTTAAGATCTGAGAATATCCAAGTGCTCACACCAATAGCTAATGTAATACCAGTAAATAGAACCGCACTGCCACGCTCAACAAGCGCATTTCGATAAGCAACACTAAGCGGTACGTTTTGCTTAAGCTGCCCCATCATCGACGACAGTATATAAATACCGTAATCAACACCAATACCTACACCTAATGCAATTACAGGTAAAGTAGAAACAGTTAAGCCTATTTCCAGCTGTACCATAAGTGCTTGGGCAAGGGTTGATACAATATAAAGCGGTAATACCACGGCTACTGTTGCTTTTACGCTTCTAAAGCTCATTAAACATAAAATAATAACGGCACCATAAACGTAAAGCATCATGGGTATTTGTGCTTCTGATACAGACTCATTAGTCGCGGCCATTACGCCCACAGGTCCTGACGCTAATTTAAATGCCAATTTATCAGTGCCCTCTTCTTGGCCAAATTGCTTAACACTCTTAATTACGGTATCGATAGTTTGTGCTTTATGATCATCTAAGAATATAATCACAGGCATAACAGAACAATCACCGTTAAGTAAACCTGTACTAGTTTCAACTCGAGACGTTGACTGTACTAAGCTTGCTGAATTTCTTGGCAAACTCTGCCATTTTAAATTGCCTTCGTTGTAGCCCGCGTTAACCGATTGAGCTACAGAGCTCAAACTTACAGCAGACTGCACACCGGCCACATTCTCAACTTTGTATTGAAAACGGCTTATACGCTCCATCACATCATGCTCAGTACATGCTGCAGGATACGCCTCTACAATTACTTTTAAAATATCAGATGAGATAGTGTACTTATCTGATATTAAAAACGTGTCTTGGTTGTAACGGGCACCTTGATGCAGAGATGGTGCGCCTGCGTGTAAGTCACCTATACGCATTTTATCTGCTTGCCAGTAGCCTAGAGCAAATAAAACAAGAGTAAAACCGATAATCATTTTAGCGATTTTAGGATCGGTTGCTTTTACTAAAATGTCTCTGATCTTATCAAGTATATTAGGCTTCTCAGCATCACCAGATTGAATATGTACACTGTTTTCAAAGTTCATGTACGACGCCCAAACTGGCAGCAAAATTAAATTTGTAAATATAATTACTGCCACACCTAAACTCGCTGTAATAGCAAGTTCGCGGATAATACCAATATCAATAGTAAGTAACGTTAAAAAGCCTACGGTGTCTGAAAGCAGTGCAATACCACCTGGTATTAATAAAGCCCTGAAACTTGACTGACAACAAATTCGCGTACTTTTTCCTTCACCTACTTTTTTGCCAATCGCATTAATCATCTGCACACCATGGCTTACACCAATAGCAAAGACTAAAAACGGCACCAAAATAGACATAGGGTCTAGTCCAAACCCTAAACTTGAAAGCAGGCCTAATTGCCAAATAACGGCAATAATAGAACACGCGATAGGCAAAATAGTTAGCTTTAAGCTGCCACAAAATAGCCAAACCATAATAAAGGTAAAGGCGATAGCAATGGCAAAAAATACGACTACCCCTTTTGCGCCTTCAGCTATATCACCAGCCATTTTTGCAAAGCCAATAATATGAATACTTACTTTGTCTGTACTTAAAGGCTCTCTTAAATCACTTTCTAGCTTTTGTGCAAAAGCTAATGTGTCTAATTTTTGTTGTGTTTGAGGATCTGTTTCTAAAAGTTGAGCCGTTACCATTGCACACGAGTAATCGCTGGCAATCATACGCCCTACAACTTTTGCTTTTTCAATGTTTTCCTTTACTACACCTAATCCACGCGTATCTGCTTTAAAGTTTGCAGGAATAATTGGACCACCGGCAAAGCCATCCTCTACTACTTCTACAAAGCGAGCACTAGGTGAAAATATAGAATTCACTAAAGGACGATTTACACCAGGAATAAAATAAAGCTGATCGTGAACCGCTTTTAATTGAGTAAAAAATTCTGGATTAAATATATCTCCGCTCTCGTCACATACTGAAATTAAAATACTGTTTGCACCACCAAACTGTTTTTCATGTTTAGTGTATACCTTCATGTAATCGTGATTTAACGGGATATTTTTATTAAACGATGCATCAAGTTGAATTTGAGTCGCTTTAAATACAAGTAAAAAGGTTATAAGTGCAAAACTTATAAGCATAATTAAGCGATGTCTAAAAATCGCCTTTTCAATAAAATCGAGTAACTTATGCATTAAGGGGTTAACTCCTTCACTTTAATGCCATCTTCTGTAGCCATGATCAATCTGTTATCTAAAATTACACCATCAAGAATCGCTTTACCGTCAGCAAGCTGCTCATGGGTGAGTAACCCATCTTGAAGATGAAAAATAACGCCACTATTAGCGAGCATGAGCCATTGTTTGTTATTATAATTAATGATGTTGTTAATCGTCGCTGTTTTAACATTTTCAAAATGCTGCCACTGCTTTTCGCCACTTTGCTTTGCAAAAACATTACCTCGTAGCCCCGCCACAATTTCTTGTGTGCTATCAGAGGCAACTGCAAAGAATGAACCGGGATAAACTTCTTCTATTCTTTGCCAAGTTTGACCATCGTCAATGCTTCTGGCCATTAAACCCATTTCACCAACGAGCATTAATCCATTGTCTGTTTTTTCTATGCGATTAAAGTGCGGTAAAATAGAAGCAGTTTCCGCTTCGTATCCTTGTGGGTCATTTTCTTTTAAATCGTTTAAGTAATCACGATCATCACTAAAAAGTAGCGAATCTAAAAAGCGTTTTTGCCAATGTTGACCACCGTCTGTAGTTTGATAAAACATGCCATATGCGCCCACTGCAAAACCTTTTAAGTCATCTTCAAATAAAATATCTAAACATGGTTTATCTAATTCAGGTAATGCTTGTTGTAGGTGCCAATTAACGCCACCGTCAGTAGTATTTATGATTGTTGCATCGTGGCCACACGCCCATCCATTATTTTCGTTACTAAAATCAACGGCAGTTAAGAGCACTTGAGTTGGAACTAGCTCAGCTTGTTGCCATGAATCACCCGATGTACTTTTAATAACAGTACCGTGTTTACCAACAGCAATTAAGCCATTACCCGTGTTAGTTATATCGGTGAGTAAGGTTTTAGCTGCATTTGTTGCACTGATTGCATAGTTAGGGGCTTCTTGTGCAACACTCGCACCGCTTATTATCAGGCTGGCATATACCAAATACTTCATAAATTTTAATCGCCTTGTACGAGAGAGTTGTTTGTCTTTTTACTAGGGAGTGCGTTGCGCGCTGTAAGACAAACGCGATGAGAAAGGAAAAGGCACTTAACATATTGTTAAGTGCCTAGTTTAATACTATCTACCAGCGCGACGTAAAGCGCTTGAAGTAAATTCGTTATCGTTAAACGACTGTGAAAAATCGTACATTTTTTCTTGGTTATCTAAACCAATTGCTAAATAACGACGAGAATTCAAATCATGATAAACCTCAAGCGTACTCCACTGTGTAGGAACTTCGTAATAGTTAAGGCCATAAGCCATGGCTACACGGTAAAGTTGGTCGCGGTTATCATAAATATCAGTTACCTGTACTTGCCAGCTATCTTCATCAATGTAAAACACACGTTTTTTATAGATATGGCGTGTATCATCTTTTAAGTTAGCTTCAACAACCCAAACACGATGTTTTTCGTAACGTGTATGTTCTGGGTTAATATGGCCAGGCATTAAAATATCATCGTACTCTAGCTTGTCGCTATGAAGTTTGTAGCTGTTATAAGGTATATATAACTCTTGCTTACCTTTCAGCGTCCAGTTGTAACGATTTGGTGAGCCATTAAACATATCAAAATCATCGGTAGTGCGCAGGCTATCTGCAGCTGTGCCTGGTGCATCATATGCAACATTAGGTGCACGACGAACACGACGTTGTCCCGAGTTATAAGTCCATGCTTGGCGCGGCGTTAATATTTGGTCCATTGTTTCATGAACTAATAATGCAGTACCCGCTAAACGTGCAGGCTCTGTAACGCTTTGTTTAAACTTAAACAAAATGTTTGAGTCTTGTAGCTCTGCTGGTGTAGCGCTTGGGTCTGAGTATTTAACTAATAGCTGCTCATCAAAACCAACATAGTTGTAAGAACCAGATGCAGTCGGTGCAGCTTGACCACCAAAACGCTCAATAGACTGGCCACGGTAACGTAATAAGTGATTCCAAATTGCCTCTAAACCTGTTTTAGGGATAGGGAAAGGAATACCAATCGCCGTATTTTTAATACCGTTACCGCCTTCGATTAATTCAGCAGTTGATGCAAACTTTTTAGTCGCGTCATAAACAAACTGAGGGTAAGAAGCTGAGCGGCGTGTTTCATACACTGGCATCTTAAATGTATCTGGGTATGCTTCAAATAAAGCAATTTGACCCGGACTTAAATTGGCTTTGTACTTTTCAATATTACTTTTATCGATAGTGAAAAGTACTTTATCAGCTGTAAACGGGTCAAGGTGATGCATACCAGCTTCATAACCTGCAGGCGCTGTTGTAATTCCGTTATTCCACGCTGGAATAGAACCATCAGCATTCGCAGCTTTTTCTGCACCCATTGGCGTTAAGTTTTGACCTAATTGAGCAACTTCATCAGCGCTTAATTTAGCCAAAGCTGCGCTGCTTGCAAACAAACTACAAAATGCTGTAGCGATGAGGGTAGGTTTTTTAATCATAGTAATGTTACCCCTAAATAGAATATTTTAAGTTAAAAGAAACGTAATCGCGGTCTGAGAATGTATTAACACCGCCACCGCCCCAAAACGAGTTATAGCTCACATCAAGTGACCACGCATTTTGGTAGTTAAAGTTCATCGTAGCACCTAAAGATTTACGATCTTCAATAAATAAGAACATAGGATCTGGTGTATTACCGTTTACGTCATGAGAAAATACAAAACGTGGTGAAAAGTTAATACCTTTGTAAAAGTTGAAGTAATCGCCTTTAGCAATTAGGCGGTAACCCCAAGAAGATGCTGTAGCGAATGATTTTTCTTCAGCGCCATTTGAAAGACCAAGTTGCAATGTTGAATAATCAGTAGTACCTGGGCCTGTTATTGTGCCACTACGGCCAGTACCTGATACATTTAAACGCATTTCGTCATAGTCAGGCATATCGTGAATTTTAACTGCACCCACTTCACCAACTACAGCCCAACTATCAGCACCTAATGAAGGACCAAATAAATGTGTTGCTGTAAATTGAATTTGTGATGTATCGCGTTCAATGTAGCCTTTGGCAACTTCACCTGCACCAACTGAGCTTACCGCATCGCCTATACTCATTTGCGAAATACCCGCAAAATCAGGACGAATACCAGCAACCGCCAATTGTTCAGGCATAGCTGTGTAAAGTAACTCTACGTCATCAATTTGTAGCGGTTCATCTTGGCGAAAAGCAAATTCACCAGCGAAGGCTGTTTCGCCGATAGTCGTATTAAAACTTAAACCATATAACTTAATATCTTCAGGGTACTCGTTTTCAGCTTTAGAAAAAGCAGTTAAATCAGCAACATTATCTGACGTGATTTCTGTTGTCATGATCATCGCTAAATCTTGGGCAATTGCAGCTTGTGAAAAGTTTGATACGCGACCAGATATAAGCGGACGACGGCTATGATAATTCACGTGATAGAGTGCAATTTCAGTATCATTAAATTCAGGTAAAAATACACCTAAACGTAAACCATACTGACCGCCATCTTCAGGCTCTGTTTTACCATTATCCCCTTTACCTTTTAAAGCAACTTTAGTTGGGTATGCAAGATACATTTGAGCTAATAAAGCACTTCCTTCTGCACTTGAAGGATCAATACCTTGTGCTGCTGCGGCTAATGCAAAATCAGATGTTAAGTTATTCAAGCTATCTGTTAAAAAAGCAACATCAATATCAGGATTAGACGTAAAACCTAATTGAACATTCTGCTGATAACCATTTTCTGCTGCAAAGTCATTAGTCGAAAAATACGTACCAGCTGCGGGTAAACGCGTTTCTTGCCATTGGTATTGGTAGAAACCTTCAAGGGTAATGTTGTCAGTAATGCCAAGCGATGCCCAAAGCATGCCTACAGGTATGAATGCTTCTTTAAGCTCAGCACCTGGCGCTTTCAATCGGTCAATATCAACTGGGTTTACGTTAATACCATGAGATATAAGTGTACTCTCACCCCAGTTAACTACTTGTTGACCTAAACGGACAGATAAAGGGTTATTACCATCATTTAAATCAAAATCAGCCCACACAAACGCATCTAATAAACGAATATCTGCACAGCTTTGCGCTTTAGTGTCTTTATCATCACACGGATCAACCCCCTGCCCTGATGTAGGATTTGAATATGCATGATAGCCATCCATCAACGCAAAGTCATAAAAATACATGAAGCGAGTGAACAAACCGTAGTTATCTTTATTTATTGAAAGGTCGTGTGTTCCCTTCAAAAGTTTTGAAAATGAGTCACCACTGTCAAAATTTAAATTACCAGCATCACCATTATTTGAATAAGAGCCAGGTTGAGCCCATACATCTTGAGATGAGTAAATAGTGTTGTTTAGCGCAGGGTTGTAACCTGTCCAATCAAATGCCGGATTGTTACTTTTACCAATTAGGCTAAAGTCTCTGTCTTCTACGCGAACACTTTGCCCATATGAAAAGGTTGAATCGAAGGTAATATCAAAACCTCCAGCTTCAAATGTTACAGCTTGTGTACTTGCTGCAGATAAACCTAAGCTAGCGGCTGCTATACCTATAGCGATTCTATTTTTAACAAAAAGCGATCTTCTTATCATTTTGGTTCCCCCCTGTCGCGGGTCATTTTGTGTGATCAAGTTATTGTTTTTAGTGTAATCATAACGATAGAAGCGAATCAGTGAAATTACAAATACTCGCTCTAATCTTCCGTATACTTTATATTTTGGTTGACGCTTACGTATTGGTAAGACGTCGTACCAGATAATTTATACACGTAATTTAACAATAGGACAAATTGAAATTAACAAAAATACAATATTTTTATGTATATATAACATAAAAACCGAGTGTCAGGCCACTCGCTCTAGGCGGATAAACTTGTTTTCGGGGGTTAATAAGAGTCTAAAACGACCACGTACACCTAAACTTGAGATGAAGGGCCTCAAATGTGTAGCAGCAAAACGAATCGTTTTACCGCCATCTTCTACAACTTGTAAAGAGCTAAAACGGCCATGGTAGTAATCCAAGCACTCGTTATAGCTCAATCTTAAGGTAAAATAATACTCAATCATTTATGCGAGCGCTTTTTCAACCTTTTCATACAAATCAGCACTTAGCCCATCTAGATTAGCTAAGCGTTGTAATTGCAGTTTCATTGCTTGAGAGCGAACATCATCGTAACGCTTCCATGACATGAACGGTGTTAGCATACGAGACGCATTTTGTGGATTAATTGCATTAAGTTTTATTAACAAGTCACCTAATAGCTTATAACCTTGGGCATCTGAGCGATGAAATTGTGCGGTATTAAAGTGACTAAAGCTTCCTACAAGTGCACGTACACGGTTCGGGTTTGAAAAGTCAAAACACGGATGTTCGTAAAGTGCCTTAATATTGTCTATAGCATTATTGCCTGATTGCATAGCTTGAAGTGCAAACCACTTATCCATCACTAAAACATCATGACGCCACTGACTATCAAAATGACTCAAAAGCTCTTCTTGTATAGGGTGGGATGCTTTTACCACTGCGCTTAGTGCACCAAGTACATTGGTCATATTAGTCGAATTTGCGGCTTCTTTAATAAAGCTTACAGCCTCTGGCTTTTGAGTTTTAGCCAAATAATGCAAGCATATTTGTTTTAAAGCGCGCTTAGCAACGGAGCTTGCACTTATACTGCCATCATCTTCAAGAGATTCGTAACAAGCAAGCAGTTCATCAGCAAGTTCGTCAGCAATTTGTTGCTCAAACTTTTCTGTTATTTCAATAATCTCATCAACAGGTATTACTTCAAATTCAGCGGCTAATGTATCAAAACTTGGCAGTTTAAACAGCTCTGCGATTAAGGCTAAATCGCCCTCTTTGGTATTTATAAGTACACGTAGCGCATTTATAGTTTCGCTGCTTAACATGCTATTAGTTGTGTCGGTAATCTGAGACTTAACCGCTTTAATAAATAGCTGCTGTTGTGCATCCCAACGTGCAAAATCACTGCGTGCAAAACGCATAATATGTAATAGTTCGGGCTCTGTTGTTTGCTGATTTAAAATACAAGGTGCAGAAAAATCTTCGAGTAAAGCCGCAACAGGCTTTTCTAAGATATTATCAAAGCTAAATGTTTGAGTTGTACTTGTTACATCAAGCACATGATCTAGTTTTTTACCTTTGTATTGCAGAGCAATACTTTCCCCATTCGCATCAAGTAGTTCAATAGCAAAAGGTATATGAAGTGGTTTATTGTATGGCTGATTGTCCGGTGCTGCTTGTTCTATTGTTAATGTATACGTATTTGAACTGCTATCAAAATGTTGTATTGCATTTAAGCGCGGGGTACCCGATTGACTATACCACAGCTTAAATTGCTCTAAATTTACACCTGATGCATCGCTCATTGCACTGACAAAGTCATCACATGTTACTGCTTGCCCATCGTGGCGCTCAAAGTAAAGTGTCATTCCTTTTTGAAAATTAGTTTCACCCAGTAACGTGTGCATCATACGGATAACTTCAGCACCTTTATCGTATACTGTTACAGTATAAAAGTTATTCATTTCAATAACTTTTTCAGGACGAATTGGATGCGCCATAGGGCCTGCATCTTCGCTAAACTGATGCGTACGCATTACTTTAACTGCATCAATTCGGTTAAGTGCACGAGAGCCTAAATCACTACTAAACTCTTGGTCTCTAAATACGGTTAACCCTTCTTTTAGCGATAACTGAAACCAATCTCTACAAGTAACTCGGTTACCTGTCCAGTTATGAAAGTACTCATGCCCTACAATGGATTCAATCGTATGGTAGTCTTTGTCTGTCGCTGTTTCTTGATTGGCCAATACACATTTACTATTAAAAACGTTTAGCCCTTTATTTTCCATCGCGCCCATGTTGAAAAAATCGACGGCTACAATCATATAAATATCAAGGTCATACTCTAAATTAAAGCGTTCTTCATCCCATTGCATTGCTTTTTTAAGTGAAGCAATAGCATGAGGTGTTTTAGATAAATTACCCTTATCAACAAATAATGCTAACTCTACGTCTTTGCCGCTTTTAGTTGTGTACGTATCTTTTAAAACATCAAAATCGCCCGCTACAAGTGCAAATAAATAGCTCGGCTTTTTAAATGGGTCTTGCCATTTCACAAAATGACGACCATCTGATGTTTCACCGCTATCTACTTGATTACCATTAGAAAGAAGTTGTAGATACTTTTTATCGGCAATAATAGTTACATCAAACGTGGCAAGTACGTCAGGGCGATCCATGTAATAGGTGATTTTTCTAAATCCCTGCGCTTCGCACTGTGTGCAGTACGCACCGCCCGATAAATATAAACCTTCTAAAGAAGTATTCGTCTCAGGTGATATCTCGGTCACAATACTTAATTGGCAACTATCCGGTAGGTTATTAATTATTAGCTGCTCACCAACAATTTCATAATCCGTTATATCAACTGTATCAACAGATAAAGACAGTAAACGCAAATCAATACCATCAAGCACTAAAGGTGCTTTTTTATCACCAACACGGGTAAGTGTTAGTAAAGAGCTTACTTTGGTTGATAAAGGTTGTAGGTCAAATGTTAGCTCTGTGTGGTCAATTAGAAAGTCAGGAGCTTTGTAGTCTTTAAGATATTGTGCTTGAGGTTTACTTGATTCAGTCATAGATACTCCAAAGCAGCTCCTTTTAAGTTAAAAGGAGCTGCTTAAAATTAGGCAGATTGTTTTGGCTTAATACGTAAAATTTTAATGCCTAAGTAGGCATAAACAACCGCTAAAACAGGGTTAATTAAGTTAAAGAAAGCGTAGAGTGCATAATCAAAAGGGTTTATAAGTAAAACGCTTTGCATGTATGCGCCACACGTATTCCATGGAATTAGTGGGCTAGTAATTGTACCGCCATCTTCCAATGTACGAGATAAGTTAACAGGCTTCAAACCACGTTTTTCGTATTCATCTTTAAACATACGTCCAGGTACAACAATCGCTATATATTGATCGGCCGCTATTACGTTAGTTCCTATACACGTAGCTATTGTCGCCGCAATTAACGACCCCGTGCTTTTAGCTATTTTAAGTATGCTTTTTACGAAAATATCCAAAAGGCCTGTTTTTTCCATAATGGCACCAAACATCAGTGCAGTCATAATCAGCCATGTAGTTGTAAGCATACCGGCCATACCGCCACCGCTGAGTAACGAATCCATCTTATCATCGCCGGTACTTATGCTAAAACCATCAAAGAAAGTAGTCCAAACAAGTTTAAAGTAGCCAACTAGCTGTCCTTGAGAAACATCAATTTGGCTAGCAATTAGATCAGACTGAAACAACATAGCCCAAACAGCGCCCACAACAGCACCAATTGAGATAGCAGGAAATGCTGGCATTTTTTTAATAGCTAAAACTAAAAGTACAATTAACGGAATGAGCATTTCAAAACCAATATTAAAGTTTTGCTGTAAAATAGCCGTTATTTCATCAATGCGCCCTGCTTCGCTTGAAGCTGTTGCATTAAACCCCATGAATATAAATATAATCAGTGCAATTACAAAACTTGGTACTGTCGTCCACAGCATATGTTGAATATGCTCAAACAAATCAGCGCCAACAACTGCTGGTGCCAGATTGGTTGTTTCTGACAGCGGGCTTAGCTTATCACCAAAGTATGCACCAGATATAACTGCACCTGCGGTTACTGTTTGCTCAAGTCCAAGACCCGTAGCAACACCTAATAAAGCAACACCTATCGTAGCAGCCGTGGTCCAAGAACTACCAATACTCATTGCTACAATGCCACAAATTAAACAACTCGCTGCATAAAACCAACTTGGATTGATAACTTGTAAGCCATAATAAATTAGAGTTGGTACAGTCCCAGAAAGTAGCCAAGTACCAATTAATGCACCTACCATAAGTAAAATTAAAATCGCACCAAGTGAAAGCGTTATGCCTTCGATCATAGCTTGTTCTAATTTTTTCCATGTGTAACCGTTTTTAAGACCAATTAAAGCCGCTGCAAAAGTGGCAAATAAAAGTGCTATTTGGTTAGGACCGGATGAAGAGTTGTCACCGAATAAGTATACAGCCGCGCCAAGTAAACAGATTAATACAGAGATAGGAATTAATGCATCAAAAAACGAGGCGGGTTTGATTGGTTTATCTTCCAATGGCTTCAAAATAGAGACTCCTACACACACTTGCTGTGTGTTTAATTATTATTTTTAGCACGTAAAGCGCATTAATTGAGCGTCATTAATTCAGCTCAACTTTATGTAATCGAAGATTATAACAATTTAGTAAATTTTAGGTAGTAAAAAAGGCGCCAATGCGCCTTTTTTACAGAGGTAAAACCAGTTATTACTTCTTAGCTATACGACCATAATTTATATAATCTTGAGTAATTAATGCAGCCTCTTCCAAAAATGGGTCAAGCTCTTCAATTACTTCTGGTATATCGTCTAAGTTTTCTACCGGATCTTTACCTAAACGCTTAAGACGTTCGTTAGTACGTACAAGTGCACGTGCTTCACCTTCGTCTTTTTCTTTAATACGGTCTGCTTCAACTAAAGAGATAGTTTTACGGTCTTTCTCTTCGTTGTATAAGGTAATGTCATTAAATACATAACCAAATTCTGGCTCTGATTTAATTCGTACTTCGTGTTGTTTTTCAAGGTACGTAATAATAGGGGTTAAATTACCTAGTTTTTTATATTTCGCTTTAACAATGCTGTCCCAAGGAAGTGCATTATCTTGCTTACTCTCACCCCACTCTGCAGGATCAATTGCTGATGGAAACGAAATATCAGGGATCACACCTTTATGTTGCGTGCTACCACCGTTAATACGATAAAACTTAGCAATAGTATACTGAACGCTACCTAGCGCATTATCGTATAAATCATAAGCACGGCCTAAGCCTTTGTGCTGCTGTACAGTACCCTTACCAAATGTTTGCTCACCAATAATTACAGCGCGACCGTAATCTTGCATTGCTGCTGCGAATATTTCAGAAGCAGATGCACTGTAACGATCAACTAACACAGTTAAAGGGCCGTCATAGTAAGTTATACCATCACGATCTTTTTGCTCTTCTATACGGTTATTTAAGGTATGAATTTGAACAACTGGGCCTTGGTCAAAAAATAAACCTGACAATTGTGTTGCTTCATATAATGAACCACCACCATTTTGGCGCAAGTCGATAATAATACCATCAACCTTTTCTTCTTTAAGCTTAGCAAGTTCTACTTTTACATCTTTCGAAAGATTATTGTAAAAGCCAGGAATTTCAATCACCCCAATTTTACTTGTTAAATCAGAATATTTTGCTTCAAATACTTCTGATTTAGCCGCTCTATCTTCAAGTCGAATTTTATCGCGAGTGATTTCTACAACTTTCGGAGCGCCGTGAGCATCAACACCTTTTAAATACTGTAAACGTACTTTAGTCCCTTTAGGACCTTTAATTAAATCAACTACGTCATCTAAACGCCAGCCAATTACATCTACAAACTCTTCGCCATCTTGAGCAACACCAATAATGCGATCATCAGCTTTAATTTGATCTGTTTTATCTGCAGGGCCTCCCGGCACTAAGCTGCGAATAACAGTGTAATCTTCATCAGGGCTTAATACGGCACCAATGCCCTCAAGCTCTAAGTCCATATCCATTTTGAATTGCTCTGCACGACGTGGCGATAAATAAGACGTATGCGCCTCAATGCTGCGTGCTAGCGAATTCATAACAATTTGAAAAGCATCTTCTGAATTTGATTGTACTAAACGTTTTTCTGCATTTTTGTAGCGTTTGGTCAGCACCTCTTTAATGCCTTCCCAATCTTTACCCGTCATTTTCAAACGCAGTGCGTCGTACTTTACACGCTCACGCCAAATTTCATCAAGCTCAGCTTGTGACGCAGGCCATGCTGAATCTTCACGGTCAAAAAAGTATTTATCTTCTTTATCAAACGTCATCTCTTTTTCAAGCAGAGTAAGTGAATACTCGTAACGTTCAAAACGGCGTTTAAGACTTAAGTTAAAAATATCAAACGTAAAATCTAATTTACCGGTAGTAATAGCGTTATCAAAGTCATCACGATATTGCTCAAATGAGGCGATATCGCTGGCTAAGAAAACGCTTTTATTAAAATCAAGGGATTCGATATAACGATCGTACACTTTACTAGAAAGCTCATCGTTAAATCGAACCGGTGTATAGTGTGAACGAGCAAATAAGCTAGCCACTCGTTTGCTAGCAGTACCATGTTGACTCTCTTGCTTGAGCTGAGGTAAATCGTCAATAGTGACGGCTTCTACAGCAGCAAATAATGAACCTGAAAACAGGGCAGCAACTAACGGAATGAGCGTAAACTTTTTACTCATACACAACTCCTTAATTTATTTACAACTTAAACAATGTATAAGCTGTCAGCTTTGGTTTTAACTTGCATACCTGTTACTAACTCAACATGAACATCATCTTTGTTCACTTCAGTTATTACTGCATTTACAAGTGCTTGGCCAAGTTTAACCTTAACCTTATTATTAACCTTGACCTCAGTTGCTGGCAAAGGTTCAATTTTTCCTGAACGCTTAGCCGGCGCTGCTTTAGCAGGTTTGTTAGCTGCAGGAGCGTTTTTATCGCCTGGTTTGCTAGCATGAGCTGGTTTTTTCTTGAAAGATTTAGAATCAGAATCTTGGCGAGGACGCTGTTGTTTTTTGCGTTTAGCCATTTTAGCGCGGCTTTCTTCCAATGCTTTTTGCGCATGGTCGATATGCTCTTGCTCAACTTTTTCACCTTGATTGCCATCAAGATCAATACGAAACTCTGACTTAGTCACAGCTTCTAAATAACGCCAGTTAGACGTGTATTTTCTAAGCGCTTGACGAACTTGAGTCTTACTTACTTTTTCAGACCCTTCAATACGCTCAGCAATATCTTTAAAAATACCGACTTTAAGCGGCTTGATGCCATCTTTTTGTTTAAAACATTGTGGAAATTCTTGATATAAAAATTCCAACACTTCATTAATATCTTTTAGCTTGTTTGTGGTTTCCATTTTAGAACCTATTTTTCACATCTTTTCATCAAGGGACGAATCGACGTAGTGTATTACCCAGTCGACCAACTCTTCGAAATCGGCTTCTATAACAGCCATATCACCTCGAAGGTGTTCCCAAATACCATTAATTGTTTCATCAATAAATTCACATTCTGAATCATCTGGAAGACGATCCCATGCAATATGAATCAAATCATTGAGCGTTTCCGCTACATGTTCTTCATCGCCTTCCCAGTCACCGACATCTTGTACAGCAAATAGGTAGTCTTGAACATTTAGCAAATCTTTCATTACAAGCTCGCCTCTAAGCATTTTACTAATGCTTCTAGACCCACTTTATCGTCAGCATCAAATCGGCCAATACTTGGACTATCAATGTCTAAAACTGCAAATACTTTACCATGTTTCATGATAGGTACAACCACTTCAGAGTTAGACGCTGCATCGCAGGCTATATGCCCGTCAAAAGCGTGAACATCTTCAATTAGTTGTGTCTCTGCGTTTGCAGCGGCAGTTCCACATACCCCTTTTCCAACTGGAATACGGATGCATGCAGGGTTGCCTTGAAACGGGCCAAGTACTAATTCAGTAGAAGAATCCATAAAGTAAAAACCCGCCCAATTTACATCTTCTAAAGAGGTAAATAACAGCGCGCTTATATTTGCCATATTGGCAATTACATTAGATTCACCAGCTATCAGCGATTGCGTTTGCTTAACTAATGACTGGTAAAAATCGTGCTTTTGCATACCAAACTACTTCTTATTAAACATACAGTAGCTAAAGGTACTCTTTGTCGTGAAAAATTGGAACCTTTTGGAGGTAAAAAAAAGGAAATCGCACCGTTTATCAGTGTGCTTGGTTAATAATGCTGCGATTATTTTTTTGCTGTTTTACGAAGACCAAACAAAAACAGCCCAGCAGCGAATGCTGACATTACACTATTGATCAAAAATATCTCGCCAGTTGTGGCACTTAATAAGTAACTAAATATCGCTCCGCCTAGTAATCCAAGAGTTAATACCCCTGAATAATTAACTTTAGAATACTTAAACATGAGTAAATACCCTGGCACAACAAAAGCAGCCATTGTTAAGCCTACTATGTGTGCATTTGATATAGCGGTCATTAATAAGGTAAGAAATATTGATACAAACTCGCCTTCAAGCGTAAGAGAGTAATAAACACCAAGTAAACTGCCTACAATAATAGGCGATAATAACGAAAGCCCTACGCTTTTTGCTAGCTGATGTTTCATTTAAAATCCTTAATACACAAATCTAAATTCTGTGTATAAAGCATGCACCAAGATCTAAAGGTTAGAAACAGAGACTATGGTCGTAATTTATGATGACAAAACGGACAATTTCTATTTGCACTTATTTATTTTACAGGCACAAAAAAACCCGCCAAATTAGCGGGCTATTTTGTTATATGGTGGAGAGATAGGGATTTGAACCCTAGATGGGCTATAAACCCATGCCGGTTTTCAAGACCGGTGCATTCGACCACTCTGCCATCTCTCCGATACTGCTAAGTTAAAAGTAAGAGTGTACTAATAACTTTTAAATGAATGATAAATAAATTACCACACACTCATAAATAAGTGGTGGAGAGATAGGGATTTGAACCCTAGATGGGCTATAAACCCATGCCGGTTTTCAAGACCGGTGCATTCGACCACTCTGCCATCTCTCCGCACGGCCTGCATAATAGGGAAACCCATCCCTTTTGTGAAGCTTTTTTTTAAATTAATTGTTTAAGTGCTTAAAAAACAATTAATTTGTTTAAAGATAAAACAAAGTGTTTTTAATTTAGCCGTCAATATACTTTTATTTAAATATTTAACTCTATTGATCTACAAAGGTTTGCCCAAACATATAAGAGTTGGTAATCTAATTTTAGTTAAATTATCGAAACACACACGTTTCACTTAAAGGAGCTCTACAATGGCGTTTAATCAATCGTACAATACCGCGAAACCGGTAATGTCTACCATTGAAACAAACAAGGTACTTAAAAACACCTACTTTTTACTAGCTATGACACTTGCATTTAGTGCAGTTACAGCCGGTATTTCAATGGCACTACAATTACCTTACTTTATGGGAATTGTGTTTACACTCGTTTCGTTCGGTTTATTATTTGTTGTCAATAAAAAAGCAGATACAGCATCTGGTGTATTTTGGGTGTTTGCTTTCACAGGTTTAATGGGGGCAGGCTTAGGTCCATTGCTTAACCATTATGCAGCATTACCAAATGGCCCAATGCTTATTATGCAAGCCTTAGGTTCTACAGCGCTTATCTTTTTTGGTTTATCTGCTTATGCACTAAATACTAAAAAAGACTTCTCATTCATGGGTGGCTTTTTAACTGTTGGCTTAATCGTTGTGATTGTAGCAAGCATCGTTAATATTTTTATTGGCAGTTCATTGATGTTTATGGTGCTTAATGCAGCAGTTGTACTGATTATGTCTGGTTTGATTTTATTTGATACAAGCCGAATCATAAACGGTGGTGAAACTAACTACATTCGTGCAACAGTGTCTTTATACCTAAGCGTATATAACTTATTTACTTCTTTGCTTGCTCTACTTGGCGCAAGTGATGACTAATTAAATAGTTCTGTTAAAATAGCCCCTTTATTGGGGCTTTTTTATTGGAATTGTTTTGGCACGCTTTGTTCTTTCATTACATACACCACCATCCGATCACGATACCACGCAACGCATAGTTAAATTTGCGAATGCATGTTTAGCCCAAGGGCACACCATTGATGCTATTTTTTTATACCAGCAAGGTATTTATCATGCATCTACCCACTTTGATTTATCCTCAGACGAACTTCAAATTTCAGCACTTTGGCAGCAACTCGCTGATCAAGAACTAAATTTAATGCTGTGTGTTACCGCAGCTCAAAAGCGCGGGTTGGATATTAAAAACACAGGTGTATTTAAAGTCGCAGGGTTAGCTGAATTTGCAATGCTTGCAAGCGACGCAGATAAATGGGTGCAATTTAAATGATAAACGTATTAGTAATGAGTCAGTGCAGCCCATTTGACGATTTAAATATTCGTGATGCACTAGATATGACATTGATATTTGCTGCTGTTGACCAAAATGTAAGTTGGTTGTTTAGCGGCCCCGCCGTTTTGGCTTTAAAAAAGCATCAGCTACCAAACATTATTGGCTTAAAAGACTTTTTTAAAAATATTAAAACGCTCGAAATTTATGATGTTGAAAATATTTTCGTGTGTGAAAAATCATTGCTTGATTATGGTTTAAATAAACATGATTTACTTATAGAGGCAAAAGCTCTTAACTTTAGTCAACAACAAACACTAATTAAAGCGCAGCAACATGTGGTGAATCTATGAGTACGTTACATATTTTTTCAAAGCCGCTTAACTATTACTCGGCAAATCAGCTTGAGAATTTAATTTTATCAGGCGATAAGGTACTACTTGTTGGTGATGCCTGCTTTGCAAAAAAACAATTTAGGCAATTTGCAGATACACTGTTAATACTTGAACAAGACGCGCAAGTACGTGCAATAAAATTAGCAGATAACGATAAAGCAATTAGCTATGAAGACTTTGTGGCAATCACTTTATCAACTAATCAATCAATTACGTGGTAACTCATGCTTGAATTTAACAACCAACAGATTGAAACCGACAAACAAGGCTACTTGCTCGACCATACTTTATGGTCAAAGGAGCTGGCGCCTATAATTGCTACTCAAGAAAACATCACACTGAGTGAGCAGCACTGGGAAGTTATTAACTTTGTTCGTGATTTTTACATTGAATATAACACCAGTCCAGCAATTAGAATGCTTGTAAAAGCAATGGCTAAAGCACTCGGTGAAGATAAAGGAAATAGCCTTTATTTATATAAATTATTTCCTAAAGGCCCAGCCAAGCAAGCAACAAAAATTGCCGGATTACCAAAACCAGCTAGGTGCATATAATGAGAGCTAAATCAGGTAATAATCAAGCATCACAAGCCAAGCCAAAAAGAAGTACTGGGCGTACTTATTCTCGCAGTGCACTTAATAAAACGCCTTCAGGTAAAAGAGAAATAAAGCCACAAATAGCATCTAAAGACAGAAAAATTGTGTTATTCAATAAACCGTTTGATGTGCTATGCCAATTTACAGATGACGCAGACAGAAAAACGCTTGCTGAATTTATTCCTATTAAAGAAGTTTACGCAGCAGGAAGGTTAGACAGAGATAGTGAAGGTTTATTGCTTTTAACAAACTGTGGAAAATTACAAAACTCCTTAACTGCTCCTGATAAAAAAACGAATAAAACCTACTGGGCACAAGTTGAGGGTGAACCAACGAGTGAATCAATTAATGATTTATGTAATGGCGTAGAACTTAAAGACGGGCTTACACTCCCCGCTAACGTTAAAATAATTGATGAACCAACAATTTGGGCTCGTAATCCACCTGTACGTGAACGAAAAGCAATCCCCACTACTTGGCTAAGTATTACCATTAATGAAGGTAAAAATAGACAAGTTCGTCGAATGACCGCGCATATTGGCCACCCTACACTTCGCCTTATTCGCTACAGTATTGGCAACTATACGTTGGATGATATTAATTGTGGTGAATACAAAGTAATTAAGGGCGTAGTTGATGCATAAACCGCATGTTACGGTTGCAGCAATAGTAAAAAAGCAAAATGAGTTTTTACTTGTAAAAGAGCGCGATAAATTTACAAAGCAAATTTGTTACAATCAACCTGCGGGTCATTTAGAGAAAAATGAGACGCTTGCACAAGCTGCAAGCAGAGAGCTACTTGAAGAAACCGGCTTAGCGCTTGAGCCTATTGGGTTTTTAGGTGTTTATAATTTGCATGCTGATAACGCAGTGCACTATTTACGGTTCTGCTTTTTATTTGAAGCGCCTAATAATATAAAAGCACCAACACCAATGGATTCCGACATCATTAGCGCTAGCTGGCATACATTAGAGCAAATAAAATCATTACCTCTTAGAAGCCCTTTAGTGCTCAAGTGCATTAATGACAGCTTGAATCGACCACCGTTAAGCTTAGAAACTATTTATAATTGATTTACTCTGAGCTTAGCGCTATACAATTACGTCCTTGTTTTTTAGCATAATAAAGGGCGTTATCAGCGGCTTTAACAAAGCTGATTTCATTACTATTTGTATAGTTGCTAATTGTATTAATGCCCATACTTATTGATAAAAATCCGGTAAAGCTATCCTGGTGAGCAATAGCTAAGCTTTCTACAGCCTTTTGTATTTGCTCTGCTATAAACAGCGCTCCTTGCCTATCTGTTTGTGGAAGTAAAACAACAAATTCCTCTCCACCATAGCGCGCCACAAAATCTTCTGGGCGACTAACCGTTGAAGCAATTTTTTGAGCCACGTCATATAAACATGTATCGCCCGCTACATGCCCATACCGATCATTAAATTGTTTAAAATGGTCAATATCGATAATAATCATCGATAGCATGCCTTCGCATTCTTTTGCTCGTTCATACTCATGCGTTAGCTTTTCATCAAACCGACGCCTATTTGCAATTTTGGTTAATGCATCCAAAAAGGCCATATCCCTAAGTATATCCTCTGCTTCTAAACGCTCTGTTGCATCATTAAAAACAGCTAAAAACTCTTCACCTATATCAATCCCTGAAATTTCCATCATCACTTGCGAACCATCACGACAAGACACTCGATAGTTATTTGCAGGTATGTCGTTATTGTTATTTAGTGCCTTTTCAAGTGAGTCTTGCCACAGCTCTTTTGCAAGTGCTCTGTATTGGGGATCTGGATACGCTTTTTCCCACCATGATTTAAGATTCGGCACATCTTCTACTGTATAACCAAAAACATCTACAAAACGTTGATTAACTTTCAAAATATCGCCCGTCTTAGCACATACATTACATACTGGCATTGGCAAAACGGTAAATAACCTAGCGTAGTGGCTTATCTCATGTTTGCGCATAGGGTTGAGTGTACTTTGAGGCAAGTAACTCATTGGCATATCATTTTTTTCTATACTAAGCTTTTCGTCCATTTCTAAAGCGAAATACCACTCAAGCCACCAGTGCTCTAAATGCTCAAGCACCTTTAACTCAACGTTCTTTTTAACTGTTGAACCTTTTATTAAGCTAAATAACTCATGTACATGGTTTGGCTCTTGGTAAATATGAGGGTTTTTGAGTTTTATTAACTCATAAAAAAGATTATAGGCTGATTTTTTAAACTCTGTCGTCTTGCTAGAAAGTAATTCGCTATCCACAAAATCAGATTTTTGTGTGTAATGCTCGACTAAAGAATTTATCTTGTTTATTTGATAGGCATAATTCATATATTCATTCCATTGACTATATTTCAAGCGGCTTTAAAATGGTTTACAACCATATACCCACCACTATTTTATTTTTATTAAGTGTATATTTACCCTAGTAGTTTTGAAAGAAAATACTATTAATAAAACTCAATAACTACATGAATTATTCTATAGTCTTAATTTATTAGTAAAGATCACTTTAATATTACTAAAGTTACAGCCTGATAATGCGTTTAAGTCTAGTTTGCTATTTGTTATACAAATAAAATAGTGACAAATTATGTCCTTTGCCGCCCTACGCTCTTTAAGCACAAACAAAATACATGCTATAATCGCGGCCTTTCCAAGTTAACAGCAATCTGTATAAGCGAAATTATTCATGAGCGAAAATAGTCACATTAAAGTCATTGTTGGCATGTCCGGCGGTGTTGATTCTTCTGTATCTGCATATTTATTACAACAACAGGGCTACCAAGTAGAAGGCCTGTTTATGAAGAACTGGGAAGAAGACGACAATGATGAATACTGTGCCGCCGCTGATGACTTAAAAGATGCACAAGCCGTGTGCGACAAATTAGGCATTGAGCTTCACACAGTAAACTTTGCAGCAGAGTATTGGGATAATGTATTTGAGTACTTTTTAGCAGAGTACAAAGCTGGTCGTACGCCAAACCCAGATATAATGTGTAATAAAGAAATTAAATTTAAAGCCTTTTTAGAATTTGCGGCTCAAGCACTCGGTGCTGACTTTATTGCAACCGGACACTACGTTCGCCGTGAACTTCGCGATGACAAATACGTAATGTGTCGCGGGCTTGATAACAATAAAGATCAAAGCTACTTCTTATATACCCTAAGCCATGAACATATTGGCCAAACGTTATTCCCTGTAGGCGATATCGAAAAACCAGAAGTACGCCGCATAGCAGAAGAACAAGACCTAATCACTCACGATAAAAAAGACAGCACCGGAATTTGCTTTATCGGTGAGCGTAAATTTAAAGACTTTTTACAAAAGTTCTTACCAGCTCAACCTGGCGTTATCGAAGACACTGACGGTAACAACGTAGGCGAGCACGAAGGCTTAATGTACCACACGCTTGGACAACGCAAAGGCTTGTTAATTGGTGGTATGAAGGAAGGTTCTGGTGAACCATGGTACGTAGTTGATAAAGACTTAGAACGTAACGTACTTGTTGTTGGTCAAGGTAAAGATCACCCTCGCCTATACAGTAATGGTCTTAATGCAAACCAATTACATTGGGTAGACCGCGTTGGCCCTAAAGGTACCACTCGCTGCACAGTTAAAACACGTTACCGTCAAGAAGACTTAAGCTGTACCCTACTTGTAGGTGAAGACGGCATGGCTCGTGTATTATTCGACGAACCACAAAAAGCAGTTACGCCAGGTCAATCTGCCGTATTTTATGCAGAAGATGTGTGTTTAGGTGGTGGTATTATTGACTCGGTGATTAAGTAATGAATGAATACCAAGTCATGGCGCTTGCCGCCATGTGCCAGGTTGCTAAACAAGTTCAAAAAATTGCCCAATACGGCAGCAACAACGAACACGATTTAGAAATCTTACTTTCATGTATTATTCAAACAACTCCTGAATCTCCAGAGGACGTTTATCAAGGTACAGATAACCTGCGTGATGGCTATAAAACATTAATGGCGCAGCTTACTGCAGGCGCTCAAAAAGATGTTGAAATAGTAAAGTACGTAGGTGGTTTAATGCAGCTTGAGCGTGCACTAAATGCAAACGACAAGAGCTTAAACGAATTAGGCAAACGAATTGATGATATTCATCGTCGTTTAGATCATTTTGCTATTACCGACGAGAGCGTTGTTGCCGGTTTAGCAGATATATACTCGTCGGTGCTGAGCCCCCTTGGGCACCGAATACAGGTTTATGGTAAACCCGAGTTATTAAAACAGCAGCTCACTCAAAATAAAATCCGTGCCCTATTACTAGCCGGTGTTAGAAGTGCAGTATTATGGCGACAAATGGGCGGTAAACGCCGTCACTTTTTCTTTTCAAAAAGAAAAATACTCGCCATTGCTAAAACAAAAATTTAACTATCGTTCAAACTAAAATTTAGGAGTTATTATGGAGCTTTCAGCGTTAACGGCTATCTCTCCAGTGGATGGTCGCTACGGCAGCAAAACCACTGAACTACGCAGTATTTTCAGCGAATTTGGCTTAATTAAATACCGCGTAATTGTTGAAGTGCGTTGGTTGCAAGCGTTAGCTGCAGCAAGCGATATAAAAGAAGTACCTGCATTTAGTGAGCAAGCAAATGCACTACTTAACGCTATTGTAGATAACTTCAGCGAAGCTGATGCACAGCGCGTTAAAGATATTGAACGCACTACAAACCACGATGTTAAAGCGGTTGAATACTTATTAAAAGAAAAAGTAGCCGATAACAGTGAGCTTCATGCAATCAATGAATTTATTCACTTTGCTTGTACTTCAGAAGATATTAACAATCTATCTCATGGTTTAATGCTTAGCGAAGCACGTAACAAGGTTTTACTTCCTTATTGCGATGAACTTTTAAGTGCAATTAAAGAAAAAGCGATTGAATACAAAGCAATCCCAATGATGACTCGTACGCACGGGCAACCAGCTACACCATCAACGATGGGTAAAGAGTTTGCTAACGTATACATGCGTTTAAAGCGTCAACGCGACCAAATTGAACAAGTAGAAATGCTAGGTAAAGTTAACGGTGCTGTTGGTAACTACAACGCTCACCTTAGTGCATACCCAGATTACGACTGGCATACTCACGCAGATAAATTTGTATCAAGCTTAGGTTTAACACTTAACCCATTTACTACACAAATTGAACCGCATGACTATATTGCAGAGTTGTTTGACGCAATTGCACGTTTTAACACTATTTTGCTCGATTTTGACCGTGACATGTGGGGTTACATCGCACTTAATCACTTTAAGCAAAAAACAATTGCGGGCGAAATTGGTTCATCTACAATGCCGCATAAAGTTAACCCAATTGATTTTGAAAACTCAGAAGGTAACTTAGGTTTAGCAAACGCTATTTTTGCTCACCTTGCACAAAAATTACCAGTTTCTCGCTGGCAGCGTGACCTTACCGATTCAACGGTATTACGTAACTTAGGTGTAGGTATGGGTTATGCGATTATTGCATACCAATCAACACTTAAAGGTGTGAGCAAGCTTGAAGTAAACGAGCAACGTTTAGCAGACGAGCTTGATCAAAACTGGGAATTGCTAGCCGAGCCGATTCAAACAGTTATGCGTAAATATGGTATTGAAAAGCCATACGAAAAACTTAAAGATTTAACACGCGGTAAACGTGTAAATCAAGAAATAATGGCTGACTTTATCGATGGTCTTGACCTTCCAGAGCACGCTAAAGTAGAAATGAAAAAACTAACACCTGCTAATTACATTGGTCGTGCTGTTGAGTTTATTGATGACTTAGTTTAAAAACTAAATTACTCTTTTAAAAAGCGAAAGGATTATCCTTTCGCTTTTTTTGTTTTAACCCATTGCACTAACTAGTAGGCATAATGTATGTATCAATTAAAAATAAATAATTTGTCTGAGCAAGAGTTTTTAAGCCATTTTTGGCAAAAAAAGCCGCTTTTAATCAAACAAGGTTTTGCAGACTTTCAAGACCCACTTGATGCTAATGAACTTGCCGGCCTCGCAATGGAAGAAAGCATAGAGTCACGTATTATCACTAATCATAAAAATGATTGGCAAACCTACCAAGGTCCATTTGAAGACTTTGAGCAGTTAACAGACGATCATTCTACACTGCTCGTGCAAGCAGTTGATCACTGGCATAGCGAAGCTGCGCAACTACTAGAGCCATTTAGATTTATTCCAAACTGGCGCATAGATGATTTAATGATCAGCTACTCAACGCCTAATGGTGGTGTTGGCCCACACTTAGACCAATATGACGTGTTTATTATTCAAGGCGAAGGCAAACGTCATTGGCGCGTAGGGCTGCCCGATCCAACCCTTAAGCAGTTTGCTCAAAACAAAAAATTACTGCAAGTAGAAGCATTTGAAGCCGTAATTGATTGCATATTAGAGCCTGGCGATATTTTATATATTCCACCAGGGTGCCCTCACGAAGGTTACGCCGTAGAAAACGCGCTCAATTATTCAGTTGGTTTTAGAGCGCCAAATCAACAAGATTTATTATCGAGCTTTGCCGATCATATTATTGATACCGAAAGCGGCCAAAAACGTTATACCGATCACAACATCACACTAAGAAAATCTAAAGGTGAACTTACAAGCCTTGAAGTTGATAAAGTTAAAACACTGATGGCAGCACTTTTAGAAAATGACGATTTATTTAAACAATGGTTAGGCTCAACACTTAGTCAGCCCAAACATGAAATGGATTTAGCGCCAGTAGAGCCTCCATTTACGTCAGAGCAAATAAGCGATGATTTAAGTGATGAAGAAACAGTGTTTGAACGCTTAGGCGGCACACGCGCTATTTATCAGCAACTCGATACAGAAGTTTTACTAAGTGTAAATGGCGAAAATTACGCTATGCCGCTAACCGACTTAGCGGCGGTAAAACTACTTACCGATCATACTGAGTTTGAAACTTCAGCATTAAATTTAACAAATCCAAGTTTAGTTTTTACTCAAACTTTTACTACACTTGTTAATGAGGGGATCTGGTTTAATATAGACCACGAGTAATAATGCCAATTATATTAATAATGATGAGCATTTTTCAGCGTAAAATATGATGTATACAGGTCAGTTAAAATTTTTAATTTTCATCTGATATTGGCTTAAATAATTTTGCTGTGATTGCTTACTCATTCTAATTTGGTATCAATAGGAGTTTGCAATGGGCTATCTGGTTGATAAGGTTGAATGGGATATAAAAAAAGATATGCTACAAAAAATTCGAGAGCGAGTTTTTGTTTACGAGTTACATATCCCCAAACACATCGAATTTGATAGCCTAGATAAAATTGCATTACATGTACTTGTTACAGACGATGCAAACTGCCCAATAGCAACAGGTAGATTATGTAAAGATGGCTTAATCGGCAGAATAGCTGTATTACCTGAGCACCGTAATCGCAAAGTATATAAATCGCTTCTCAACTTTATTGTAGAATTAGCGTCAAAACAAGGTATTGAAGAAGTAAGCATTAATTGTATTTTAAATGAAGTAGAGCGTTTTAAGCGAAATGGCTTTATTCAGCAAGGGAATGTATTTATGGAGGCGGGAATTCCTAGGCAACGTATGCAATGCCCTGTTTCAGCGTTTAATACAACCCCCTTCACACTTCTCCATTAGATAAAGGAAAGGGCAATAAATAAGCTATCACCCTCTACTTTTTTACTTAACCCAAACTGTCGTTACTTTGCCTCATTTGCCCACAGCGGTTCATTATCATACATTTCGTACAAGCCATGTGCTCTATTTATAAGTAAGTTAGCAAAATCTACCTGCGTTTTATCACGCGCGCCTGTACTCATAATCTGATCCGCTTTTAATTGCCACTGCAAAGAAAAGTAACGCATTGCATCACGAGCATCTGTAGCTGCACTTACCTCAGCATGATCTGTAGGTAACCGCCCTGTTACTACCCAATATGTTTTACCGTTCTGTGCTTTAAATTTCCACATTGCACAAAGTGGTGCTAAAAACCGACTGTCTTTATCAACTACTGACTTTGGCATAATGCCCTTTTCAGCTAGATGCTTTTGCGCTGTTTGAAAACATTCGCGTTGCCACTGCATTCTTTGCTCATCAGTTATAACTTGTTCTTTTGCTGTTAACGACTTTTTTTCTTGTTGCTGCATTTTTATTAACCTTTTACTTCTTTTTTAACACTCTAAGGGCTTAGTAAATAAGGTGCAAGTATAAAACGGTCATTTGCACCTTAAAGCGCTCTGTTTGCTGTGTTTTTAGCCAAACTATTATTTTATATTGTGATAAAACGACCCCACATCACCCGGAAATACTACTGGCGATTCAACACCGTCTTTACTAACAGACGCTACACCAAAGTAATAATTATCAATCACTACGTTTTTAAGTGTGTACTGTGAAACCCTACCAACGTATTTACTAAACTGCCATTGCGGCTCGCTCGTGTAACGCCAATAAATTTTATAGCCAGCAATATTTTCATCACTGCTTTGTTGCCATGAAAACGACGTATCAGCTGTAACAGCGCCCTTTATTTTAACTTCTTTTGGCGGTGCGGGCGCCCATGCCATAGATGCCATCGTTACCGCATTAAGTGAAGTTAACTTAGCCGTATAATCAAAATCAACGCCTTCAATAGTATCGCCATACTCAACGCCATTTTCAGTGCGTAAATCTTGATGCTGACGATCGTAGTGCTCGTTAGTTTCCATAATACGCACTGCTGCAAAACCTGCATCATTAAATGGACGATGATGCCCACCACGGCCAAATCTATCTAATCGATATACAAGCATTGTATCTAAGTTAGGAATGTATCTGTCAGCAATAGTATCTATGTAGCGAGCTAAATTTCGACTCGCCGAATCAACTTCACCACCCGTAAAGCGCCGAGTATTAGCTTGCTCTTTTGTTTCTACAACACGGGTACCTTCTGAAAATATACGCGCAGTTGTATTATCAGTTACCCCATTAATACCGGTAATATTGCCAATCATATCGTTGTTTAAAACGCCATGAACTTGCCAGTCATGCTTTTGTGCATAAGCCGTTAATATTTTTCCGCCAAACAAACCCTGCTCTTCGCCCGAAAGCGCCGCGTAAACGACTGAGCCATTAAATTTGTATTTACTTAAAACACGAGCTGCTTCAATTACTCCCGCCACACCTGATGCATTATCATTTGCCCCAGGTGAATCACTCGTAAAGTCCATAACATCACTTACACGAGAGTCTATGTCACCCGACATAATCACCATGCGATTAGGCTCACTTGACCCTCGTTGAATAGCCACAATGTTAACCACTTCAACAGGATTAGGAATGCGCTTTTCGCCCGATATAGTGTCCTTTACTTCAATAATTTCCAAACAACCGCCACACTGCGCGGATATTTTTTCAAATTCATTTTTTATCCAGCGCCTAGCCGCACCAATGCCTCGAGTATCCGATTTAGTTTCTGAAAGCGTATGGCGAGTACCAAAATCCACCAGCGTTTGAATGTCACTACCAATACGTTCGGCTGATACTTGAGCTGCTATATCACGTAATTTTTGCTGTTCTGTGTATTGAAGTTGTGTTTTCCCATGTGCTGATAATGCAAGTGTGCAGGCGCCTGCAATTGCAGTAAATTTAAGTAACGTTGTTGTGATTTTCAAAGGTGTTTTAAGCATCTATTAGCTCCTAATTATTATAGTGTAACCATTACTTAACTAAGGTTTTATGGCAATACATTTGAGGTAGATGTAGAAAGGATCACGCTAAAGCGCATTTACAAGAGGTTATTAGGATAGTAAAAAGCCCACTACCTTTTATAGGTACTGGGCCAAAATTTATTATGCATACTTTTAATGAGTAGTTTTAATATCAAATTCTTTCAAAAAGTCCTCATGTCCTCCTAAGCTTGCAAGCACACCAGCAGAAAACATAAATATTAATACAAATGCTAAACAGCTCAAAAACTCCGAACTATTTTCAGGATTAATATAGTAGTTAAGTAAAAAACCACTCAATACACCTATAAAGGCTATTTTGCTAAATAAAAAGTAACTCGGGATCTCAAATGCCCAAACAGAGGTATTGTTTAAAAACTGCCTATATCCATACGTCATAAAAGCCAACATACCAACAATACTAATTGCAAAAGTAGACACTGTGGTTAACACGCTCATATTTTTATAAATAAGCACATACCCTAATCGTAAAGAATAGATAAATACCGCAAACCACGCTAAAACAGCAGGCCCTAGAATCAACCCCATTTCCAATCCTTGAATAACGTCTAAGTAATTAATTGCTAATACAATATTATATTTAGAGGTTAAATTACAAACCTTGTTACACAATAATCTATAAAAAAATGCGATTTTCGTGGCACACTGTAATTGTGTATACATTAATAGTTTAAGTTATGCGTCAGCTAAAAGAAGATACAATTAAAAGTAACCTTATTGAGTCGCAGCAAAGTGCATACGGCCCAGTATGCGTGTATCAAAACAAAGAATACCGTTGGTTAACGCTTGCACAAAAAACCAATGAAGATATAACAATTCAAGGCGTTATGAACCTTATACACCCTGAGCAAGTAATAGTGCCTGTAAACCAATGTATGATGTTATTTTTACTTAAACCAGTAGATACACTAAATATATTAAATTTAGGTTTAGGCACGGCAGGGTTTGAGCGAATTATGTATCACTTACAAAGTAATACGCCTTACATAAACACCATCAATACATTTAACACGGTAGAAATAAACCCAAGCATTGCCTTAATTGCAGCCCAGCACTTTAAGTTACCAATTAAGCACAGCAGCTATTTACAATGCGCCGAGCAATATATTACCCAATGCACTGATCACTTTAACGTAATCACTATCGATATTTTTAGTGGTGAATATCATCAGCCTTTTTTAACCAGCGATAGCTTTTGGCAAAATATAAATCGCTGCAGTGAGCAAAATACGCAAGTAATCATTAATTTAAACCCACAAACAGGCCAAGAGCTGCAAATGCTTTTAGTACTTTTAAGACAACACTTTAAGTGCTTAGCGATAATAGAGTTTAACGAATACAAAAATATAGTCATCATACTAAGCCAGCAAACATTAATGCATATAAACGTTGATGAAATACAAAACTCACCGGTGTTTATAAACTTTGCGCCAGACCTTTATAAAAGTATTAACAGCATTTACCACATTGAATAAAACGCTTTATCGACCAGGTTCATGTTTTTCATAGCACGGTAAGCTTGTTTCGAGCTGCTCCCAGTTAGCTTTAGACGTAACAAAATTATGCGATAATACCTGCTCAGTAATATCGGTATCGAATATTCCTAAACGAATTCGTATTCTGCTTTTGTCATCATTGTTGCTACTGTAAACAGGCGAGCCACAACATCTACAAAAATAACGTGTGCGCCCTGCTTTAAAACTATATTCACTAAGTCGTTCTTGCCCTTTTGTTATTGTAAAGTCACCTGTATTTACAAAGCCATTGGTTGCAAATGCAGTCCCACTGTTTTTTCTGCACAGTGAACAATGACAATGAATAATGCTAGTTATACTGCCCGACACTTCAATATTTACCTCACCGCACAAACACGAACCCGTATACATATAACATCCTAACTATTAGATTGTTTTATACTCAGCTGAAATTTGCTGAGTTGATTTAATGGATAAGTTTACTGGTTAATTTTCTGAATGAAATAATAATTTTTATATTTGTGCAGTTACCACGCCATACCTATTTTTAATGATTGACATAAAAACATTAAATTGGTTACATAACCTTTACCTTAAAGTTATAGCCAAAACAATAATTGGTTAACCAAAAACCTAAATTTACTGAGAGCCAATTATGCATTCCAAACACATTTTAATTCTTTGCTTATTCAGCGCGCTATCTGCGTGTTCAAACATTCACAAAAACACATCGAGCGATTGGCTGCTTATTGATAATTTTGAAAACTCTCTTAGTGACTGGCAAAGTGTCGATACCCAAAATGAAATTAAGCCACAAGTTAAAAACCCACAAATAACGGTTATACAATCAGAACAAGCAAACTCATCAACAAATCATTATTTACTAAAAAAGCCCGCACGCGATGGTATTGTTGGCAATCGTAAAGCACTTTCTTATACAAAGCTTCCACAAGCGGTTGAAGTTGGTCAAACCTACACATTTTATATACGTATAAACGTTGCTGCGTTTCCTAATAATCATGCTTTTGGACTGAGTAATCTTACTCCAGAGTTAATTAATAAACATGCGTACGATGCGTTTGAGCCAACACTTCGCGTAACCGATAAAACAGAATCAAACGGTCTTGTAAACGATGGCGCTTTAATGGTTAAAACCGACAGCGGGTATAGCAACATTCAAAACTACACTACAAAACAGTCAGCTAAACCTCTGCAAACAAATACCTGGTACGACGTATGGTACGTTGTTAATAACGCAGCAGCCTCAGAGCAAGGTCAGCAATATGATGTTTACGTAAGAGGTGGTGAATTTAAAAAGCAAACACTGGTATATAAAAATGCACAATTTAGAATGAAGCGCGAACAACCTCTTATATACTTTTTAGCAAACTGTAATACAGGCCCAATAAAAAAGCCTTACGGAAATGGTGGTCTCAGATATGACGATTTATACATGAGCGAAGGAATAAACCTAAGTAGCCCAACGCAATAAATAAAAATAATACTCATAATTAATACCCTACAAAACTGCATTTAAAAATACTTAAATGGTATGATACTCGTCATTATTTGCCATTTAAGTTTTTAAAATGTATCGATTATTTGAAAAAATGACAAAAGCATTTCCTGAGGACCAACCCACTCAGCCGCCTTCGACTTTATTTGCTTTTTGTCGCCACTACACCAAAGGAATGGAACTGTCGTTGCTGCTTATGTCAATCAGTGCCGCCATGCTCGCTATTTTAGAGGTTTCTTTATTTAGCTATATGGGGCAGCTTGTTGATTGGTTAACAGCCTACACGCCCGAAACCTTGTTTGTAGAGCAAAAGTCAGAGCTTATTAAAATGGCTGTCATGCTGCTATTAGTATTGCCCGTAGTCGTATTTTTTCATTCTGCTATTTTGCACCAAGCATTGCTTGGCAATTACCCTATGTCAATTCGCTGGTTAGCGCATCGTTATTTACTGCGCCAAAGTGTTAGCTTTTATCAAAATGAATTTGCAGGAAGAATAGCCACCAAAGTACTGCAAACTTCTTTAGCCGTTCGCGAAACAGTGACCAAACTACTCGATGTATTAATGTATATAGTGGTTTATTTTGGCTCAATGGTATTTTTAGTTGCCGAAGCCGATTGGCGCTTAATGATCCCTTTATTAGTTTGGTTGGTTTTATACATTTGCGTGCAACTTTACTTTGTACCGCGCCTTAAAAAAATTGCCAGCTCACAAGCCGATGCGCGCTCAGAAATGACCGGCCGTATTGTTGATAGTTACACTAACATTTCAACTATTAAATTGTTTTCGTATACCCAGCGTGAAGAGCAATACGCAAAACAAAGCATGGATGTATTTTTACAGCCTGTGTACAAGCAAATGCGCTTAGTAACCAGCTTAAACTTTGTTATTCAAAGCTTAAATTACCTATTAGTTTTTTCGGTTGCCGCTGTATCACTTTATTTATGGTCACTTAGTGCAATTAGCGCCGGCGCCATTGCAGTTGCTGTCAGCTTAGCGCTCAGATTAAACGGTATGGCGCAGTGGATCATGTGGGAAATAAGCAGCTTGTTCGAAAACATTGGCACCGTAGCCGATGGTATGAAAACACTTTCTAACCCTATTGAAGTTGCCGATAAACCAAATGCTGATACGCTTAACGTAAGCCAAGGTGCTATTGAGTTTAACAACGTACACTTTAACTACGGCAAAGCTGAAAACGAGACTAATCGCAGCCCTGTAATGAACGGTTTAAACTTAAATATTAAACCTGGTGAAAAAATTGGTTTAGTCGGTCGCTCTGGCGCGGGTAAATCAACACTTGTTAACTTATTACTGCGTTTTTACGATACCGACTCTGGAACAATAAAAATTGATGGGCAAAACATCACAGACGTAAGCCAAGAAAGCCTACGCCGATATATAGCTATGGTAACGCAAGATACCTCCTTGCTTCATCGTTCAGTAAAAGACAATATTTTGTATGGTCGCCCCGATGCAACCCACGATGAGATGATCAACGCGACCAAACAAGCTAAGGCGCTTGAGTTTATAAACGACTTAGTAGATAGCAAAGGCAATAAAGGCTTTGATGCACAAGTTGGCGAACGCGGTGTTACGCTTTCAGGCGGTCAACGTCAACGTATTGCTATTGCACGTGTACTACTTAAAAATGCACCCATACTTATACTCGACGAAGCCACCAGCGCACTCGACTCAGAAGTAGAAGCCGCAATTCAGGCAAGTCTTGATGACTTAATGACAGGTAAAACAGTTATTGCCATAGCGCACAGGCTATCAACCATTGCACAAATGGATAGATTAATTGTACTTGATGACGGCGGCGTAGTTGAGCAAGGCACTCATGAACAATTAATCGCTAAGGGTGGAATATACGCAGCCCTATGGACACACCAAACAGGCGGATTTATAGGCGTCGATTAGCCATTAATATTACCTTACAGTAGAGGTAGTTTTATTCTGCTTCTACTTTAAACAAAAAAGCGAAGATGCCTTAGAGGCTCTTCGCTTTTTTTATCGTTATAAATAAATTTTATAACTTTTTTATAAATTAAGAGATTAGTCTTAACCCTATCATTATCAGCATAACCACATTAGCAAGTACGCCGATTAAAAAAAAGTAACTACGTGGGCTTGGGTTTTTCTCCGTTGCTATAGCGTAGTACAGCGCCATGTGAATTAAACGCGCAATTAAATACACCCAAATACACATTGCAAAAATCGGGCTTTGATAATTAATTACAAACGCAAATAACACCGTACCTATAAATAATGCACTGTTTTCAAGCGTATTATGAAACGTACGATGTGCTCTAAATATAAAGCTGTCGTGCGATAAATCCTCGTCAATTTTACCTGGTACAGCATTTGGTTCTTTAGCTTTGCTAAACGTAGCCACAGCCCACTGTACAAGCAACATAATTAAATAGAGGTAAAATGCCAAATAGGCCGAAAGTGCAACTTCAGTCATTATAAAATCCCTTGTTTTGTTTTTAACTTAGTATTGATTGCAATTTTAAAGCCTAAGTTAATACACTGATATTAAAAGAGTTAATCTAATAAGCCTAATTACATATGTAAGTAACACACAGCATTGTATAAAATTTACTTGTTATAATTTTAAAAAATAACATCAAAACTAAACTGTATACTGCTGGGTTTACTCCGATCTATAAAGTTTAAACTCTTCAAGCGAAGCATCCCATAACGCTACCTGATTACGCCCCAAGGACTTAGCCTCATAAAGAGCTAAATCAGCCTGTTCAATCAACTCAGAAGGTGTTCTGGCTTTAAATTTAATAGACGTAACCCCAAAGCTACACGTAACAGGAATATCATCAAATGTCGCTTTTTCAACTTTAATACGAATAGCCTCAGCTATACGTATTGCTTGCTCTTGAGTTGTGTTGGGCAAAATAATACAAAATTCTTCGCCACCAAAACGGGCCACGCTATCACTTTTACGTATATTAGCTTGTAAAAGTTCGGCTACGCCACAAAGTACTGTGTCGCCAATGCTATGCCCATAGGTGTCGTTAACGCTTTTAAAATGATCAATATCGACCATTAAAATACAGTACTCTTCAATCTGAGGTAAATCCAAAAAGTCGCGATTCATAACCTCAAATAAAATACGACGGTTATAACAATTGGTTAAAGGGTCTCTTGCTGCCAAATAGTCTAACTCTTCATTACGTTTTTTAGAGGCAATAAAACTTCTATAAACCAGTAATACAATAGCTAAACAAGCGGCTAATAAAAATGCGAGCGCAATACTGGCGTATTTATTCTTTGAAAGCTCTAGCTCTGATATAACTCTAGCTTGGGCGGCGATTTCAATTTGATTATTTTTCTTTTCAAGCTCAAGCTGATGGCGTTTTTCTTTTTCTCTTAACGTCTCAAGCTCTATTTCCATTTTGTGCGAATGTAAATGTGCTTTTTCAAGCGCCAATTTATCTTCATTTCTTTCATTTTGAATAATATCGGTTAGGGCTATTTCTTCTTCTGCATAACGAAGTGACTCTTCTATACGACCACGCAATTTTTCTGCTATTCGAATTTCACGATAGGCATATAGCATATGTAATTTATCATCTATTTCGGTTGATAAAGCGAGTGACCTTTTCAGTAAAGTAATCGCCTCATTTGTATCAATACCAATTAAAATGCCCGCAAGCGCAGTAAGCGACTTTATCTCATAAAGTTTACCACCTGTTTCTCTGGCAAACGACAATGACTCTTTGTAATACTCTATAGCCTTGTTGTTATTTCCTTGGGCACGATAAATATTACCAATAATACGTGCTGTTGTAGAAATGTACGATGTAAGGTTTTTGTTTTTATAAGTGATATAAGCTTTTTTAGCATATTGCATTGCTGATGCTAAGTCGCCAGATTCGAGGTTAATAACAGCCATTTCTCTTAAAGCTGAAGCGAGCGTTTTTTCCTCGACCATACCTTTTGGTAAATCAATGGTTATTTGATAGAAAAATTCGGCCTGATCAAACTGCCTTAATCGTGTATATACCAGTCCCATTTGATTTGATGTTTTAGCAATCCCAAGCATGTTATTTACTTTTTTATAATATAAATATGCCTCATTTATATGTTCAAGTGATTTTTCATAAAGATTTATATGACGATAAATAATACCCGCCCCTAGTAATGCCTTAGCAAAGCCAACAGGATCGTCAATGTCTTTATGTATTTCTAATGCGCGAGTGGAGTAATCAAGGGCTAAAACTAAGTTATCTAAATAACGGTGGGCTTCTGCTAGTGTATTTAAAGTACGCGCCATTAGCTTTAAATCACCTAAATTAGAATATACCTCTAAAGCTTTTGTATAAAAGTGAGCCGTTTGCTCTCTATTTTTGAGGCGTTTATACGACTGAGCTAATTTTTTATACGTTTCACCTAACTGTCTTTGTATTAATTCGTCTTCGTCAACAAGGTATTTTAAAGCAGATGTATATTGCGCGTTCGCGTTATTGTACTTTTTTTGTTCATAAAACGAATCCCCCTTAGTAAGGAGCACTTGCGCTATAAAAAAGTCATCGCCATACACAAGGGTTGTTGGTAATAAAGTTTCAATGCGGGTAGTAAGTTCGTCATAGCGTTTTTCTTCTAATAATATATTTATATAATTAATAGATGCCTTTATTTGGTTTCGTGAATCATTTAATTTGCTGTAGTAAACAGAGGATTGTAAAAAGTGCTCGAGAGATTCATTAATATTGTTATTCTTTTTATTCGCCCTACCTAGCAAGTTATGTAGCTTTGCGCTGAGTAACGTGTCATCAGCACTTTGCGCTTGTGACAACAACGACTTACTTAGTTCAATACTTGTTATAACGTCAGTATCTATAAGTAATTCAGCTCTTTTTAGCAGCCCTGCATTAGATTCATTAGTTAAATTGTATGAGGTGGTTTCTTGTGCGTAAGCGCTGTTTAAGCTAACAAACAAAGCAAAAAGCAAAGCTTTCACTAAAAATGTAAAATTATAAATTCGCTTTACAATGAAACTATGTATTTGCGAAGGTAAATCCATATTTCGCTTATGATTCAAGTAGGTATAAAATTCCATATTTACCATTTTAGTAATTTATTATTAATACAATTCAAAAGGCTGATGATAAAATATACAAACCGGCGCAATACATCAAGTATTGCTGCTATATGAATACTTTTAATTTATAATTTTAGCATAATTATGCATAGAGCAAGCCTAGCTTCTTAGTTTTAGTGTAACTAACACAATACCATGATCGGTACTTAAATCATCACGCTCAAATTCGGGGTTAATTAAGTGACGATCATAAGTATTATACTCAATCACCTCAAAAAAACTGCCAAGGTAGCTGGCATCAAACTCACAAGATAATAAAATATAATCAAGCACGGAGCTGCTCGCGCCATAATAATGTGTTGGTGCTCTTAAAGGCATAAGCTTAGTTGCATTAACATTTTTTGCTTCGTTTTCATCAGCTAAATCAAAAATGCTATTGCTTTCACTGTCGCTTATTTCATCGCTAGTCATTGCCCGACCATTTAATAGGTCATCTTCGCTTAGCTGCGACTTAACAAACAAATCCCATGAATCATTTAAACAATATTTAGCGAGGTAGGTTTTAGCATCAAATGCAGGCGCAAAGCGTAGCGTACTTGTCAGCAAATGGCTTAATACGCCATCCGCTAGTTCATTATTAAAGTCCCCCATTAATAGCATGGGTTGTTGCGTAGCTTCGCGACGGGCAATCATTTGTATCATTAGTAATGTAGCTTCACTGCCACGCTGAATAGTTGAGCCCCACCCACCCGCTACATTCGCTTTTAAAATTTCAATTATGTTTTGCTCGGGTGTAAGCTCTTTATTATGCTCATCAACATTAATCATTGGGCGCTTAGATTTAAAATGCACCACGTAACAATCGGTATTACCTATATGCGGCAGCGTTATAGTTGCTCTTAGTACTTTACGACTAAAAGTAAACTCACTATTAAGGCCAAGCGCATTTGCAAGCTCACTATCGTGCTCAACCGCTGCTACTTCAACTATGGGGTATTTAGAGGCGATTGCCACTACAGGGCGTTTATAAATAAAGTCATCAATCACCTCTGGCGTATCAACTACAGCAAAGTAATTATAACCTTGCTCGCCTACTAGCTCTTTTAACGAGTCAATACTAAACACTTCCTGAAAACCAATCACATCAGGGGCATGTTCTGTTAAATAATCAACAATCCAACGCTGCTTTTTAGCCCACTGCTGCGCGGTATAAATTTTCTCAAACTCATAGTATGCATTGGGCGGCTCAAGATAGTTAAACAGGTTAAATGTGGCTATTTTTAGTTGGGTGTTAATAATTCCAGATTCATCACTTTTTAAATCTGTATCTAACTGTTTAAGATATTGATTGCTGATGGGGTTCGCCTAAGTAAAGTTGAAAGTGTTGCCTACTTATAAACTATCATTTTATTAAATGTTTACATAATAAATCAGCCAGCTTAATTGTAATTTTATGCACTCTTTTATTCTATACCAATCCGCAATAATACTTAATCATTTTGCGGGGCTAAACGTGTCGCTACCTGTGTTAAAAAATTCTCATTTACGACTGCATGGATGCAGAAGGTAGAGCAATGCAGGAGCAATTGCCGAG
>NZ_JACJDY010000074.1:0-210 GCF_014163785.1 Pseudoalteromonas sp. SR43-7 | reverse complement strand
AAAGCTATATAGCTCATTAGCGGAATTGCAAAAGGATCTGGACGAATGGATGATTTATTACAATAATGACCGAACTCATCAAGGAAAAATATGCTGTGGCAGAACGCCATTAGAAACTTTATTAGATGGAAAATTGATCTGGGCTGAGAAAAATTTAGCTCAAATCTAGACTGACAGTCACCGATTAAAAAACGGGTAACTGTCAGATCA
>NZ_JACJDY010000073.1:0-233 GCF_014163785.1 Pseudoalteromonas sp. SR43-7 | reverse complement strand
CATGATGACGAAGCGTGTGGTGAAATTGAAACGGCTCACCCAGGTTATCTAGGCTCTCAAGATACATTTTACGTGGGTAATCTCAAAGGCGTTGGGCGTATCTACCAACAAACCTTCGTTGATACATACAGCAAAGTAGCGTTCGCTAAGCTCTACACCACGAAAACGCCAATTACTGCGGCTGACATACTCAACGACAAAGTACTGCCGTACTTCGAACAGTACGAGCTTCC
>NZ_JACJDY010000072.1:0-243 GCF_014163785.1 Pseudoalteromonas sp. SR43-7 | reverse complement strand
GAACTCAATCTGTACGAGTGCCCACACAGATGATTGCTTTATATTGTTAAAGAACGTTGCGATTATAAAGTTGAACTTTATCTCGCTAGGGCTGCGCATATTACGCTTTCCTATTTTTTTGTCAATACTTAAATTTAAACTTTCTAAAAAGATTCAATCTAAGTTTTACTTAACACCCTGAGTTGTTCGTGCCTCGCTATGCGTTGCTGTTTCCCGTCTCAGTGGGGTCGCATTATAGGGAGA
>NZ_JACJDY010000071.1:0-251 GCF_014163785.1 Pseudoalteromonas sp. SR43-7 | reverse complement strand
AATCAAAACATATAAGAGGTAACTCTCATGCTACATACTAACAATCCAATTATTAAACACAAAGCGGGTTTACTTAATCTTGCAGAAGAACTTGGCAACGTATCAAGAGCCTGCAAAGTGATGGGTGTATCCCGTGATACATTTTATCGATATCAAGAACTCGTCGAAGACGGTGGACTTGATGCGTTAATTGATAAAAGTCGTAGAGCGCCAAACTTAAAAAATAGAGTTGATGAAGCAACTGAACAAGC
>NZ_JACJDY010000070.1:0-253 GCF_014163785.1 Pseudoalteromonas sp. SR43-7 | reverse complement strand
GGGCCGTTGAAGACTACAACGTTGATAGGCAAGATGTGGAAGTGGTGTGAGCCATTAAGCTAACTTGTACTAATTACCCGTGAGGCTTAACCATACAACGCCAAACGCGTTTTATGCGACAGTTTGACAGAAGTTAATATAACTAAAGTAGATATTACTTAAGAAAGACTTAAAAAATATTATCAGATATTTTCCAAATTCAGTTAGTGCGTAGAAATACGAATTAACGCCCAAATTTGCTTGGTGACAATAG
>NZ_JACJDY010000006.1:0-171782 GCF_014163785.1 Pseudoalteromonas sp. SR43-7 | reverse complement strand
ATGTTTGGTATTTATGCTGCGTTATCGCCTATTCATGGGGAATAACCACACTACATAGGCTCCGCCTTGCCTAAAAACCAAACATACTGCTGCAAATTCACCCACCAAAGATCAACACGCCCTAGTATATTTAAGTAAGCGCTTAGCTTTGAAAATTAAGCAACCGCTTGCTCTAAAATTTCGCGGCTTTCTTTAAGCGTAATAGCTTGGTTTTCACCAAGAGCAACCATGCCGTGAGCTTCAAGTTTGCCAATAATATTGTCAATAGCAGCGGCTTTATCATCGCCATGTTCAGTAAGCTGGGTCGCTACGTCGAGGCTATGGTAAAACGCCTCAATTGCTGCAATTGTTTTCTCTGCTAAGTCTTCAGATTGCTCAAGACCAAATACGTTTTTACCCATTTGCTCAAGCTTTGCTTTTTTAACTGCAAATTGGTTACGTAATAAAGAAGGCTGAACAATAGCAAGTGAACGTGCATGATCAACACCGTAAGCGGCTGTAAGCTCGTGGCCAATCATGTGTGTTGCCCAATCTTGCGATACACCAGAACCAATTAAACCATTAAGTGCTTGGTTAGCAGCCCACATAAGGTTTGCACGCCATGCGTCATCTTGGTTTTCAAAGTTATCACCTAAAGTTTTAAGCGTTCTTAAAAGTGCTTCAGCGTAACCTTCTTGAACTAATGCTGTTTCAGGGAATGTTAGGTACTGCTCACAGGTGTGAACCCATGCATCTACTAAACCATTCACAAGTTGGCGCTGCGGTAATGTTTTCATTACATCAGGGTCCATAATCGCAAACTTAGGAAGTACTTCTGGTGATGCAAACGGTAGTTTTTGCTTCGTTGCTTCTTTGCTCACAACTGAGTTTTGGTTAGATTCAGAACCCGTTGCTGGCAATGTTAATATTGCACCGATTGGTAAAGCGCTAGTAATAGTATGCTTACCAGTAGGAATATCCCAACCTTCGCCATCATAAACGGCTGATGCGGCAATGTATTTAACGCCGTCGATTACTGAACCGCCGCCTACGCCTAATACGAAGTCGATATCTTGTTCTTTACAAATTTTTACTGCTTGGTCTAGCACTTCAATTGTTGGGTTAGCGCCAACGCCCGAAAACTCAACCCAGTCAAAGCCTTCAAGTGCTGCTGCAACTTGGTCGTACACGCCGTTCTTTTTAATTGAACCGCCGCCGTACACTACAAGTACTTTTTGATCTTTTGCGATCAAATCAGATAGTGCCGCAATTTGTTGCTGACCGAATTGAATAAGAGTTGGATTTACGTAGCTAAATTTCATTATTTTGCTCCTAGGTGACGGTTAAATACTAAATAGAATGCTTAGTTACTAGCTAAGCCAAATTTCAATGAGTGCATATTAGTAGCAAAACAAACATAAAAAAAGCCCAATAACTCGCAAAAGCTTGCCTAAAACTACCAACGTTGTTATTTTACGCAAAATACACTCAATTAAAGATGCCTTTTATGCCCACCATAGCCAATATGTTGCAACAATACGCCGAGCATAATCAATTACTCAGCTTTGAAGGCACCATGGAAACTATCATTCCAGGCGTGTATTTTCATCGAGCAACTAAAAGCTCGCCGCGCCAGCCGCTTATATATAACTCAGGTATTATTATTGTTGGGCAAGGTCATAAAATAATTCACTTTCCTGAACATCAAATAAAATACGGCGCAGGCGACTACTTAGTCCTTGGTGTACCGGTGCCATTAGAGTGTGAAGCATTTACTGATAACGACTTACCCGTTATGGGCATTGCCATAGATATAAACCCTGCAATGCTACACAAACTCGTTAATCAAATAATGCGGCATAAGCCTCTTTCAGCGTCATCGTCGTCAGCACAAATTGGCGCAGTACAGTCGGCAACTCTAGATACAGCAATGGAGCTCGTTACTCATCGGTTATTAACTGTTTTAAATAACCCCATTGAGGCTGACATTTTTGGCGAGGATATAGTAAAAGAATTGGTATATCACGTACTTTGTGGTCCACAAGGACATACTTTAATAGGGCTTGCTATGCATGATGGGCATTATGCACGTATCGCCCGTACGCTCTCAACTATGCACAGTAGTTATGCCAATCAAATTACGGTTGAAGGGTTAGCTGAAGATGTAAACATGAGCGTATCGTCGTTTCATCGTGCTTTTAGGCAAGTAACGTTTGAATCCCCTCTACAGTATTTAAAAAAAGTACGCTTAGCTAAGGCTAAAGAACTTATAACTACTAGTGGAAGTAAAGCCAACGAAGCTGCATTAAAGGTTGGCTATACCAGCCCATCGCAATTTAGCCGCGAATTCAAACGCCACTTTAATAAAACACCTAGCGAAGTATTAACTCAATTACATAGTTAATTTAACTAATTAACTAATAGCTAAATAGGTGGGCTCTGCTAGTATAAAAAAATGTAGTTGAGCTTGGAAGTGCTTATGGCTGACAAAAAACATCATAAAAATACAGTTCCTAATATTTTACACGGAGGTGCTAAATACGTATTTCTTTTTTTTATTTACTTAATAGCATTTAATAGCAATGCAGGCGATTTTTGCGATATTACCCCCTTAAATAGTCAGTCCTCTCCATCATCTTTACAACCTAATACAACTTCTGAACTTCAGGCAAAACGCGGTACAAACCAATTTCAGCTAAACTGCTTGTTAAAGCGTGGCGGCGTACTTTCGTTTTTGCGCCCAGGTCTTGATGATTTTACATGGCAGCAAAACGGTGTAATAAAGCAACCATTAAAATCGGCACAAGTGGCATTTTTAATGGACTCAGGAAACTTTACAGCCATTATTACAATTGAGTCAAAACTTAACTATACACCACGCTTTAAGTGGCAAAATACACAAGTTTTTTTTAAAGAAACACAGCAACACAATCTCATTATGGGTGCTTTTTATGGGCTGTGTATCACACTCATTTTTTACGTATTTATAATGGGCTACAGGCTTCACGACAAGATATTTAAGCTATACAGCGCTTATATTTTTTGTATTGGCAGCTTTATTTTGCTTCAAGAAGGCCAACTCTATTTATTTATAACTGACCACGTTTCATCACTCCTATTTGATTTGTACTTACTCAGCATAGGTTTAACAGTACTCAGTGCTACATGGTTTATGTGCGCATTACTTGAACTAAACAATAGATGGCCAAAAACAAGTAAGATTTTAAAAATTATGGCCGGTATTGTTATGTGCTTTTCTTTAATAAAAATATTGTTCAGTAACACTTTGATTTGGCAAATAGCTGGCAACATCATGGCTTACGGCTCATTAATTATTGTGACTGTTATTTTTGTTTTAGCGGCACAACAGGCTCGCAAAGGAATACGCGAAGCAACGCTTGTTTTTGTAGCATTGAGCTTGGTGCTCGTAAGCATGATATTTAGAGTATTACTTATTAATCAAAGCCCATTTATGCAACGTTACGGATTTATTTTGGCTTTCGCTGTGGAGTCATTTTTACTAGCAGTAGCTGTTTCTAGGCGTATTAGCCGTATGCGAATCGCACAAAAACGCGCCGAAACCGAAGCCGATTACGATCACCTTTGTGGCATTTTAAACCGCCGTGGCTGGGGTAAAAAATCATCAGAGCTGATTGAGCTGCATGCAAAAAAAGGCGGAGTTTTATGTTTAATGTATATAGATTTAGATGACTTTAAACAGATAAACGACAATTATGGGCATGCCGTAGGCGATGAAGCTTTATGTAAAGTAGCCGCCAGTTTAAAAAGTATCGTACGCACCAGCGATGCAGTCGGCCGCTTAGGCGGCGATGAATTTGTAGTACTTGCCCACTTTTACAGCAAAGCGCAAGTAAGCCCAAAAACACACCATCTAAAAATAGAGTTAGATAAACTCGCCATCACGCATAACGACCTGCCTATTGCTATAAAGGCAAGCATTGGTAGCAGCGTATTTAGTGAGCCTCCTAAAAATATTGACGAAATTTTAAAAGCCGGCGACACCGCTATGTATCATGAAAAACTACAGCGTAAAGTAAAGCCGCTCACTTTAGTTGATGGCTAACTTTAAGTATTTAAAACCGTAGCCGGCTTAGCAAACGGCTTACGGTTTATATAGTGGCTAAAAATAATAGTAAATAACGTTGAGGCTTGTTTGTCACTAAAGGGCAACACTGCCCATTACCGCTAAAATAACCGGAAAGGTAGATGTTAACCCGCTCCACGCAGACCCTATATGCTGTGATATAAACGTAACAAGTAAAATAAAGCCCGTCACTAATATCATTTTACCAAAAGCTCCCAGCGGGCATTTAATGGCTTTGCATCAACTGATATATTTAGCCTTGTAGAGATAATAGCTAAACCGAGTAAAATACAAAGCGAAATCACCCTCGCCACAATAATATTCACTGGTAAAAATAAAGTAATAACGCTAAATACACACCAAATACTCAACGCTGTAAAAAGCGATTTAAGCATTCCAAATCTTCGTGATACAACCAAGTAACTAAAACAAAATAAGCCTATACCGCTCATACCATAAAGAGAGGCCACCGCTGAGTTAGCTGCAAATAATTTACCTTGTTCTAATGCTATAAAATAAGAAATAGGCCAGAGGTAATAGGCAAGCCAGGAACTATGCCGCTAACAAAACTACCAAAGCGTTTTTGGGCGAATGTTATTAGTAAATAAGCAAAGGTGCAATTATGAGTTTAAGCAGCATAAATAACAATAAAATATGAGAGCTGAAATTAAGTCTACGTGTCTATACCTACATTGTAGAGTGAATAAAAATCATGTATGTAGCGTAATTTTTTTACCTGTAAATATTAACTAATTTATCAAAACACTGATTAATAGTTATAAAAAAACCACTTATTAAAGTGGTTTTTTAGCTTAACTTAAACAACAGCATTTATACTTTTTTAAATAAAACCTCTGGGTTTACCATGGTTTTCATTTCAAGCACATTGCCATTTGGATCTTCAATAAAAAACGTTTCTTGCTCAAACTCATCACCAATAAAACGGCGGTATGGTTTATCTAGGTATTCAATACCCGCATCTTCAATACGTGTTTTTAACCCGTTAAATTCATCTTCAGATAGGTGAATCCCAAAGTGAGGTACTGCCACAGCTCCCATATCAACATCATGGCGAACTGTTGGTAGGCGCTCAACGCTTTGGTGTAAGGTAAGTTCATTGCCCCAAAAATCTATATCTACCCAGCGACCTTCTTCACTATTACCCGTTTTACAGCCTAGTACGTCACAATAAAACGCTTTAGCCACTTTTAAATCGCCAGCCGGAATAGCCAGATGCAAACAGTTAGACATAAATAACCCTTGGTTAACACTTTAATACATTAAATTATCGCTATTATACATAATTTGTGATTTATAGAACATTAACAGCAACGCTATTAAGCATATTTAATACCTAAGAGTCATTTAAAAAACACGCTTTTTAAATGTGTAATTACTTATAACATTTATTTGTTAGAGAGTATTAGAAAGCGCAAAAGGATTAGTTTAAAATGCGCCGCTATGATTAAATTCTTACTTTTAAAATTCATTACTTTCTTTTTAGGCTTTGTAGCTTGCTTTGCTATGCACACTACTTTTGCACTGCCTTTAGTAATTTCTGCCGCGCTAACGGGGCTTATTGGCTCTTTTATTCCTTTTCCTGCGCGTTATAAAAACCATCCTTATGCTGCAATTTATGCTGGTAGTTTTGCCGGTATGTGTTCAACCCATTTAATTACCAGTTACTGGGAAATTGCTATTATTTCGCTTATTGGCTCAAGTTTGTATGTGCTTACTATGAATATGTTTACAGGCTTTGGTGGCAAACTTGGCAGTGTCGCTTTTGCAAGCGTGGCACTTTTTGTATTAGCTAAAGGAATCCTACTATGAGTATTGAATACCCATTACTTGTACTGCTTGGTGCTTTTTTAACGTTTTACTTAGCTAAACATAGTCGCTTTGATGGTATAAGAGCATCCTCTTCACTTTCTATTATTGCTTACTTAATTTTTAGCGCATTGAATTTAAACCCCGATTTATACGCGATTATATTTTTTGGCGGTACATTTATTGGCATGAGCGCCCCGCATCGTTTTGGTATTTATACCGTAGCAAGCTCATCTGTTTTGTTTTCAATATTATTTGAATTTCTTGTACCAAAACTTGACGGCTACGGTGGTGCACTAGGTATTAGTGCATTTTTATCTGTATGTATTTGCCATACCTGTATTTTGTTAGGTGCCCCAAGAAGTAAAAAACCACCGCCAGTTCAATAAAAAATTATTGAACTGGTCTAGTTTCTCCCAGCATTCGCTTTAATATAGTAGAGAAATTAGAGTGTAAAATATTCATGTTTTAAGCTGTTCTTTTTCTTTGCAAGTCTGTTAGAATCTTTCGCGAACTTTATTTACCCTAAATAAAGACAATCATATATGGATTTATGAAAATGAAAAAACTAATCGCAGTAGCAGCTCTATCTTTACTTCCTTTCTCAAACGCAATGGCTGACCAAGATATTGGTTGTGGTCTTGGTTCTATGTTATTTGCAGGTCAGCAAGGTAAAGGCGTTAAAATTTTAGGCGCTACAACAAACGGTACTTCTGGTAACCAAACTTTTGGTATCACTTTTGGTACTTTAGGTTGTGATGGTACTGGTACAGTAACTTCTTCAGAAAAAATTGCTTTATTCATTGACGGTAACATGGAGCAACTTGCTCGTGATATGTCAAAAGGTGAAGGCGAAACTTTAGCTACTCTAGCTGAAGCTTGGGGTGTTGCAGATCAAGATAAAGCAGCATTCAACGCGCTTGCTCAAGCACAGTTTTCTTCAGTATTTACTTCTGAAAACGTAACTTCGCAAACAGTTTTAGAAAACCTAAACACTGTTCTTGCAAGTAACGCACAACTTGCTTCTTATACTCTTTCTTAATCAGCTAAATTAGCCGGTTTTATACGTATAAATAAAGCCGCTGGAGTATTTCTCTAGCGGCTTTTATTGTTTAGTGATTATGAAAAAAATATTCTTTGTTTTATCAATTGCGCTGTTTAGTACTTACGTAAACGCTCAAAGTTTTAAAAATGACACCTTAGCAACCGACCCTTACTGGCTCAAATTAGGTCATTACCGTGGGGCCACATTAGGTGGTTGGAAAAGTGAAGTAGATAGTGCTGAGTTTTTTTTATCTCCTATAGGTAAAACAAGTCCACTGGACGAACTTGAAGCCACTATAGCCGCATTTAGTGGTAAAAATACTGACCCAAAAACAACACAATCTCGCTGTCGGTTTCCAGCACGCTATAAATGGCTAAAAACAAAAATTAAAAATAACTGGCCCGCGCTTAATTGCCCAGAGCTTCAAACGTGGCAAAAAATAATAAACCCAAAAGGGGTTACGTTAGTTTTTCCTACTGCATTTATGAATAGCCCATCATCAATGTTTGGTCACACCTTACTTCGTATTGATGCAAAAGATCAGACTCGCCATAAAGAGTTGCTCGCATTTGCGGTTAATTTTGCAGCAGAACCAGACGGCTCAGACAATGCAGCTATGTACGCACTAAAAGGCCTGATTGGCAGCTATCCTGGTAAATTTTCGCTTATGCCGTACTATAAAAAAGTACGCGAATATAATGATTTAGAATCTCGTGATATTTGGGAATACAAACTTAATTTATCTGAGCCACAAGTAGAGCTTATTTTATTGCACTTATGGGAGCTACAATCAGCTACATTTGATTACTTTTTTATTGATGAAAACTGCTCCTACCAATTACTTGCATTATTACAACTCGCACAAGAGGACCTTGATTTAACATCGTCATTTAATATGCAAGCTATTCCATCAGATACCGTTGCAGTACTAAGAAATAACAACTTACTACAATCACCTAATTACCGCCCTGCTTTTGGCACTAAGCTTTACCATTACTCTACTCAAATGACTGACGAACAACTTGATGATGCAAGAGAGTTAATGCAAGGTGGCTCCCTCAATACTCGTAATTACTCACAGTCGCAATTAGTCGCAATATTAGAAATGGCGTATGAATGGTTAAATTTTGAATTTTACGATAAAGCATTAAAGCGTGAAGAAATTGCACCGCGACTAACTAAGCTACTACTAATGCGCAGCAAATATAAAGTAGCTTCGCCATTTACTAAGCCAAGTCGTCCTATTGCTTCTCCAGAGCAAGGTCATGGCTCTTCTAAAGTAACGCTTGGAAGAACTGAGTATGCCCATCAAAGTGACTTAACAAGCTTTGCGTATCGCCTTGCATACCATGATTTATTAGATAGCTCAGCTGGATTTATTCCTGGTGCTCAAATTAGCTTTTTTGATATTGAAGGTGCCATAAGCGATAAGGGTAACACGCGACTTGAGCATTTTTATTTATTAGATGCTATGTCACTTGCACCCGATAACCGCGTGTTTGATAGCTGGTCTTGGAACTTTAAAATGGGCTTTGATCGTCAGCCTAATAATAATATTCAACAAGGTCGTTGGTTTGCTAAAGGTGGATACGGAAAATCAATCGGTAACCCAAACACGTTACACGGCTATTTACTTGGCCAAGTTGAATTTAATAATGGTGACATAACAGACAACCTAACAACAGGCATTGGTAGTGAAGCAGGTGCAATATGGCAAATAAATAACAGTCATAAACTCGCTCTTACAGCAAACATAACATGGTTAATAGATGGCCAAGCAGATAAACACAGTGACTTTGCAATAAAGTGGAATTACTCTTTATCACGTAATTTATCTATACGTACTGAGCTTAAAAACCAACATTGGTATACAAGTAGTACATCGGCTAAATTTGCAATTCAATACTACTTTTAATCAATGCATATACCCACAAGCGCTTAATTATTTTTACAGCGCTTGTCGGTATATAAAACTTTACTCAATACACGTTCAATTTTCACGTCTTTAATTATGCAATAGACTCTCTATATACCTATTCATTTACTTATTTTATACATTTGAGTATATATTTCAGACAAGACCCTTTAAACTCAAAGTATTGTAGTTAGAAAGATTCTCTTATGTATCTGCGTGTTGTAGTTATCATTTTCGTTTTTATTTTTTGCAGTAATGTAGGGGCAGTAAGCCCTCTTACTTTTATTGCCGAAGATTTACATCCTTACCATTTTAAAAACAAAAGCGGTGAAGCTGACGGAGCTTCCGTTGATATTGCTAAGGCTGTTTTAAAAGAAGCAAAGCTACAAGCTAAATTTGAAATAATGCCAATGGCACGAGCCTTTCATCAGCTAGCAGCTAATCCAAACACAATTATGCTCTCTTTATTAAAAACTCCCGCTAGGCAAAGTCAGTTTAAATGGTTAGGAGCGGTATATTTTACTGATGCCTACCTAGTTAGTTTAAAAAGCCACAAAGACGAAGTAACTCATTTAAATCATGCAAAATTTTATAGAGTAGGCACTATTCGTGGATATTTGAGTGCCAAATATTTAATAAAAATGGGGTTTGAAGAAGATAAAAATTTAATACTAGCTAGTTATTATCAGCAGGCATGGCAAATGCTTTATAAGGGTAGAACTGACTTTGTCCTTATGAATACACTTACCTTAGATAATGAACTAAAAATGTCAGGGCTCGACCCAGACTTAATAACTAAACGACTTCATTTAGCTGATTTTCCTTCAATACTCTATTTTGCTGCTAATAATCAGCTTGACGAACAAACAGCAAACTTAATCTCGCAGGCATTAAAAACTATAAAAGTAAGTGGCGAATACCAAGCCATTTTAAAAAAGTGGCAACTCCCTCTTCCTCCTTCTACAAATTAAACCTATTTAAATAAGTATATTAGCAAGCATCAAGCGCTACCAAATATAATGATAAACACCTCTATTTAACAATTTCAAATAACATAATAACGTTAACCAGCCCTATTGGTTAACCAAAACACCATCATTGAAATAACAATTAATTATAAAAAACTACAAATTGGTAAGTTTTAATTTTCAAATTGGTATGTTAGATTGAGATTGAGCGACACCTGTACCGCGCAATTTTTACTTCATCACACAGAGACAATAATGATAAAAAATACATCCACATTTAAACTTACGGCTTTAGCCGTTATCACACCTCTACTTTTTACGGCTTGTTCAAGTACCCAAAGCACTAATCAGCAAAGCGATGCGCCGGTACCTGCAACAAAGTTTGATTTATCTCACTGGAAAATAAATGTACCAGTAGATTTAAACAACGACGGTAAAATTGATGAAATAGATGTAGAAGAAATTCAGACTTACGCACACCCTGATTTTTTCTATCTTGATGATAAAGGCTACATGGTATTTACCTCCCCTAATAAAGCGCTTACAAGTGCTAACTCTACTAATACCCGTAGTGAACTTAGACAAATGATCCGTGGATCAAATACTAAAATTAAAACTAAACACTCTAAAAACAACTTTGCTTTAGCTGTTCACCCGCTATCTGACCGATTTGGTTCTGTTGGTGGAAAGATGGAAGCAACGTTAAAAGTAGATCACGTTGCGCTACGTGCAACTGATCCTGATAAAAAAGCGGCTTACTCGGTTGTTGTAGGGCAAATTCACGCAGGTAAAGATCAGGCACTTATTGATACCAAGCTTGGTTATGGCTGGGGCAATGAGCCACTTAAAATATATTACAAAAAATGGCCAGGGCATAAAACAGGCTCAGTTTTTTGGAACTACGAACGTAATTTACCTAAAACCAATCCTGACCGTAAAGACATTACTTACCCAGTTTGGGGTAATACATGGGAAAACCCTAACGAGCCTGGCAGTGCCGGTATTGCACTAGGTGAAGAATTTAGCTACACGGTAAATGTGTATAAAAATGTTATGCACCTTACATTTAGCGCACAAGGCAAAGAAGACGTTAACTACTCTATTAACTTAGGTAATAACGTAGATGCTTATGGCAAAGTGGACGAAAAAGATCATCCACATGGTTACGCTGCTGATTGGCATTACTTTAAAGCTGGCGCTTATAACCAATGTAGTACTAAAAGCGCGAAAGGTATTTGGTACCCAGGTTGTTTAGGTACTGGCGATTGGTCTACAGATAAACAAAATGGCGATTACGCTCAAGTAAGCTTTAGTAAACTAGAGTTAAGCCCAGCGACACCGCCAACAAAATAACTAGGCTAGTACAGCCTCAGATAAGTAATTTTTTAGTGATGTAAACAGTGGCGTTGGTAGATTATTAATATCGGACCAGCGCCACTTTAAACATTTATTAGGCTCTTTAAGCTCAGGCTCTCCGCCTTCAAAATCAGCTTTTACATACAGCGTAATATAGTGCTGGTTCTCTGCTGTAAAAATATCATTGGTAAAATCAAGCTTAGTAATTTTACTTACCTTTAAACCTGTTTCTTCAAACACTTCTCGTATTGCACATTGCTCAACACTTTCACCAAACTCTAAATGTCCACCAGGTGTTGCCCATGTATTAGCACCATGCGCGCCAATGCGCTCACCTAGTAAAATTGTGTTTTGGTGCTTTATGATAACCGCCACACCAACTCTTACTACGTTACTCATATCGTATTTTCTCTTATTTTTACTGCCCGCCATGCTGAACCACACGCTTTGTGTTGTCAATTTTGTGTTTTTAAAACCAGTGTGTTGATTAACTTTTAGCCGACCAAGGTCGAATAGCTTGCTTGCTAAAAAAAGCCTACATTTTGTAAGGTCTCTCACACACAAATTTAGCTTTAGGAGCCTTACATGTCAGGCGAATATAAACAGCAATATAATGCCTTTAAACAAAACCCAGCCCAATTTTGGCTCGAACAAAGTAAAAATATTCCATGGTATAAAACCCCCACAAAAGCATACACACAAGACGACAACGGGCTTTATCATTGGTTTAGTGACGGGCAATTAAACACCAGTTTTTTAGCACTAGACCAACACGTTATTGCCGGATTTGGCGAGCAAACAGCACTGATTTACGACTCTCCAGTCACTAATACAAAGCAAACTTATAGCTACTCACAACTACAACAAGAAGTTGCTAAATTTGCAGGAGTAATGCAATCGTTAGGCGTTACAAAAGGCGACCGCGTTGTTATTTATATGCCAATGATCCCACAAGCTGTTATTGGTATGTTGGCGTGCGCTCGCCTTGGTGCTATTCATTCGGTGGTATTTGGTGGGTTTGCTGCACACGAATTGGCTGTACGCATTGATGATGCCAAGCCCAAACTTATACTTAGCGCCTCATGCGGGGCTGAAGTAAACAGCGTTATTGAATACAAACCACTTATTGATAACGCAATAGACTTAGCTGCGCACAAAGTAGAACACTGCGTTATTTATCAGCGTCCACAAGTAACCGCCACTCTTAAGCCTAAACGAGACATAGATTGGAGTCAGGCAATGCAAACGGCTGCAAGCGCAGATCCGGTGCCTGTAAATGGAGATGATCCGCTTTATATTTTATATACCTCAGGCACGACAGGCACACCCAAAGGCGTAGTACGCGAAAATGGCGGTCACGCAGTGGCAATGCAATACAGCATGGCAACCGTTTATGGTATGAAGCCCGGCGACGTATTTTGGGCAGCGTCTGACATTGGCTGGGTAGTTGGGCACTCTTATATAGTTTACGCGCCGCTAATGTATCGCTGCGCAACTGTATTATATGAAGGTAAACCAGTTAAAACCCCCGACGCCAGTGCATTTTGGCGCGTGGTTGAAGAATATAAAGTAAATGCATTATTTAGTGCCCCCACCGCATTTAGAGCAATTAAAAAAGAAGACCCAAATGCCGATGGTTTTAATCAATACGATACCTCAAGCTTAAAGCGTTTATTTTTAGCTGGCGAGCGATTAGACCCTCCCACTTACGAGTGGCTTAAAGAAAAAACCAAACTGCCAGTGCTCGATCATTGGTGGCAAACAGAAACCGGCTGGGCTATTGCTTGTAACCCTGTAGGGCTTGAGTACTTAGCAACAAAACCTGGCAGCTCTACCGTGCCAACTCCAGGTTTTGACGTGCGAATATTAGATATGAATGGCAATGAATGCGCAGCTAACGAGCAAGGCGCTGTGGTAATTAAACTGCCACTTCCACCGGGTTGCCTACCAACTATTTGGCAAGATACCCCGCGCTTTAAAGCAAACTACCTAAATGAATACGAGGGTTATTATTTATCTGGAGATGGTGGTTATATTGATGAAGACGGCTACCTATTTATTATGGGCAGAACCGACGACGTTATAAATGTAGCAGGGCATAGGCTTTCTACCGGCGAAATGGAAGAGATAGTAGCCGCGCACCCTGCTGTTGCCGAATGCGCTGTTTTTGGTGTAAACGATCCTCTAAAAGGGCAGCTTCCTATGGGAATGATCGTGCTTAAAAATGATTTTATGGGCTCAAGTACCGACGTGGAAGAAGCGCTTGTTTTAAGTGTTCGTAATCAGATTGGCGCTATTGCGTGCCTTAAAAATATAGTTAGCGTAGGTAGGTTACCTAAAACTCGCTCGGGTAAAATACTGCGTAAAAATTTGCGCCAATTGGTTGATGGCGAAGAGCTACAAATACCTTCAACCATAGATGATGCCAGTATCTTTGAAGAAATAAACCAACAACTAACACAAAGATAAACCCAACCAACCTATCTAAAGCCATTTTTATAATGGCTTTTTATTTCATCCTTATATTTGATCCTTTTACTTAAGCTTTAATTTAACCAATAGCTGAAATTTTTTACGGCTTAATGCTTTCTTCTTTTAATAGCGTTATTAATTTAATCAATTTAAAAAGGAATGGTGTATGCCCCGCTTGCTACAAAAACTATTAACTACAGCCCTATTGTTTATAGGCTTTGCCACACAAGCCTATGAAATAGAAGACTTAGGAGATGGCTTACACCGCTTTATAGACGACAGACACCGCTCAGTATTTTTAATCACTTCTGAGGGTGCAATTGTTACCGACCCGCTTAATAAAAAAGCCGCCACCTGGTTAAACGAGCAAATTAAAACCCGCTATAACGTACCGGTAAAGTATGTAATTTATAGCCATAATCACAGCGATCATATTTACGGCGCCGAGGTATTTAAAAACCCGCACACCACGTTTGTAGCGCATAAACTCGCTGCGCAAGATATTAAAAACACACAAATGAAAACAGTAACGCCCAGCCTTACTTTTGATGACGAGCTACTACTTACTCTTGATGATTCAACAGTAAAGCTTAACTACCATGGTCCAAACGATGGTCGTGGTTCGGTTAGTATATTATTCGAAAAGCAAAAAACGTTATTTGTAGTTGATTGGATTGTTATTGGCAGAATGCCGTGGCAAAAGCTGTGGAGTTACGATATTCAAGGCATGATTAACTCAACCCAAGTGGCACTCAAATATGACTTTGATACTTTTGTAGGTGGTCATGCCGATATTGGCAGTAAAGCAGATGTAGCGCGTTACTTAAGTTATTTAGATCTTTTGTATAGCCAAGTAACCGCAGGCGTTTTAGCTGGTAATACGCTTGACGAAATTAAACAAAATATAAAGTTAGACCAATTTAGTGACTTTAAACAGTTTGATGCATGGTTACCGCTTAACATAGAAGGCGTGTACGAGCGTTTAATGGAAGAGTCTGGTATGGGTTGGCGCAGCGATTTATAAGTTTGAACTCAGCGGACTAAGCTCTGAGCTCTAAGCTCTAAACTCAATATTATAAGCATTGGTATTGGCGTATTTAACGCTGTACCAATGTACTTATTAATTAGTTAAATAGACGTCAAAAGCCATATAAATCACCTTTACAATATCCTTACGTTTGCTTACAGCACTATACAAAAAAAAAGTTTATCCTAGGCTTTGTATTAAGCTACATAGGACTAATAAACATGAACTTATCTTTAAAAGTAGTTTTAGTAATGACGACCGCGCTTATTATGAGCGGCTGCACAGTATATCAACATGGTCCCAGTGCGCATAAACCACATAAAAAAGTCGTTAAAGTAGTTACGCCTGCTTTAGTAACTGAGCACAACTCTCCCAACATTGTGATCGTAAAAGCCAAGCCCACAAAACAAGCCTGCACTAAACACGATGATCATTGGCATTGTAAGGCTCATTAACAGATACTTTGCTAAATAAATCACTAAGTTTCTATATTCTCAGCGTTAAATTAAATATTTTTGAATATAAAAAACCGCGCTAAAGCTTTTTTAAAAGTACCTTAGCGCGGTTTTATATTTTAAATCTAAGTAACCTAAACTCTGGATAATAAATCTATCTCAAGCAGCTATTCTCAGCGCGAACTGCGTTGAATTTACTTGCAATAGACCAGCTATTGACGCGTAAATTCGCCTTGTTTTCACTGAAAATTTCTGGCTAGAAAAAATAAATTTTAATATCACTATGATTCAATATGTTAGTAAATCTCTTAACCAGAGTTCAGGTTAAGTATTAAAAAAAGCGTATTAACTAAAATCGACCACCACTTCATAACGCCCAGGCATGTCGTTTACTTCGTATACCCAACCGTGTCGTTTTATTATTTTTTCGCTTAACTCCAACCCTAAACCGTAGCCAATGTTAGCAGGCTTGTTTGTGTTATTAGCACTGTGTGGCGTTTCAGTTTGTTCGCTGCTATTTACTATAATTACACGGCTACCCTGCTGAGTAATTCGCACTTGCCCTTGTTGCGTATGCTGATACGCATTACGTATTAAGTTAGTAAGCACAATGTGGCATGCGGTGGCTTCGGTATTAATAGTTGTACTTTGGTTATCAGTATTTATAAGTACATCAACTTGTTTTGAATTGAGTAAATAATCGAGTTCGTTACCCAAGGTCGTTATTTTTTCGGCTAGGTTTACAGGCTCTGGTGCACTTTGCTGGTCGTCATTTCGGCTAAGCCACAATAACGTCTCGGTTAAATCGCTCATGGTTAAACCGGCGCGCTCTATTCGCTGCAGTGTAAGTTGCTGTTTATCGCTTAAAGGCGCTTTTTCGCTTAAGCGGTTAAGTAACTCAACGTTGCTACGAATAACCGAAATTGGTGTACGTAACTCGTGGCTCGCATAACTTAAAAAGCGCTGCTCTCGCTCAAGGCTCTCGTGAGCAGAAAGCAAGCTACTGCGTATTAACGTTGCCAAGGTATTTAGTTCGTTATAGGTAAAGTCGGGCGGCGTGTTTTGTAAATTATTTTGATTTAACGACTTAGCCCAACCGCGTAGTGACTCTACTGGCTTAGCTATTTTTTTCATTACCATAAACAAAAAGAAGGTAAATAAAGCAATTGCCGTAACCCCTGTTAACGCTATCCATGCCAACTTTTTTATAGGTTTATCGGGTGAGCTTTGTTTTTTAAGGCGCTCTTTTTCAAGCATAATGCGTGATACGTAACGGGGCTCCCCTGCAGGGTTTTGAAAATACGCTACAAAATAGAGGTCTTCCGGCATTGAAAAAAACGATGGTTTTACTTTGCTTTTTTGTAGTACGCCAATCTCTGTAGGCTTTGTAAAGCGTTGCTGAATTTCGCTTGGCATGTCTTCCCAGCGACTAGCTATTTTAAAGCCAATCATTTCTGCAGGTTCACCGTTTTTAACCTCAGTAGATTGCGAAAGCGCATGCATTACGCCATTTAACCCTCGGTCTAAGCCATCAATAAAATAATTAACACTTAAAAACGAAAAGCCAATTGCCATTAATGAACTTAAAAGCACCATGGTGGCAAAAAAATACAACCTCAGGCTGGGTCTAATTTTCATGCTTGTGTCTCATTTTTTAATTTTAGCGCAAACCCTATACTGGGTATTGTTTCTAGTACGGCTTGGCAATGCGCTTGCTCTAGCTGTTTACGCAAATGATGAATATGCACTTTTAAGCTATTGCTGTCCGGCTGTTCGTCTCCCCATATTGCTTGCATAATTACCTGTCGGGTTACTGGTTTTTGCTGCTCTCGTACAAGCACTTCTAATAACTTAAAAGTAATGGGTGATAACTTTAAACTGTGCGCAGCCACTGTTGCTGTATGCGCAGTTAAATTAAGTGTTAAGTTAGCAAAGGTAAGTCGCTTAACCTCTCCACTTTTACGCTTTGCTAATACTTGAACCCGCGCTACTAGCTCTTTCATCGCAAATGGTTTTACTAAATAGTCGTCACTACCGGCTGCAAACCCCTCAAGCTTATTGTCGAGGCTATCGCGCGCTGTCAGCATTAATACTGGTATATCAATGCCTTGCTCACGCAATGTTTTACACATGGTTAAACCGTCCATTTTGGGCATGTTTACATCTAATATAATCATTTGATATTGATTACGTTCTATTAAATTTAAACCCATTACGCCATTGCTTGCATGGTCACACTCTATTGACTCAATTTCGAGATAATCAACAATGGTGGTTGCCAAATCTATGTCGTCTTCAACCAGTAGTACGTTTATCATTAAGAGGCTGTTTCCTGCGTTTTATTTTTAGCACCTAGCGATTTTAGCACAGCATCAATACCGCGTTTAGCATCGGTTTGAATCATTAATAATGCTGGTATAAGTATTAAGGTAATAACCGTGGCAAACAAAATACCGTAGCCAAGTGATGCTGCAGCAGGGATTAAAAACTGTGCCTGCATTGAGGTTTCGCTAAGTAGCGGCACTAAGCCTGCGTACGTCGTAATTGAGGTAAGTAATACCGCACGTAATCGGCTCGTACACGACTCAACTATGGCATCGTGCGTGCTCATGCTCTCTTCTTTTACTAGTTCGTTAAAGCGTGAAACAAGTAATAAGCTGTCGTTTACAACTACCCCACTGAGCGCCAAAATACCATTTAACGACAATATACTAATGGTTAAGTCGTTCCACCAATGTCCTAAAATAGCGCCCACAATGCCAAACGGAATTGCTACCATAATCAACATAGGTTGAATGTACGATTTAAGCGGAATAGCCAGCAACACGTAAATAACTAATAAAGCCGCTACAAACATAGTGCTCATTGAGCTGGTGGTTTCGCTTTGTTGCTCTGCCTCTCCTGCAAAATACACACTTAAGTTAGGAAATTGCTGTGTTAACTCAGGAATTAAGTCGCGCTTTAAGTTAGCAACTAACTCGTTTGGAGCAATCACGTTTTTATCCACTTGGGCGCTTAAATAAATTGCACGAAGTCCATCAATGCGGGTTATTTCATCTTGCTGATATTCACTGCTTACTGTGGCTACGTTAACTAAAGGGACAACCGTGCCATCGGGTAGGCGAATACGCGACTGCATTATATCGGCAGGTGTTTTACGAGCATCTTCTGGGTAGCGTACACGTACTTTAACTTCGTCTTTATTACGTTGGTAGCGCTGTACAACTGCACCACCAAAGGCTTGCAGTACTTGCTTTGATAAACTGGCTGTATCCATGCCAAGCGCGCGCCCTTGTGCATTTAGGGTAAATTTAAGCTGTGGCTGACCTGGGTTTAAGTTGTCGTCTATTCCGTTAACGCCTGCGGTATTTTGCAAGCGCTCCTTAAATAGTGCGCCCGCCGCCATTACGGTTTCGTCGTCCCACGCTTTAAGTTCAACTTTAAAGTTATCGACCATTTTACGCGTGGCTAATATTTGTAATTTTTTACTGCCCTCAAGGCTACCTGCTACGCGCTGCCATTCTTGAGCAAATTCGCTTGCTGTAAAAGCGCCTTCGTTTAATAGCTCAACGCTTACTTCACCGCTGGTGTCGCTGCTACTAATGACTTGTAGGCTGGTTATTTCGCTTTTGTCAGAGCTCAACTTAGTCATTAAGTTTTGCTCAGCTTGTAATGCACTTTGCTCAAGCGTTAGTAAGTTTGTGTTTGTTTGCCCATAAGCGGCGTCGTTTTGCATAACTAAATCGGCTGTTACAGTGTCGCCTGCAATACTTGGGAAAAAACCAACTTTAACTGTGCCTGTCATCGGCATGCCAATAACTAATATAAAAAAGGCGATAAACGCAGCCACTACGGCGTATCTAAAGCGCAGTGAAAATTCAATAACCTTGCAGTAAATGTTTTTGCTAAACCAGCTTAAGCCGCTATCAGCACCATGTTGTATTTTTGACCACAGACCTGCTAAGCCTTTTTTAACTTGGCGTTTAGTACTAATGTGGGCTAAATGCGAGGGTAAAATAAGTTTTGATTCAACAACTGAAAGCAGTAAACAAATGGTCACTACAGTGGCAAATTGAGAGTAAATTTTACCTAAGTTACCTGACACATTCGAAAGCGCCACAAACGCGGCAACGGTGGTTAACACCCCAAATATTGTTGGCACAGCAACTTTCATAGTACCTAAAACTGTATTATTTAATGTATCGCCATGTTTTTTACGTGTGGTGTAAATACTCTCGCCTACAACAACGGCATCGTCTACCACTATGCCCAGCGCCATAATAAAGCCAAAGGTGGTCATTTCGTTTATGGTTAGTGCGGTGTAGCCATCGGTCATAAAATAAAGCGTACCAAAAAATACAAATGGCAAGCCACCAGCCACCCATAGCGCTACGCGTACGTTTAAAAATATGGCAAGTATTACAAACACCATAATAATACCGGTCACCGCGTTTTTAGTAAGTAGCGATAAACGCTCGGTGATCATGGTGCTTTTGTCGTGCCAGCTTTCAAGCTCTACGTTTTGAGGTAATAAACCGCTTTCGTGCCATTTATCTATTACGCTATTAGCTTGCTTAACAATGGTAGTTATATCGCTGTTATCGCCCATTAAAATTTCAACGCCTACGGCATTTTGTTGGTTATAACGGCTTAATGAGTTGCTATCTTCGGCAAATGAGTCGGTAACGGTTGCTACATCGCCTAACTTAATTTGTGTGCCTAATGCGGTTGTTAACAATACAATATTGGCAAAGTCGCGCTGCCAGTAAGCTTGGTCGGCGGCTTTTAAGCGTATAATTTTACTGCTATCGCGCAAACTAGTCGAAAGCGGGCTTGATGACTCATTATTAATGACCTCACTTACATCACTAATAGTTAAGCCATACGCTTGTAATTTACCTTCGTCGATTTCTATGGACATCATCGGGTCGAGCACACCCGATTGCGCTACGTCGCTAATGCCTGATTGCGCTAATAAATCGGCTTTAAGTTTTTCACCCAGGTTTTGTAATGTATGGCGATCTGCATCCCCAAAAAGTTGCAGCGTTAATGCATGATCTTGCCTACGGGCTTTATCAATAACAGGTTGCTCAGCATCTGCCGGAAAGTTATTAATAGCGTCAACTTGGTTTTTAACGTCAACAAGTAACTCATCGAGTGAGCAATCAGTACTTTTTTCAATGCTTACATGGCTGCCGCTAGCATCGGATGTAGAAGTAACACGTTTAATACCCGATACGGTTTCGAGCGCTTCTTCTATTTTTAACGCTATTCCTTCTTCGGCTTGCAATGCATCGCCACTGTCGTAAACCACCGATACCGAAATAGTATCTGGCTCTAAACTCGGAAAAGCCTCTTTACGTAAAGTCGTAAGCGACATAATACCCATTACAATCACACTAACTAACAATAAGTTAGCGGCAACAGAGTTATTTGCAAACCAATTAATAATACCGTGCAGCGGGTTATTATTGCTGGGTAATTGAGGTGGTTGATGAGGGCTCATTATTGTATCTCCTCAACTATTGGATTTACTTTCATGCCGTTTAAGTAACTAACAAGTGGGCGCGCCACCACTTTTAGATTTTTAGCACCATCTACTGGCGTAATATATACGTAACCCCCACGCTCAAATACTTTATTAGCGTGTGTGCTTACTAAGCTATTTTGATCATTTACGTACCAAATTAAGCCATCTTGAGATACCGCCGAAGCAGGCAGTTTTATTACGTTAGTTAACTGCTTACCGGCAATTTCTACCGCTAAAAATGTACCAGGCAGTAACGACGTTGTTTGCTCAAACGGTTTATCTAAGGCAACAATTACGCTGCGTTGGCGCGAGCTGTCATCAAGGTGTTGCTCAAAACGTGCAATATAACCGTTCCATTTAGTATTAGTGGTTACATCACTTAAAATAACATCGCCTGATTTATTATTTGCTAGGTTTTGCCACTGACTTAATGAAAGCGGCACCGTTATTTCTACTTTGTCAGTGCTGTTGAGCGTGGCAAGCGTATCGCCAATACTCACATAAGTACCTAAATCTATATCGCGCGATAAAATAACAGCGTCAAATGGTGCACTTAACTGGGTGTTATTTACATCACGCTGTGCGGTTTTAAGTGCATATTGTGCTTTCTCGAGCGTAGCTTGCGCGGCTTCTAACTGCAGCGTTCTAAATACAAGCGGCGAGCTTGGCGCTTGCGTAACGCCTGAGCGATCCCATTCACGTTTTGCTTGTTCCCCTAAATCTTGTTCTTCTTGCAGTGCTAGTTTTGCATCAGCCAATGTTGCTTTTGCGCTAGCTAGAGCTTGTAAGTATTCGGTGTCATCAATTTGTGCAAACACCTGCCCTTTAGTTATTAAGTTACCGGTCGCAAATTGCTCGCTCATACTGGTTACTTCGCCTTTAACTTGTGCTTTTAAGCTAAGTGACCAATGCGCTTTAGCTTCACCGTGGCCGCTAACATAAGCCTGATAAGTGCTCGGAGCTGCATTAATTACCGATACATTTGGGGCAATAGCTTTAATAGCGGCTGGTTGTGGACTATTTGCTTTTTCAGCCATTTTTTGACCGTTATACATAATAGCAAGCACTATACAAACAATAGCAACAAGCGTTACAACAACCGGTGTTGGCGAAATTTTCATGACGATACTCCAAGGCCCAAAGCGAGGCCTAAATCTATGCGGTTAGTTAAAAGGGTGTAGTTTATTTGGCTAAGCTGGGCTTGCAGGTCGTATACTTTTTGTTGCACTGTTAGCAAATCTAAAATATCAACCAAACCTTGTTGATACTTACTTTGATAGTTACTAAAGCTGCGTTTAGCGCTAGCAAGTGCATTGCTAATTTGCAGTTGCTGCTCGGTTAATGATTGCTCCTGCCCGAGTGCATTTTCAACTTCGTTTACCGCACTTAGCAGCGTATCTTGGTACTGCCAAAACGCTTGCTCGGCATTTAATTTTGCAATATCAACTTGCGCACGCAGTGCTCCACCTTCAAATAAAGGGGCACTTAAACTGCCTAATAAACTCCACACTGGGCTGGTTAATAATGCTTGGCTTGGCGTGCTTGCTAAATCACTCAGTGATGCCGAAAGCGAAATACTCGGTAGTAACTCTTTGTACGATACATCAACCAAGTAATGCTTTGCCTGAATGTTGTAATAGGCACTTTGTAAGTCAGGTCGGCGCGCCAAATCTTGCTCTGGTAATGTACTTAATGGCTCAATAACGCTTGGCAGGGTTAATGTACTTGGCAGGTTCTGAAGTTTATCAGTGCCTACAATTAGCATTAAAGCACGCTTTGCTTTTGCTATTTGTTCTTCGTAATCGGCAATGGTCGCGCGGGTAGATGCCGTGCTAGTACGGGCGGTATCAAGCGCTTCTAAATCACCTAATCCATATTGGTAGCGCTCTACAATACTTTGCTCATTATTTTGTAAAGCAACTAAACGTTGCTGCTCTATATCGAGCAAATTTTGCTGCAAAATAATATTTAAATAAGTACGAATAACACTCGCTACTAATGTGTCTTTAGCACCTTGATAAGTAGCTTGGTTACTGGCAATAGTCATATCTTGCGCGGCTACGTTGTCAGCAATTTTTTGCCATATATCGGCTTCCCAGCTTATACCTACTGATGAGCTATATTGCGTGCCTTCGGTTTCACTGCGCTGCGCGTCAAATCCTGCATCTACACTAAACCACTGACTTGCAGCAGTTACATCACGCTGCGCATAAGCTAATTTTAATGCAACATGCACTTGATTAAACGATGGGTTATTAGTAACAGCTTGCTCAATAAGCGAATCAAGCCCTTCAATATCCACCAAATCGGTAATGTAATTTACTTGCTGTGCGTTACTTTGCGTGTACTGCCAGTTTGTATGTTGCTTTAGCGACTGCTCAGTACTATTACCTTGATAGCTTGGCTGACTACTACATGCAGCAAGTGTGCAACTAAGTGCGAGTAAAAAACCGGTTGAGTGCTTTTTAAAATAAACCATTTAACTATGCCTAATTCGTACTATTACACATAGCTTATTAGGTCGAGGGTTAAGAAGGGGTTAAAAGGAGTTAACTTACTTTAGACAAATTAGTATTTGCCTCGCTTAGCCAAATTACGTAGCCTTTGGCAAAAATACTCATTCAAAACCCACATGCAAAAATTAATTTTTACTCTTTTTTTAATATTCCCAGCTTTATTACAGGCTAAAGTCACTTTAAGCGATAAAACGCTTATTTATAGTGGTCAAATCAACAAACAAAATAACAATACAGCAGCTGAGCTGTTAAAAAACAATCCCACAATTAATACCTTTACTATTACCAGCGGCGGCGGAAACATAGCTTTAGGAATGGATTTAGCCGAGCTAATTTTGGCGCATAAATTAACCGTAAATATAAAGCAGTTTTGTTTTTCATCGTGTGCTAATTATGTGTTACTTGCTGGGCACCCTACTACAATAGAACCTAATGCAATTATCGGTTGGCATGGAGATGCAGCCTCAGCAAAATGGTTAGACAGTGATATTGATGCCATGGTAAAGCATTTAGAAGAGCCGCAAAAAAGCCAAAAGTGGGAAGAATTACGTGCTCATTACGATGAGGTAATTAATAAAGCAAGCCTGCGCGAAAAAGCCCTATACAAAAAATTAAACGTAAATCATGATTTACTCACTGTAGGGTTAAAACCCAATTTACGCAGCGCAGCTATAAAGCAACATGCCCGTGGCTGGACGTATTCACCTAAAGTGCTTAACTATTTTGGAATTAGCAATATTAGCTATAATAATTGGCAACCTCGCTCAGCTAAAAACTTCCCCCTTCTTATTATTAACGATCTTAAATAATTAATTGGTTCCCCTCCATTTAGTAACACTCTCTTATTTGCAATATAAACCCTGTTAAGCGCAGGGTTTTGCTTTTTAGGGACATTTTCAACTTCAATTGAATACTCACTATTTATAATACAAATACAGATTAAACTTTTAAATCTAATTGATATCAGTTATCATTCGCAACATCATTAACTTTTTATATTAACAATAATGAACAAGCTAATTAAGTTTACCCCAATATTATGCGCCCTTGCTTTAGCTGGCTGTGGTGGTGGATCTGGCAACACAGCCCCGCAGTTTGCACAACCTAATTTAAGCTTTACTGTAAACGAAGACTCTCCATTTACTGCTCAAGTAACAGCCACCGACGACGATACCCTTAGCTACACACTTGCTAATGCACCAAGTAACGGCACTATAGCAGTAGAAGCAAATGGTCAATTTACGTATACGCCTTTTAGTAATTATTATGGCGAAGATACCGCGACCATTAGCGCAAGCGATGGCAACTTAACAGCAAATGTTGTGGTACGTTTTAGCGTAGAAAATGTTAATGATGCACCACAGTTACTAACCACTAACGTGTTTGTTACCTCTTCAACCACCACACAAGGGATTATTACTACGCAAGATTTAGATGGTGACACCGTAACTATTAGCTTAATTACACCACCTAGTAATGGCGTAATGAGCATAAATAGCACCACGGGTGAATTTACCTATGAGGCACAAACTCTAAGCAGCATTGATGAGCAATTTGAAATTAGTTACACAGATGGCCTAATTAGCGAGCCATTAACTGCAATTATTTCGTTAAGCCCTTCTTATGTAACTAACGAAGACAAACTTAATTATTACTACAGTTCTAGACTATCTCATCTAAAACAAGCAGATGAACTAAGCGCAAATATTGCTGACGAACTGTCTCGTTACGATATATACGCAACCCAAGCAGCGGCCTATGCGCGTGCAGGATTTTTAGATACTGCTAACGACTATTTAGCACTTATAAACGAGCAAACGGCGCGTTCTTCGGCACTAAAAGATGTGGCGCAAGCACTTGATGAAATAGGCCAAACAGAGCAAGCAAACGATTACCGCGTCCAAGCGGTAGCGGCCTACAACCAATACTTAGCTGATAAAGGTTTCGATAACATTGCCTCATCAGACGCATCAGCACTTTACTCTTTAGTAAAAAGCTACCTAGACGCCGATCAAGTCTCGCAAGCAAGTAATTTGTTGAATACAATTTCGTTATACGCTGAGCAAGTACGCGAAGACGAATACACATCAAGCTATGGCTACTTTTTAAATAGCGTACGCTTATCAATAGATGATGCCCTACAAAGCTATGCACAAAGCCTAGATGAAAGCGATTTAACTCAAGCCAAATTACTTGCCAATAACTACGCGCAACTTGCGGTAAAAACGGGTTACAGACTTGTACGTAGCGGCGAATACGAAGGCCAACCATACGAGCAATACAAAACGTTGCACGGGGCATGGGCTGCGCAATATCTTTATAGAGCTGGCGAATTTGAAGCGGCAAAAGACTATACCAACCAAGTACTTGCTATGTATGGCTCTACTGGTTTTGATAGTAATTATGCCTATTCTGCATCGCCATATAGCGCCGCTACTTTAGATAACTACACCTACCCTATTCAATTTTTAGCAGGCTTAATTGAAGGCTTATACCAAAGCGACGAAAACCCTGCAATAACGCTGTCAGACAGCGAAACCGATATAAATAACGCGCAAGAACAAGTGTATGGTTTTAATATAGCTAACCGCCTACTTGCTGGTGAAGATATAACGAGTGCCGCAGCACAAGCTCGCAGCTTTTTCACTGAAAATGGTGATTACAACGAATTTTTTAGAGCGCTAACATCGCTTGATAACGTCCCTGGTACAGGCCTAATTTTAAGTGAAGCCGGCAGAAACGACTTAGCACAGCAAGTATTTACCTATGCGGGCGACTTTTTAGCCTCTGATGAATACATTAGCAAAGAGTCATCAACCACGTTTTTAACCGGTTCCAAGGGCTGTAAATTGTTAGTTGATTTAACTGCGCAGGTCGGTGGCGATACAGCAAATGCCGCTAATAAATGTTTAACCATACTTAATACGCTTAATGATGGCGACATACGCACGCTAAGTAATAGCTCATCAATTACGGCGCATAATCAAGTAATAGTATCGCTAATTGAAGGCGGCTTAGCGGAGCAAGTAGCCGGTGTACACAATCAACTACTTAGCTATATTGCACTAGATGAAGATACCGAAGACAGATTTGAAGCCCGCCTAGAAACCTTAGGTTACTTAGTTAATGCAAACCAAACATCGCTTGCAAGCACCACTTTAAATGATGCAATTACAGAAATAACACCTGCGTTAAATGAGTTAACAAGCGATCAGCTAGAAACTATTTTAGCCGCTGTTAAAGCCGAAGTAATTGGTTTAGAAGAAGCTCAAACAGGTGAATTTTTACGTTATTCTATGCTTTCAAGTATGGGTTCAAACGCAGCGAACATTAGCGACTTTTCAGCAAATTATAGTAATGCAAAAACACAAGCTAGCATGCTTTTAAATACGCTTGAGCCTCTTATTTTGGGCTTTGCCGGTACAATTATTGCCGACAACATGGCAGACTTAGTTAACAGTTTTACGTTAATTAACAACATTAGCAAAGCACAAAGCTTAATTAGTAACGGGGTTAATGGCGAAGCCGATCAGCTTGAGCTTTACATAGGCATGACCAACTTAGTCGCCTCTCGCGATGACTTTAGAGGCATAGCGATAGCAAGCGTAGATACCGACCACGACGGCTTACCTAACTTCTTTTTACCTAACACCAGCGATGAAGACATAGCCTTAGCAGGATTAATTGCCGACCAAGATGCCGATAACGATGGCGTCATTGATAGCGAAGACACTACCCCACTAGGTATTTAAATAAGAGCCGTAATAAATGCAGACACCGACTACCCTCGCGTGTCTGCTTTTGCTTTCTCAGGGTGTATACGCCGCAGAGCAGCAACAGCAGACCGAACCAAAGCCACAGCCATGTAACGAACTTAAAGATGAGCAAAAAGAGCGCTGTGAAGCACTTGAGCATATTGAAGTAAAAGGCCAGTACATAGGCATAGAAGTACCCGAAGTTATTGGGCGTTCTTATTTAAACCGTGATTTTATAAACGCCACACCTAAAGGCAATGGCGATATAAATGAGCTAATTGCATTGCTCCCTGGCGTGCAGCTAAGTAACGAAGCGTACTCTATTGGTAGCTTAGCTGAGATCAGCGCGCCAGAAATATCAATCTCAGGGGCGCAGCCTTGGCAAACAGGGTTTTCGTTAGATGGGTTAAATTACAATAACCGCATAGACCCAGCAAGCAGCAGCCGATTAAGCTCTTCATCAGACGATGTGTCGGGTGGCGTACAAAGTATGAACGTGAACTCCGATATAGTTGAATCAATCACAGTTTACGACCATAACATACCGGCTGAATTTGGTGGTTTTTCGGGTGGTATTGTTGATAGTAAAACCAAAAGCGTATTTGCAAACAACAGCTTTAGTTTTGGCGTGCGGGGGAATCAAAGTAGCTGGGGGAGTTATCATTTTATTGAGGCTGATCAAGACAGTTCACAGCAAAATGTTGACCAAAGTACTCTTGAAGAGCCTAAATACGAAAAAATTAGCTATAACCTGCGTGCTAATAAACAAATTAATGAGCGCCATGGATTAATGATGAGCGTTAATTACTTAACCAGCGACATCAGCGATTTATCGCTAGGGGAAGTAAAAACCCAAAGCAGAACAAACATAAATGCGATTGTGAAGTATGGCTACCGAAATGGCTGGGTAGATGCACTAGATTTAACACTAATGTACTCCCCCTACGAAGTTGATAACTTTATAACGGATGCCAAAGACAGTAACTTTCATTTAGAAGGCGGTGCTATTGGCGTCGTTGCGGCATTGACCGAGCATTTTGACTTTGCATCGTGGCACAGTAATCTTAATTTTAGTATGAGTGACAGCAGCCGAGAAGGCCCAGCTCACTTTTATAGCTGGCTACAAGCCAAAGGGAAAGATTGGGGGCAATACGCCGACCAAGGCGATGCGCAAACTCGTTACTCTCGCCAAGGGGGATATGGCGCCCTAGATAATACCCAATACACCACCAGCTGGAAAAACACCCTTGATTTTAAAACGCTGGAGTTTGCAGGCACTGAGCACCGCATTAAAGCCGGTATTGAACTTATTCGCCAAGAAGTAGAACGCGAACGCATACAAAATAGCTACAGCTACGACTCCCCTATTATATGGTCTAGCGCGAGTACGCCTCTTAATTGCAGCGGTTACACACTTGATTGCCAAGTACTTCAAACCACTATTTCTATTGATGAGTTAGCAGCACAACTTGGTGGCGAAATTGATTTTAATAATCAATCGCACATTACTTCCTATACAAATAATGTAACCGCTACAGCGCAGTATTTTAATGGCCGTTTAGTCACCCCTGCCGAATACATTAACGTAACACTTAATCGTGCCTCGTTTTATGTAACCGATAGCATCACATTAGGGCAGCTAAACCTAAACTTAGGTATGCGCTACGAATATGATGACTTTTTAGTAAATCATAATATCGCGCCACGTATATCGCTGGGTTACGACGTATTTAACGACAACCGCACTATTATTAGTGCAGGCGTTAACCGCTATTACGACTCTGCCATTATTGGTTATAAAGTCAAAGAACAGCAGCGTTTTTCATATCGAGAATACCGCCCAATTGAAAACGGTTACCTGCAAGGGTGGCTACCTTCTAACTATACTGGCGCGTTTAAGTACCGCTTTGATGATGTAAACACCCCGTACGATGACGAACTCGCATTAGGTATTGCACATTCATTTGAAAAAGCAGGTAATGTATCGCTTAAATATGTCAAACGTAAAAAGCATCAGCAATTTTCTCAGGTTACCGATGAAGAAGCTGCTAGCGATGGATATAAATATATTCGTATGACCAACGAAGGTGATGGTAGCTCAGAGCGCTATTCTATTTCGTGGAGCGCGCAGTTTGGTAGCCATTCATTATGGGCTAACGCCTCATACGCTGAAAACAAAGTCTCTAACGACGACTACAATGCCACTGCTGAAAATACCCCCCTTGACGAACTCGTTTACTACGTAAATGCAAGTGGCAGCGGCGAGCTTGTAACGCTTGGACAACTTGATCAAATTCGTACAAACTTTGGCACTCCGATTACCGGTGCGCTAGGTTGGAATGTTGATTGGAGCAATTCATTAAGCACAGGGCTTAACGTAACCTTCAGTGATAGCTACACCAGCGCAGTGAGCACCGGCGCAAGCGAAAGCATAGGCCTTGAACAGAGCTGTGCGAATTGTCCTGCAGAATCAACACTTGTTGATATATACGAAGAACAAGAAATTCGTGCCAGAACCATGCTAGGCCTTAGCCTGCGCTATAGCCACAACCTAACAAAAACCCAGTCAGTTGAAATAAGAGCAGATATTTCTAACTTGTTGAATGCACGTACTTACACAGTAAACGAAGGCGCATCTGGTATTGAGCCTGGGCGTATGTTTTGGCTAGGAGTTAGCTATAACTATGATTAGGTTATTAAGCATTTTTTTTCTGTGCTCATTTAGCTTAAACGCCACACCAACAAGTAGCCACGATTTACGCTCACTGTATAGCAAAGGCCAAGCACACTGGCCTGCTATTCAAACCAGTGATGGCAGAAGCGTTGAGCCCATGTCGCTTTTGCCTGTAGCCTCGCCAAAACCTGAGCATGTTGCTTTAGGTGACAAGCTCTTTCATGATGTGCAGCTCTCGCGTAATAATACCGTTAGCTGCGCAACCTGCCATGAGCACGACAAAGGCTTTCATGATGGCCGCACAACCGCAGTGGGTATTGATGGGAAAATAGGCACACGCAATACCCCTGCAATTTTTGGTATAGATCAGTGGCAAAGCTTTTTTTGGGATGGTCGCGCTAAAACAGCTGAGCAACAAGCACTTATGCCCATTAGCAACCCAATTGAAATGGACTTAGATCCACAAAAAGCTTTAATGCGGGTCAATAAAGATAAAAGCTATACGGCATTTAATAAAAGTGCTTTTAATTCAAATACGCTCTCTATGGCACAAATGGCAGAAGCCCTCGTTGCATTTGAGCGAACACTCATTGCACCTAATACTCGCTTTAAATCATTTATTAATGAGGTTCAGAGTAATCCAAAAAAAGCGCTTAGACGTTTATCCGATAATGAATTAAACGGATTACATTTATTTAGAACCAAAGCAAAATGTATGACTTGCCACAATGGCGCACTATTAAGTGACAACCAATTTCATGGCACTGGCCTTCATTACTACGGCCGTAGTTTTGAAGATAAAGGGCGGTTTAATTTTACAAATAATCCAAGTGATATAGGGTTATTTAGAACCCCTTCTCTACTTGGTTTAACTGAAACATTTCCTTGGATGCACAATGGGCTTTTTGATGACCTACTAGGCATAGTAAACATGTACAACCATGGTGGAGCAAGACCTAAGCCTAGGAAAAGCCAATTAAACGATCCACACTTTCCTAAAACGACGAAACTGTTAAAACCATTAAAGCTCACCAAGCAAGAGCGTTTAGATCTTGTTGCATTTTTACGGATTTTATAAGTTTTGTAATTGCTCTATCAACCATTTATGAATAGGGCTGTTATTAGTACGCGGATGCCATGCGGCTATTACTTTAAATGTAGGGGGCAGAGCTTCTATTTTTAGCTGTTTAACTTTGCTGTTTGGTAATAATCTTGATGGGTAAAACGCGAGCATATCGGTTGTATGTAAAATGTCGGGCACCGCAGAAAAACTTGGTACCGACATTACAATATTACGTTTTAGCCCTTGGCTTTCAAACCACTGATCGTGCGATCCGCGCAAATTTGCACGAGATGGCGACACCACTAGCTGTGGATGCTTTGCAAATTGCGCCAATTTCAAAGGTTCAGTGTAAGTCGTGTTACCTATACCGGTAATACACAAATGTTGTTCTTCAAACAAAGTGATATAAGAAAGGTTGTCGGGTATAAATTCTGGAAAGCTTATCAGCAAATCAAGCTCGCCTGCCGTTATAAGTTGATTAACGTTATCTGATGCAAAGTCGCGCACAATCAACTTTAAACCTGGCGCTTCGCGGCGGGTAATATTAAATAATTGTGGCAATAAGGCCTGCGTGGCGTAGTCGGTTGCGCTTATGGTAAACACACCTTTATAAGTTTGCGGGCTAAACTGCTCGGGCTCTAGTAACGACTCTAATTGCTTTAAAATATGATTAACAGGCGCCTTGAGTCCTTGCGCTTTAGGAGTAGCAACCATGTTATTGCCTTGGCGTATAAACAAGCGATCGTCAAATAAATCTCGTAGCTTTCGTAGTTGCTCACTAATGGCTTGTTGCGTTAACCCCATTTTTTTGGCTACTTGCGAAAGATTTTGCAGTTCTAATAAGCTACTGAGTACTCTTAACTGTTTTATATCGAGCCGGCTAATACCATTCATAATTGTATGCTGCACAAAAAAGTGTTGTTTCAAATTGTATCCTTAAATCTCTATGCTGCCAATGTTGCTTAACCACTATTTAAGCCTTTGTTTGCTTTATAAGAGAATTTAAAATGAAATCAGAATTAGTTAATACCGCCCCTTTATTCTCATCAATTGAGCTTGGCCCTTTTACACTTAAAAACCGTATTGTGATGCCACCTCTTACTCGCTCTCGCAGCACTCAACCTGGCAATATTCCTAATGAATTAATGGCTGAGTATTATGCGCAGCGGGCATCGGCTGGTTTTATGGTTACCGAAGGCACACAAATAGAACCTCGTGGACAAGGCTACGCTTGGACCCCAGGTATTCACTCGCAAGCACAAATTGAAGGCTGGAAAAAAGTAACACACGCGGTACACGCTAAAGGCGGTGTTATTTTTGCTCAGCTTTGGCATGTAGGGCGCGTATCGCACGCCACACTACAACCAAATTCAGGTAAACCAGTTGGTCCTTCAGACATTGCAGCTGACAATGTAAAAGTATTTATTGAAACCGCACCTGGTGAAGGCGCATTGGCTGACCCAAGTGAGCCTCTTGCGCTAACAACAACTGAAGTTGGCGAACTGGTAAACATGTACGCTCAAGCTGCACGTAATGCTTTAGAAGCAGGCTTTGATGGTGTGGAGCTTCATTGTGCTAACGGGTATTTAGTTAATCAGTTTATTTCTGAGCATACTAATAACCGTGACGATCAATACGGTGGAACGCTTAGTAATCGCCTGCGCTTTTTAAAAGAGATAGTTGAAGCGGTAAGTGACGTTGTAGGCGCAAACCGTTTAGGTGTTCGCTTTGCTCCTTTATTTGAAAGCACAGATGAAACACGAGTGTATTTAGGACTTGTTGAATCAAACCCTCATCACACTTATATCCAGGCAGTTAAAGTGCTTGAGCAAGCAGGTATTGCTTACTTATCGATTGCGGAAGCTGATTGGGATAACGCTCCCGATTTACCACAAGAATTTTATAAAGCAGTCCGAGCTGAATTTTCAGGGCGCATTATTTATGCAGGTAAATACACAGTAGAAAAAGCAGTGCGTATTTTAGGTGAAGGTTACGGTGACTTATTTGCATTTGGTCGCCCATTTATAGCTAACCCTGATTTACCAGAGCGTATAGCAAATAATTGGATGTTTAACGAAGCTGATGCAGCCACTATGTATGGCGGTACTGAAGTAGGTTATAGCGATTATCCTTTTTATCAAAAGTAATTAACCTGCAAAGCCAAGGAAGGCTTAATTACTAATTTAATAGCTATTTTTTATGACACGACTAATCATTTTGATATATTAAAACGTTCCTAAAATCGTCAAAAACTAGAGATTATGTCAAGAACCGTCAGTAAAATGTAAAAAGCTGTAAGCATAACTCCGTTTGCTGTTGTATGTCAGTTAACATTCAGTTTGAGCCGCTAGTATTGAACCCAGTTATGTAAAAACATAAACGAGGCAATACTATGAAACTTACTTTTTTACTACCTGCCCTGCTCGCCATTGGCGCAGTATCAGGCTCTGCGCTTGGAGCACAAAACGAGCGAGAGAATGATAAAAGCTTTAAACGTGACCACGAAAAACGTGTTGAATATAAACGCGATGAACGCCGCCATGAAAAAAAGCAGCGTATTGAGCATAAAAAAGAAAAACGAGAAGACCGTAAGCAAGAAAAACGTAAACTTGCTAAGTACAAACAGGAAAAGCATGAACTACACCGCTACAACCAGCGAAAATATAACTACTTAACAAGCCATCACAATTCAGTCGCTTACAGACAAAATCGATTTATAAACCATTTACCACGCAATAGCGCATCAATCAGATTTAATGGTATTTCGTTTACGTTTAACGACGGCCTTTATTACCGTAAAGCTAAAAGAGGCTACCATGTTGTTAAACCACCTAGAGGCCTGCGTATAAATACGCTACCAAGAAATTACAGGCATTTTAAACACCATAATACGACTTACTACACTTATCAAAATGTGTACTACATTGCAGATAATAATGGTTATACGGTTGTTGATGAGCCATCAACTCGCCTTAATCAGGCAGTAAAAGTGGGTAATGTGAATGATTATAGCTTGGGCCAAACTTACGACTCACTGCCTCAGGCAGCACAGGCCGTAATAATTAACTCACAGCAGTATTTTAAATACGGCGATATTTATTTTTTACCGCAAATAAGTGGTGACGACATAAAATACCTTGCCATTAAGCTAGGTTAAACTCGCTATAAATTAAAAGGCCTTACTGTAAATAGTAGGGTCTTTTTCATTCCCCTCCGTAGGTAGTAATTTACAGCAATAAAATCAATTCTCTCTAAACATTAACATGTCTTAGTATTTGTAAGCTTTTTTGTTAAACTAGCTCGCATATTAATAGTGAGAGTGTATTTATGTCGGGTGAGTTTCCACGTGCTGGTTTTTGGCGCCGTTTTGCGTCGTTGGTCTACGATACGTTAGCCATTATTGCGTTTGCGATGTTAACTGTAGTGCTGTATTTATTTGCAGTACAGGGGCTTATTTCTCTCGATGTAATTAGTTTAAATGGCGCAGAGGATGTATCTGCATTTATTCAAAATTCAAATCTTCTTTCGGGTATTCGTACCGCTCTTTTAATTATTGTTAGCTTAGTATTTTTTGGCTACTTTTGGACTAAAAGCGGGCAAACCATTGGCATGCGTGCATGGCGTTTAAAAGTACAAACTCTTGAAGGTAATTTAATTAGCTGGCCGCAATCAATTATCCGCAGCGTTAGCGCTTTACTCGGTTTAGGTAATTTGGTGGTGTTAGTCGATTTTAAAAACAAAAAGGCACTACAAGATTACGTCTCTAAAACAGAAGTTATTACACTTACTAAAGAAGAAAACAGACGTATTTATAGTGAGCTTGATTAATACCAGCTTTCCAAAACTGGAAATTAAAAAGCAAAAAGGGTGACCACTGGTCACCCTTTTTAATGCTTTGAATGGGTACTCTATACCCGTTTATTCATCAAATATGTCGCAAAGCCTATAAATATAATACTGGGTAATACCGCCCCTATAATAGCGGGTATTTGGTAAACCATAACTACAGGGCCAAATATTTCATTAGTTAAGTGAAACACAATCCCCGTTACAACACCCATAATAATACGTGCGCCCATAGTAACGGTACGCAGTGGGCCAAATATAAACGAGAGCGCCACCAGCAGCATTACCGCTACAGATACAGGCTGCATAAGCTTACGCCACAGAGCAAGCTCGTAGGTACTGGTGTCTTGTTCGTTTTGCTCTAAGTAAGTTAAATACGACCAAAGCCCAGTAAATGAAAGTGACTCTGGTTTTACCGAAACAACCCCTAACTTTTCAGCGGTCAATTGTGAAGGGTAAAACTCTTCAGGTAGTTGCTCTGTTGTGGTTTTTTCGCTCGTAATAATAACCTTATTTACATCACGAAGTAGCCAGCCTTCTTTTCGGCTCAGTGCATCTTTTGCTTTAGTGATTTGGGTAAGCTCTAACGATTTGTCAAAGTGGTACATGTGTACCCCATTGAGCCTGCCGTTTTCGTCAACATCTTCAATATTAATAAAATTGCTGCCGTCTTTAGCCCATACACCTTTTTGTGTGTTAAATACATCGCCGCCATGTATTGCTTGGTTACGCATTTCTTTAGCGTGTAATTGCGCTTCAGGTGCACCCCATTCGCCAAGTGCCATCATGCATACAGCCATAAATATGGCCGTTTTCATCACAGAGCCAATTATTTGTAAGCGCGACATACCAGCCGCTTGCATCACTACCAGCTCACTGTTTGAGGCAAGTGCCCCCAACCCCGTTAAGCCACCAATTAGCGCAGCCATCGGAAAAAACACCACTAAATCGCCAGGTATTGTGTAAAGCGTGTAAAGCATTGCGGTCATTAAATCGTAACTGCCACGCCCTACCGACTTTAGCTGGTCGATAAACTTAATTAAGGTGCTAATACCAACAAGTACCAACAATGCAAAGCCGGTAGTTTGTAAAATACTGCGGCCTAAATACCAATCAAGCGTTTTCATCATGAGCCTAACTCCCGCTTAGTTACAACGGCTTTAAGCCAAGCGCCCAACGGTCGCCCTTTTATAATTAATAACCCACCTATAAATAAGGCACTTAGGTGAATCCACCACAAGCCAATTGAAGGCGGAATTTTGCCATCTTCAACTGCAAATTTAGCGGCATTTAGTAAAATAAAATAGCCTAAGTACAAGCTTATAGCAGGCACTAGTTTTGCAAATTTACCTTGGCGAGGATTAACCACACTTAGCGGTACTGCCAGTAAGGTAAGTAGCGGAATTGATAATGGAATAGCGAGTCGCCACTGCCATTGAGCAATAGATTCTGGTGTATTAATGGCGAGTAATTGATTAGTAGGCACAGCCTCTAATTTACGGCGTTGGTGCTCTATTTCTTGTTCTCGTATTTGTACGCTGTAACCATCAAATTCTGTTAAGTTAAGTGCAGGCGTTGCGCCATCTGTTTCGTAACGTTTACCGTCTGTTAGTACGAGCTGTTGCTCACCATTTACGGCTTCAACCACAACACCTTGCTCTGCATATACCAAGCGCGCTAAGTTGCCTTTTTCGCTATCGGGTAACTGTGCAACAAATACCTTATTGAGCTCTTTGCCACCCTTTTCAATATTATGAATAAACACCACGGCTTTTTCGTTACCGGTTTCTTGGAACCGCCCAGCTCTGAGTGCAGATAACCCCGCATCGGCTTTGGCTTGCTCTTTTAATTGATACTCTTGCTCGCTTGCCCACGGCGCTATATACATAGTCAGTGCTGCGGCTAATATAGCAAGCCCTACACTTGATATAAGTGTTACGCGCACAACATACCATTCACTTACGCCACAGGCTTTAAGTACGGTCATTTCGCTATCGGCGTAAATACGGCTGTAGGCTAAAATAATGCCTAAAAATATACTCAGCGGAAGTATTAGCGAGGCTAGTTGTGGAAGTTTTAGTGCAATCATCGATAGCACTAATTTAGCAGGAATGCTGCCCTCAGAGGCATCACCTAAAATACCAACTAACTTTTGTGACAAAAATATTGTCATCAAAGTTAAAAATACGGCGACCTGCGATTTTAAAACCTCAGCGGTCAAATAACGGAAAATTAGCAATGCTCGCCCCTGTTAAACATGGAATTTCACTACGATAGTGAGAATTGAATAGTTAAATAGCTATTTTACCCAATTAATACCGGCAAATAGGCTATTATTATAAGCCATCAAAATTAATTATCCTACCTAAGTGCACGATATAATGTTGCATTAGTAGCCCTTAAGCATATAAAGTTCAATTACACAGTAAGAGTCTAGCAAAATCAGCTAAAATAAGAATTATCCTTACATAAGTTACGTAGATAAGACTAGAAAATACTTTTTTAGCCCCAACTTAGTAACTTAAACGACTCAAAACCAGGAGTAACAATGGAATTTAACGTAAAAAGTGGTAGCCCAGAAAAACAGCGCAGCGCATGTATTGTGGTTGGCGTTTACGAGCCACGTAGGTTATCCCCCATTGGTGAACAACTCGATAAAATTAGTGATGGTTATATCTCTAATTTACTTCGCCGTGGCGATTTAGAAGGTAAGCCAGGCCAAGTTTTATTATTGCATCATGTACCTAATGTATTAAGCGAGCGCATATTGCTTGTTGGTTGTGGTAAAGAGCGTGAGCTTGATGATAAGCAATATAAACAAATCATTTCTAAAACTATTAATACCTTAAACGAAACGGGCTCTATGGAAGCAGTCTGCTTTTTAACAGAGCAACACGTTAAAGGTCGAGACACCTACTGGAAAGTACGTCAGGCAGTTGAGACAACGCAAGACTGCTTATATACGTTTAACCAACTGAAAAGTAAAAAAGTAGACCCTCGTCGTCCACTTCGTAAAATGGTGTTTAACGTACCAACACGACGCGAACTAACTATTGGCGAAAGCGCTATTGAGCATGGTTTAGCCATTGCAGCAGGTAGTAAGCTATGTAAAGACGTAGCTAATATGCCACCAAATATTTGTAATCCTGTGTACTTAGGTGAACAAGCACAAGAGCTGGCAACTGATTTTGACAACATCACTGTTGATCTTATTGGTGAAAAGCAAATGGCAGAACTTGGTATGAATTCTTACCTAGCTGTTGGCCGAGGTAGTGATAACGAATCGATTATGTCGATTATTAACTACAAAGGCGCCGCTGATGACCAAGCCCCTATTGTACTTGTTGGTAAAGGTCTAACGTTTGATTCAGGCGGTATTTCATTAAAACCAGGCGAAGGCATGGACGAAATGAAATACGACATGGGCGGAGCAGCAGGCGTTATTGGCGCAATGCGTGCACTTGCACAAATGCAATTGCCGATTAACGTTATTGGTGTTTTAGCGGGTTGTGAAAACATGCCCGGCTCAAATGCGTATCGCCCAGGTGATATTTTAACAACAATGTCAGGGCAAACAGTTGAAGTGTTAAACACCGACGCTGAAGGCCGCTTAGTATTATGTGACGCACTAACATATGTTGAACGCTTTAATCCAGATACGGTTATTGACGTAGCAACGCTAACTGGCGCGTGTATTGTAGCCCTTGGCGCGCATGCTACTGGTTTACTATCAAACCATAACCCACTTGCACACGATTTATTAAAAGCGTCTGAGCAAAGTGGCGACCGTGCATGGCAGTTACCGTTATGGGATGACTATCAAGATCAACTAGAAAGCCCATTTGCTGACTTTACGAACTTAGGTGGACGCTCTGCGGGTACTATTACTGCGGCATGTTTTTTATCTAAATTTACTAAAAAGTATAATTGGGCACATTTAGATGTTGCCGGTACAGCGTGGCGCAGTGGCGCTAAAAAAGGCGCAACGGGCCGTCCTGTTCCTATGCTTACTCAGTATTTATTAAACCGAGCGGGTGTAAGCGAAGCTACGCACGATTAATAATCTATTTAGCTATTTATAAGGCGCCATTTGGCGCCTTATTTATTTGTGTATTAATTGAAGCAAACCCCGTTATATGGCAAAATCTGCCTCTTAATTTGTGTATATCAATTTGGTATACATTCAATGTCATGGGAAACCCCGATACAATGAACATGAACGCTAAATTTTTCGTTCTAAAGCAACAAGATGAGTCTAAAGCGAAGGCTGACGATCATTTTGCATTGGCAGCTCAAATTGCAGCCGATCAGTATCGAAATGGGCAGCGTGTGTTTATTTGTGTTAACGATAACGAAGCAGCCTGTGCCATTGATGAAATAATTTGGGCATTCGATCCAGATAGTTTTGTGCCACATAATTTACAAGGTGAAGGCCCTAAAGGCGGCGCACCTGTAGAAATTGGTATTACGCCACCTGTTGGCAATCGTAAAGTTTTAATTAACTTGGCTACTCAGTTACCGGATTACATTCGTCGGTTTAACCAAGTTTTTGATTTTGTACCCGTAGAACCAGCTGCTAAGCAAGCAGCCCGCGAGCGTTTTAAAAAGCTACGCCAACTCGGTGCCAATCTCACCACGCAAGATATTAATAGCTAGCCAATCAGGCAAACTAACCAACTAATTTAAGTACTTATTTAAGGTTCTGTGTAATGGATAAAACCTACAATCCGCAAGATATTGAACAGTCGCTATATCAAGACTGGGAACAAAAAGGCTACTTTAAGCCATCTGGCCAAGGCGTACCATATTCAATTATGATCCCGCCGCCAAATGTCACTGGTAGCTTACACATGGGCCACGCCTTCCAAGATACAATAATGGATACCCTAACGCGTTTTAAACGTATGCAAGGTAACAACACATTATGGCAAGTAGGTACTGACCACGCAGGTATTGCAACGCAAATGTTGGTTGAGCGTAAACTGCATGCCGAAGAAGGCAAAACACGCCACGATTTAGGCCGCGAAGATTTTATTAATAAAATCTGGGAATGGAAAAAAGAATCTGGCGGCACTATCACTAAGCAACTTCGTCGCCTTGGCGCATCGGTTGATTGGGATCGTGAACGCTTTACCATGGATGATGGTTTATCTGAAGCTGTTAAAGAAGTGTTTGTACGCCTTCATAAAGAAAACCTAATTTACCGAGGCAAGCGCCTAGTAAACTGGGATCCAAAATTACACACGGCTATTTCTGATCTTGAAGTTGAAAACAAAGACAAGCAAGGCCACATGTGGAACTTACGTTACCCACTGGCTGATGGCGTTACAACACAAGACGGAAAAGACTACATAGTAGTAGCAACAACACGTCCTGAAACCATGTTGGGTGACTCAGGTGTTGCAGTAAATCCTGATGATGAGCGCTACACAGATTTAATCGGTAAAGAGATTTTATTACCCATCGTTAATCGTCGTATTAAAATTGTTGCTGACGAACATGCCGATAAAGATAAAGGCACGGGCTGTGTAAAAATAACCCCAGCGCACGATTTTAACGATAACGAAGTGGGCAAGCGTCATCAAATGCCGATGATCAACATTTTCGATAAAGACGCCGCTATTCTTACCCAAGGTGAAACATACACCTTTGACGGTAAAGAGCTTGAGTTTGATGCACCAATACCTGAGCGCCTACATGGACTTGATCGTTTTGCAGCGCGTAAAGCAATTGTGGCAGAATTTGAAGAACTAGGTTTGCTTGAAAAAATTGAAGACCATGGTTTAACGGTTCCTTACGGCGATCGCTCTGGTGTGGTAATTGAGCCACTACTTACCGACCAATGGTATGTACGTGTTGCACCACTTGCTGAACCTGCAAAAGACGCTGTTAAAAACGGCGATATTCAATTTGTACCTAAGCAATACGAAAACATGTACTTCTCGTGGATGAACGACGTACAAGATTGGTGTATTTCACGCCAGCTTTGGTGGGGTCACCGTATCCCAGCTTGGTACGACAGTGAAGGCAATGTATTTGTTGGTCGCGACGAAGCTGAAGTTCGCCGTGAAAACAACATTGCAGATAACGTAACGCTAAGCCAAGACGAAGACGTACTTGATACGTGGTTCTCATCAGCGCTTTGGACGTTCTCTACACAAGGTTGGCCTGAAAATACCGATGATTTAAAAACCTTCCACCCGTCTGACGTGTTGGTAACTGGTTTTGATATTATTTTCTTCTGGGTTGCGCGCATGATTATGATGACGCTGCACTTTGTAAAAGACGAAAATGGCAAACCACAAGTTCCGTTTAAAACCGTGTATGTAACGGGTCTGATACGTGATGATAATGGCGATAAAATGTCTAAGTCAAAAGGTAACGTACTTGATCCAATCGACATGATTGACGGTATCGACCTTGAGAGCTTAGTAACCAAACGCACCAGTAATTTGATGCAAGAAAAAGTCGCTAAAAAAATCGAAAAAGATACTCGTAAAACCTTCGATAACGGTATTGAAGCACACGGTACTGATGCGCTGCGCTTTACGTTAGCTGCTATGGCATCTACGGGTCGTGATATCAACTGGGATATGAACCGCCTTGAAGGTTACCGCAACTTCTGTAATAAGTTATGGAACGCGAGCCGTTACGTATTAATGAATACAGAAGAGCAAGACTGTGGTTTTGCAAACGATGCACAAAAAGAGCTTTCATTAGCTGACCGCTGGATTTTAGGTCAATTTGAGTCAACAGTTAAAACATACACTGAACACCTTGATAACTACCGTTTTGACTTAGCTGCTAACACGCTTTACGAATTCACATGGAACCAGTTCTGTGATTGGTACTTAGAGCTAACTAAGCCGGTATTATTTAAAGGTAATGAAGCGCAACAACGTGGTACACGTAATACACTTATTACCGTACTTGAAAGCTTACTGCGTTTAATGCACCCAATGATGCCGTACATCACTGAAACTATTTGGCAACGTGTTGCACCGCTTGCAGGCCTTGAAACAGCAAACACCAGCATTATGGTTCAGCCGTTCCCTGTATATAATGAAGCAAGCGTTGATGCTAAAGCTATGGATGACTTAGAGTGGGTTAAACAATTCATTTTAGCTATTCGTAATATTCGTGGTGAAATGGATATTAGCCCTAGTAAACCGCTTAGCGTATTACTTGCTAATGCATCAAGCGACGACGTGCGCCGCATTGAAGAAAACAAATCATTTTTAGCATCACTTGCAAAAATTGAAGAGTTTACAATGCTTGAAAACAAAGACGACGCACCTGCATGTGCAACGTCTTATGTTGGCAACCTTGAGATCATGATCCCAATGGCGGGCTTAATTGATGTAGAAGCCGAGCTTTCGCGTATTAATAAGCAACTCGAAAAAGCAGAAAAAGGCCTAGCACAAGTGCAAAACAAACTCGCTAACGAAAAGTTTGTAAACAACGCACCTGAAGCTGTACTTGCTAAAGAAAATGCAAAACTGGCTGAGTTTAGCGATGCTAAAACTAAGCTACTTGAGCAAAAAACTAAAATAGAAAGCTTATAAGCTTTCATAAAATGCCTATTAACACTATTTAATAGGCATTAAAAAAGCCGCTCACTTTAATTAAAGTGAGCGGCTTTTTTGTGCCCTGTGATTAACCACAAGACACTTCTACATTAAAACTTGTAGTTGTACTGAGCGCCAAGTAATACCGCGTGGCCTTTAGATTCGAAGCCCCACTGGCTGCCCGAGTCATCAGCTTCTGTGAACGTTTGTGTTTTACCACGGATGATACTTACACCAAGGTCAACGTTAGAGTTTTGATCAATTGTGTAGTTACCGCCAAACGAGAACCAAAAGCGATCGGTATCTGGAATAGAGATAGAAAGGTGCGTTTGTGATACCGGTGACTCATCAAATGCAACACCGGCACGAAGTAGTAAATCTTCGTTGTATTGGTAATCAGCACCTACAGAGTATCTGAAAGAGTCATCAAACTGCTCTTGCTTTTCAAACGCAACAAACTTATCACCAGTTGGTAACGTTACTTGTGCTTCTAGTGATTCAAAGCTGCTCCAACCTGTCCATAATACACTGTAATGTAGGCCTAACTTATCATCTAACTGATGTGAGCCAGAAAACTCAGCAATAGCTGGTAGTGTTAGATCAACAGCTCCTGGTAGCTTAGCGCCGCCTGTACCACCAATAGCTGCTGGTAGATCGTTTGAGAAGTCACCATCAAATGTGATGTCTGTTTCGCTGCGATAGTTAAAACCAAAACGGCTGTTATCATCTAGCTGGTACATTAAACCAACGTTTAAACCAAAACCAGTATCATCACCTTGAAGGTTTACAGCATCAGCACCAAAATCAATACCGCTTGCATTAGCACCCACTTTACGAATAACAGTTGCATCAGCATAAATAGCGTTTAAACCAATACCAAAGCTAAATTGCTCAGTTACTTTATAAGCAACGCTTGCATTAAGGTTAACAGTAAAGATTTCTGTTTCGCCAGCAATTTGGCCAGCAACGTATTCGTCGTTAAACTCTGTAGATAAACCAAAGTTAGAAAATGCGCCAAAACCAATCGATACTTTATCGTTGTAAGGCATAGTAAAGTAAATAGCAGGTACTACAGCACTTGGTGCGATGCTGTCGTCATCTAATGCACTTGGGTCAATACCGTTATTAGTACTTTCGCCTTCAATACTTACATCTGGAATTACACCAATAGCAGCAACACTTAGTTGTTTATCTTTAAATAAAGTCATTAGTGCTGGGTTACGTGCAACTACAGACGCATCGTCTGCGATAGAAGCTTCACCAGCGTATGCACGGCCTAAACCCGATGCATTTTGCTCTGATAATTGAAACGCAGCTGCAAAGCTATCAGCTGAAACAAATGCAAGCGAAGCTGCAATAAGAGTTTTAGAAAATTTCATTGTTGAGTCCTTAACCAAACTGACTGTCTGGGTACTATGTGTGTTGTTATTAGGATTTGAAACTTTGCTACACTACCTTAATTTTTTGTAAAAAACTCTATGAATGCGTCAAAAAACAGCAAAAAACATGTTATTTAACGACATTTTAACAACTATTTAAAACTCATCGGATGAGAAATGTGTTATTAGAGTTAAAGCTCTAATTGTAATTAATTATCATTTAGATTGACTTGAAATATATAGCAAATTACACTCACTATAAAATCGCAAAGGAAGTAAAACTGTGATCATTTTATTTATTATTACAGGGCTAATATTTTGTGGGGCGAGTGTATTTTGCTTTTACAAAGCAAACTACTGTGCATGCACTCAAGCAGGACAATGCGATAACCCCGTAAACCATTATTGGCTTGGGGCAATGTTAAATGCGTTGATCTCTTTAGGACTGTGTTGTTTTGCATTGCACGTAGAGTTAGGTACTTTGCTATGGCTAACACTGATGGGAAGTTGTTTTTTGGGTGCGTTTATTTCTGAAAAACAAACTAAAAAAAGGCAATGCAGTAAAACTAGTTCAACAAATGCTCTTTTAGCAGGCGAGACAAATTAATCTGATAATCAAGAGGCTTAACACTCGCTAGTATTTTAAGCTCTTGGGTGTGCTCACTTAAATCGATGTCTTTAGGTGTAACATGATGATTGTGCTTAGCATTATAAAATAGTTTAATTTTAGGTTTTATAGGATTTAATACGTTCCCTTCAAGCACTAAGGCTAAACGTTCATTCGTTAATTTTACAATAGTCCCTACCGGATGGACCCCCAAGCATTTTATAAAGCGCTGAACTAACTCACCATCAAACAAGTGCTTATTGGCTAATAAGTAGCGTAATGCATTAATAGGCTCATCACCCTCTTGGTGCATTCTATCGGCTGTCATAGCATCGTACACATCTACAATTGCCATTATACGCGCCGGGCGACTTAACTTTTCAGCCTGCAGGCCTCGCGGATAACCAGAGCCATCTAAACGCTCATGATGATTTACTATCATATCGAGCATAAGGGGAGTTATACCCTTCTCGCCTTTAACTAAACCTAAACCTTGCGCAACATGCTTTTTAATTGCTGCTAGCTCGTTATTACTTAGTTTAGTTGGCTTGGAAAATATACCCTGCGGTAATTTAGCTTGGCCCAAGTCATGAAGTAACGCCCCCATTGCAAGCTCTTGTACAACAGCTTTTTCATACCCTAAGTATTTAGCAAATACAGCAGTAAAAATGGCGCAGTTGATCATATGGCGCCAGTTATAGCTATGTTTGTCTTTTATACGAGTAAGAATAGTCATAGCGTTAGCATTACGAAAAACTGAGCTGACTATCTCGCTGGCAATTTCATCAAGCACTTTTATATTAACACTCAGGCCAGATGTTAAATCGCCATATAATGATTGTAACTTTCGGCCATGCTGATCGTAATTTACAGTCGCTTTAGCAAATTCCTGTTCGATAGAAATAGCTATAGGTGTTTTTTCTATTTTTTTTTGGCTATTAGATGTTTTAGGTGCGCTTTGGAGCTTATATTTGGCAGGAACTGGTATATCACCTTTAGTAAAATCTATAAGCAGCTCGAGCACCCCTTCAGACACTAAACGCTTAATAATAGATTTGTCGCGCACCAAGCCACTGGTCTTAATTTTTATGCTATTGATCCCCTCGTGTTGCTTAGTAACGCTATCAACGTACATACCAGGGGTGAGCTCAGACACAGGCAAAGTAATTAGCATAAAGGTGAGATTTTTTACATTTAAAGTAGATGTACCTTAAATAGCATTAATTAAGCTTAAAAGTCTAGTTTTTGAGTTGTAAGTAGTGATATATAACTACAAAGGATTACTTGCTGTATCACTCTTATTAGCTGTAGTGGGTAACCTTATTTTATGGATAATTAAAACCCTCTTCTATTTTCTTAATAACCTACAGCCACTTAGCACTTAAAAGGCTATTTGAGTATTATTTTTACGCTTTTAAACAAACTTAATTAACCTAATTTGAACATAATGTGGTTTTTCCTCGGTCTAAATATACACAACAGCTATAAAAATTTAAGAGCATCAACGTATATGACAAAATTAAACCACCCCGTATCAAACTTAAGTGTAGCGGCAATAAGCACCGTTTCTCCTTTGAGTCATATACTAAAAATAGCCGCTCCGCTGCTCGATAGCCTATTGGGCATCAATAAGCTACGTGATATATACCTCTCTAATAATTTATCGGGTTTAGATAAACAAGAGTTTAGTGAAAAGCTGTTAAATGTATTAGGTATTAATGTGCTTGGTGCACAAGGTGTTATTAACAAAATACCAAAGCATGGTCCTTGCATAGTGGTATGTAATCATCCTTATGGCATGATTGAGGGCGTAATTATTGCAAATTTACTCACCCATTATCGTATCGATACAAAAGTAATGGCTAACGTGGGTTTAAAAATATTTAAAGAAATTAAAGACTATTTTATTTTTGCTAACCCACTAAAACCAAAAGCAGCCATTAATACCGGCGCAATAAAACAGTGCTTTAGTCATGTTAAAAATGATGGCTTACTTGTGGTTTTTCCTGCGGGAAGAGTGTCATTTTTTCAATCAGAAAAACAACGTGTAACTGACGGACAATGGAATCGCTTAGCCGCTCAACTAGCTTTAAAAACACAAGCTCCTTTATTGCCTGTATTTATTAGCGGTCAGAATAGCTCAACCTTTTATAACTTGGGGCGTGTTTACTACCGATTTAGATTATTAATGCTAATACGCGAATTACTTAAAATTCAAAAAAGCTCTATTAGCTTAAGCGCTGGTAATTTACTTACACCCAAATTATTAAATAAGTTTGAAAAAACTGACGACATAAACGCACTTGCGCGCTTGCAATGTTACTTAAACGATGAGCGCTTTGTAACGCCTTGGCAAGAGGATAACCAATCAACACAGCTCAAAGCCATTATGCAGGAAGTTGATAAAACAAAAATGAAAAATGAGCTTGCAAACTTGCCAAGCGAGCAGCATTTAGTCGACTTTAAAGGTTACTCAGTTTATTACGGCTACCAAGAGCAAATACCTAATTGCGTTACTGAAATAACACGCCTCAGAGAAATAACTTTTCGCACATTAAACGAAGGAAGTGGCGAGCCATGCGACACTGATAAGTTTGATACGACTTACATGCATTTGTTTATTTTTGATCATAAAAATGAAGAAATTATTGGTGCTTATAGAATTGGACAAACCGATTTATTACAAAAAAATAGCGACGTGAGCGCCCTTTATTTATCGCAAATGTTTAACTTCGAACCTTCTTTTATTAATCAGCAACAGCCGTGCTTAGAAATGGGTCGATCGTTTATAGTTCAAAAACATCAGGGCAGTTACCATGGTTTATTACTGCTATTTAAAGGGATTGGTGTATTTATGGCGCAAAATCCACGCTATAGGACTTTATATGGCACGGTTTCATTAAGTAAACTTTATGACCCTCGTTCTGTTGCAATTATTGACCATACAATGGTTAATAATAAACAAGGTGTTAGCGCCAATACGCCTTTTAATAATAAGCTTCACCCAGAATTTGAAGACTTTATTAATGACCACGCGTTAAACATAGGCCATGTATCAGCATTGGTTATGGGAATAGAAGAAGATAAAAAAGACATACCAATTTTATTAAAGCAGTACCACAAGCTAGGCGCTCAATTTCATTGCATGGGCATTGATAGCAACTTTAATCACACGCCAGGATTACTTTTAAGTGTGCACCTACCAAGTGCGCCTGAAAAGCTACTTAAGCTCTACCTTGGTGATAAAAAGGATGATTATATAAATCACTCATAATTTTTACCTGCTGTATTAATATAGCAGGTAAAAATTGAGCAAAAAAAGTCGACGCTATTAATTGCGTCGACTTTTTTAGTTATGTAACAGCTATAAAAATATTTAGTTAAGCTGCAGCCACTTTTAAACAACCAATGCTACTAATGAGCTGAGACTGCTTATCAAAATAATTAAAGCGTATAGTGTTACCAACTTTAATATGACTAATACTGACTGTCATTGCATCTTCTCTTAGCATGTTTACGCCATATTGCCCTTGTTCGGCTTTACTATAGTGAAACGCTAAAAATTGCTCGCTTTCAGGATGTCTTAAATCAATAAGTTGCTTAAATTGATGTTTACGCTTTTGTGTCACCGTTTCAAGCTCAACACCTGATGACGTAGCAAGTGGTTCAACTTGGCAGTGGCTTAACTGCTTTGCATCCCACCTAACAAAAACCACGTTATTGTTATTTATCGATAGCCCATCCGGAAAAATACACAACTTAAAAGGCGCGTAGCCCGATAAATCCATGTTTTGTAATTGGGACAATGCAGGGGCTTTATTGCTCAGTAAATGAGGGATTAACAGACCTCTACTATGCTTTACGGCTGTTATATCGAATACACTTTGGTAATCGTTTAATAATGCGAGTGTTTGCCCAAAATGCGATACGCCAAGCCAAGTACCTCCTCCTTGCGGATCAATGGGAAAAATTGCATTGCCCTGGTGCTTACTTGGAGCGACTGCCGTTTGTCGTGTTTTTTTCTCATCACGATTAAAAAATAACTCGTAGCCATCATCAGTTAAAAAGTAGCTCAACGTGCACATTTTAATTTTGCATCGATTTTGGTTGTGCTGGCTGGCTATTTTCTCTTAAAAAAGTAGCTGTACTTGGTGCTAAACCAAAGCTTTTATCGAGCTGCGACTTTTGAGCAAAAGAAATTTGTGAAATCATCGCGTAATGGTGCACAGCGTGACTGCCTACAAAAATAAGCTCTCGCGCAAGTGATGTTGTTACTGTTTGTACATTTTTGCTTTTAATCGAAACTTCGCTTGAAAGTGATAACGGTTTATTAAAATCATCTGGACTTAGCTGTTCAATCCACGATGCTATCTCGGCAATCTTTTTTATTGCAGCAGTTGGAGAGCTTTCAATATCCCCTCCTCTTAAGCGGCAATCATAATCTACTTTTTGCGTGCTAAAGCCGGTCATTAAAGATTGATAATGATCGATAATATGTCGCATATGAGCTCCTGCCGAGCTAATAAAGTTAGGAGTTATGACTTGGGAATAGTCCTCTTTAGTTACACCTTCAAGATAAGCGTGCCCTTGAGCTAGTATCTCTAATTGACTATTTAACATTGAATCGGTCTTCCTCATTTATCACTAAATTTTATATGCAAAAAAGTACAACATGAATTTTGGATGCTAATTTTGCATTGTATAAATAACTAGAAAGCTATTTTTAAAATTAACTTTCAAAGTTTTTGCAGTAAATGTACTTTTAAATATAAGAGTAATTAATAAGAAGCTAGGTAATATAAAGAGGATAATTAATACATATAAAAGCAAATGGCGCTCTCGGTAGGGATCGAACCTACAACTCAGCCTCCGGAGGGCCACGTGATATCCATTTCACCACGAGAGCACATTTGTTGCCGCCACACCAACTCGCGATATCAGTGCTTTAGCACCCGCAATGATAAAGAGATCTTTAAATAAATACCAGTAAGATCAGCTTATATGCTTATTAATTAAGCTGTTTTAAATAAAACACTTCACAATGACTTAAAAACACGCTATTTATTCATATTCGGTAAAAAGTAGTAACGCTTTAGCAACATTATTACTATGGTTATTGTGATACGAATTGATTTAATACGAGGGAAATAATTATGAGTTTAATGTCTACAGAGCAAACCGCTGAATTTTTAGGTGTAAAAGTTGAGCGTGTAAAGCGTCTTGCTCGCGAGAGTTTACTAATAGCTAAGTCAGAAGACGAAAACGGCGAGCCACAATTTGATGCCGCAGAAGTTGCAAAATATAAAGAATTAGCTGAACGCTTTGGTGGTTTGTAACTTTTATAAAAAAGTATTAGTAACAAGTTTATTTAGCTGCGCACGTAACATTATAGATTTACTAGTTATGCTGCGCTCCTCATACCAAGCAATACACAACACCAAAAAAAACAGCTTATAGTAATTTAGCTTATCTATTGATGGGTAAAACGTACTTGTTTCATCAACGCTATTTTTATAGTTATTTAACAATGTACTTTCGCTGCTCTCATTAAGATTAAAGCTCACTGCAAGAGCTGCCAAATCAAAATATACATCGTTGGTTTGCGCGTACTCAAAATCAATTAAATACATGCCCGAAGCATTTACAATAATGTTATCTTTTACCAAGTCATTATGACAAAAGCCTTCATCAAATTGCATGGCTGCAACTACTTTGAGTGCCTGCTCTATTTGAGGTTTATATTGCGTATATACGCCGGTGCTTTGATAAAAATGCAGCTCTTTAGCTATATCCATTGGCGCAGTAGACACTGTGTAATTGTGCACTTGAGCAAGTTTATTAATAAAGCTAAGCGTTATATCCGATTGCGCTGTATTACCTTCAATATAATTAAATACCGCACGGCTATTCTTTTTATCGAGCCAAATAGGCGCAGGACATATATTAAAGTCACTTAAAAAGCGCTGCGCTTCAAGGCCGTCACTTGGCCAATGGCTTTTATAACACTTTAACAAATACCCTTGTTGCTCGGTACGTATTAAAAAATTATCGTTACTAAAACCATTGAGTAGTCGCTCGCTTGAAATAACGCTCGTAGGCTCTATAAACGCCCTACACATTTTTACTAACTGAGTATGCTCAATCATTAATTAAAGCTGAGCTAGCGGCTTAGCTTGGCTTTGTTCGTACTCTTCGTACCAAGTTTTAAAGCCCCACGCTGCCATAATGGTATAAAATATAAAGAGCGCAAGCGTTGGGTAATAGCCTTTTTCATAATATAAATACATGGAAGCTGCATCTATTACAATCCAGTACAGCCAGTTTTCGAGGACTTTTTTAGCAACTAAGTAAGTAGTTACTACAGCAAAACACGTTGTAAAACTATCAAGATAAGCAAAATCGGCATGCGTATAGTTTTGCATAACGTAACCAATTGTAATTGCAGCTACGGTTGTTAAACTAATTAAAACAGCATGACGGTTTATCGACCACGAGGTAATATTTAAATTTTCAGCTTTGCCTTTTCTCCATACAACCCATCCAAACACAGCCATATACATATAATAAAAATTAAGTAACGACTCCATGAGCAATGCGCCATTCCAGTACATTATTGTATAAATGAGCGTGCTAAAAAATGCCGCTGGCCAACACCATAAGCTTTCCTTTATTGCCAATAATAAGTACGCCATCGACAATCCTACCGCAATGTATTCCCAATGCGACATTGCTGTAAAACCGCTTAAGGTTTGTGTTAAAAAATCCATATTATGCAGTTACCGTTTAGTTGTGCAGATTGTTATACCAATCTGCTTATATACGGGGTCTATTTAACGTTAAGGAAATTACGCTAGAACTAGGCAAAAATTTTTGTATCTAGTTGTTCTAAATAAAAAATTTTTAACGACGTTTTAGTGCAATTTAATTCGTTAAATTGATCAAAGATTTATGTAGGTTGGTATTATAGATTATTCAGGCGATAAGTCGCCAGAGAGAAACTTACATACAAAAATAGCTTTACCAAATTCTTCATATGAGCGCTTAATTTCGGTATTTAACACCTGCATTACTAAATCATAATCACCAAAAATTTGCGTTGATAGCGTATTAGTAATCACTTTTAAATTTTCGTATTCGTTTAAGCGGTCAATAAAGCCTTTAATAAACGGAATGTAATCTTGGTGAAGTGGATATTTACTGATCTCTACTGATAATTTCATTTTAAACTCTACTTTTTAATTATTTGATTTAAACAAATCATTCAATGCCAGTTCAATACAGTGTAAAATTATACTAACACTCAATTTAACTGAGCTTATTATGGCACGCAGAATAACGTATACATTTAAAAACCAACCGCGCGAAATTAACTTCGCAAAAGATAAATACCACGACATGTATCAAGCTATTGCTGCTGCCGAGGGTATTGATTTAACAAATTACTTAAACATGGTACGCCAAATAGAAATGACCTCAAAAGGGTCTGCTTCTGTTCGTAACTTTCGCGACCAAGAATTTGCCCGTATGGGCTTTAGCGACATTTACTTTATAAAAGAGTAATTATACCCAATTGGTGTACGCTAAAAACTAACTATGGCTGATACTCATAACTTACGCGTGGTGTAATATTACATAATAGCTCGTAAGGAATAGTATCAGCGCACAGTGCTATTTCTTCAACTGGTAGCTCAGGGCCCCACATAGTGACTCTGTCGCCAACTTTAATATTATGCTCATTAGCGCCTATATCAACGCTGATCATGTCCATAGCTACGCTACCTACAATACCATAACGCTGCTCACCAATTATTACCGGTGTCCCCTCTTTAGCATGCCGAGGATAACCATCACCATAACCCATAGCTACAACAGCTAACTTGGTTGGTTTATCGCTTTTCCAACGACCACCATACCCAACAGCCTCATTAGCAGGCACATCACGCACTGCAATTACGCGCGTAGTTAAGCGCATAACTGGTTTTAATTTGTGTTGCTGCCCAATACTATTTGCCATTGGCGATACACCATAGAGCATAAGCCCAGGACGTACCCAATCGCCATGACCGCTTGGCCAGGCAATAATACCAGCAGAATTTGATAAACAATGCGCTTGGTCAATGCCATTCACTAAATTATCAAACAACGTAATTTGCTGAACCGTTTTGGCATTATCAACATCATCAGCACACGAAAAGTGGGTCATTAAATTAACGGTATTTTTAGCGTTAGGTGTTTTTTGTAAGCGGTTATAAAACGCTTCAAACTGCTCTGGCGCAATACCTAATCGATGCATACCTGTATTTACTTTTAACCAGCATGTTATTGGTGCATCTAGCTTTGCTTTTTCAAGCGCCGCTAATTGGTACTCATCGTGAATAATAGTTTGAAAATTGTTGGCGAGCAGAATCGGTAAGTCGGCTTTGTTAAAAAAGCCTTCTAGTAAAACAATTGGCTTTGTTAAGCCCCCAGCTCGAAGGGCAAGCCCTTCATCTATACGTGCCACAGCAAATGCGTCAGCATTATTTAAATGCTGCGCAATCGTTACTAATCCATGCCCGTAAGCATTTGCTTTTAGCACCGCCATCACCTTGCTGTTAGGTGCAAAGCCCTTAACTTGCGCTAAATTATGCGCAAGTGCCGTTAAGTTAATTTCAGCAGTGGCTAAGCGCATTAGTAATCGTCATCTACCGCTGGTCCCGCGTAATTATCAAAGCGAGAAAATTGACCTTGGAACGTTAAACGCACTTTACCAATTGGGCCGTTACGTTGTTTACCTATGATAATTTCAGCAATACCTTTATCAGTACTGTCTTCGTTGTAAACTTCGTCACGGTAAATAAACATGATTAAATCGGCATCCTGCTCTATCGACCCTGACTCACGTAAATCTGAGTTAATTGGGCGCTTATCGGCACGTTGCTCTAGCGTACGGTTTAGCTGCGAAAGCGCCACAACCGGACATTTTAGTTCTTTTGCTAGTGATTTAAGTGAACGCGAAATTTCAGCAATTTCAAGCGTTCGGTTATCAGCAAGGCTAGGTACACGCATTAGCTGCAAGTAATCGACCATGATCATACTAATGCCGCCGTGGTCACGCGCAATACGACGCGCACGAGAGCGAACATCGGTAGGTGTTAAGCCCGAGGCATCATCCACATACATTTTGCCTTTTTCCATCAACAAGCCCATTGTTGATGAAAGTCGCGCCCAATCGTCATCATCCAACTGACCTGTACGTACCTTAGTTTGGTTAATACGGCCAAGAGACGCTAACATCCTCATCATAATTTGTTCTGAAGGCATCTCTAGCGAGTAAATTAGCACGGGTTTGTCTTGAGTCATTGCGGCATGTTCTGCAAGGTTCATCGCAAAGGTGGTTTTACCCATTGAAGGACGCGCAGCAACAATAATTAAGTCAGACGGTTGCAGGCCCGTCGTCATTTTATCAAGATCGGCATAACCTGTACTTACACCCGTTACACCATCTTGTGGCGATTGATAAAGCTCTTCTATTTTATCAACGGTTTTTTCGAGTATGTTATGAATACTTTGCGGGCCTTCCGTACTTTTTGTACGTTGCTCGGCAATTTTAAATACTTTGCTTTCGGCAAAGTCGAGTAAGTCGTGACTAGTACGCCCTTCGGTATTAAAACCCGCTTCGGCTATTTCATTTGCCACGCCAATCATTTCACGTACAACAGCACGCTCACGTACAATGTTTGCGTAGGCATCAATGTTGGCTGCACTTGGCGTATTTTTAGCAATTTCGGCTAAGTAAGCAAAACCACCAATGCCTGCAAGTTTATTATTTTTTTCTAAACTTTCAGAAATAGTGATTAAATCTATCGGATCGCCAATCTCAGCAAGTGCCGTCATCGCCTCAAAAATTAACTTGTGCGTGCGGGTATAAAAATCCTGTGATACAACAAGCTCAGCTACGCGGTCAAAAGCTTGGTTATCAAGCATTAAGCCACCTAAAACAGATTGTTCAGCTTCTATTGAATGGGGAGGAACTTTAAGAGTATCGACTTGCTTATCTGGTTTGGCCATAACTTCACAGTAGTAAAATTGAATGGCTCTATTCTATCGACTTGCAGGGGCTGTGCAAATAGAAAAGCAGGAAATCTTTCCTGCTTTTTGTAATCGTGATGGGGAATGAGTGTTATTTGGTACGCAGCTCTATGCGTCCACTAATGGTATCCATTTCAACATTAGCATTACCGCCATTAATGCTAAATTCTAAATCACTGGCTGGGCCATATTTAGCTTTACTGACTTTGTCACTACTGACTTTGTTAATGATTTTACCATTAGCATGGGCTTTAATTTCAAACTTTGCTGATACACTTTGTGGGAAATAAAAGTCGGCATCACCACTTACTGATTCAAAACGTACATCACCGCCTTTTAAAAGCTCGTTAATCTGTACTTCTGCTTCGCCATTGACCGTATTAATACGTAGGTTTTTAATAGCCGATAGCGTAAATTCTATATCGCCATTTACGTTTTCAAGGCGTACATCATTAGCGCTTGAAGTTGATTTAATATCACCATTAACAGCGCTAAAACGCAGCTCACCACTTGATTGCCTATCGTTAATTTCACCATTTACGGTTTCAAACTGAATATTCCCGTTTAAGTTCTCAGCGTTCACATCACCATTTACAGTGGTGAGCTTAATGTTGCCAGTAATATGATCTACCGTAATTTCGCCGTTAACCACATCAACTTCTGCGCCGTTTTTAAGCTCCTTCGCAGTCACCGATACATTAACGCCAGCAAACTCTAAACTACTGCTTTTAGGCATAAATATAGTTAGGTTTGAGCCGTCACCACTATTGCCCCAATTTGATTTACGGGGCATTTTTACAATAAACTGTGTTTTATCACCACTTGTTTTAAGCTCATAACCCTGTGCTTTATCATCAAGCTCGCCAGATACTTTAAATTCGTTTTTATCCCAGCCTGTAATATGTATATCACCGCGTTGGTTTTCAATAAAAATAGTGCCGCCACTTGGTACGTCTATTTGCTTATCTATTTTTTCACCCGCAAATGCCACCAGTGGAAATAAGCTCAGTCCTAATAAAATCGCTTTCATATCGTACTCCTAAATGTGCTGCCAACGTGGCGCGTGCACCTTGTTAATTAAATCAAGTTGTTGTTGATATATTTGCGCTAACATTGTCAGTAGCGCTTGGTTTTGTGGTTCGTTTTCAAGAGCTTGCTTTATTGCTTGCTCAGCTTCTTCAAGTTCTTGTAGTTGCGTTTGCCAGTTAGTGGTTAATGCTTCTTTATTTTCGTATTCAACTAACAAACTATTTTTTTGAGCCGAAAAGTAATCACTTATAGCCACTACGGGCTGTGGTTCAGGTGCTATAACAAATATATTAACAGCAATTAAAGCAGCCACAGTACACGCTGCTATTGCCGTTAGTTTTGGCCAAATAATAGTGCTGTTTGGGTTCTGCTTATTATTAACAATTGCTCGCTCAATCCCCGCCCATAAATCTTTTTGTGGCGTAATTTCTTTATCAAGCGTGTTTAATGACTTGTTTAAGTAGTCGTTAAAGTTTGGTTTACTCATTTTCATACCACTCTTGTAATAACTGCCTAGCACGATGATATTGTGACTTACTTGAACCAACAGCCATACCTAATTGCTCCGCGATTTCCTCGTGCCTGTAACCTTCAATAGCAAATAATACAAATACCATACGTGCGCGCTCAGGAAGCCTTACTATTAACTTATCGAGGCCATTTAAGCCTTTGCAGTCGTTAGCTGATTGCTCATCCATACCGCTGTGTTCAATACTTACTACTTTTTGTAACCAGTTTTTTTGCTTGCGCAGGTAACTTATCGCTACATTACTGGCAACACTATATAGCCAAGTAGAAAACTGCGAACGCCCATCAAACAATGCTATTTTATGCCATACCTGTACAAATACCTCTTGGGCGGCGTCTTCGGCGTGTGCTTGGTCTGCTAATAAGCGTAAACATAAACCGTATACTCGTTTTATATGTAACTCATAAAGCGTTGTGTATGCGCCTTGATCACCCGATTTAACACGCTCAATGAGTGCAGCTTCGCACAAAGGCGTTGGTTCGGGTTTAACGTGTAACATCCGTGATGCCGCCTTTTAATTATTATTGTTGAGTTGCTATTTAAGTGTATTGATAAGTTAGACGTAATGACAGTTCGAAAAGGTTTAAAAGGAATGAAAAAATAATTGAATAAAAAGGGGCTTATGCGAGGTTGTATTAAATTGTGCCCTCAACTAATGAAGTTAGCCAAATTATAGGCACAAAAAAGCCGTGCTAATAGCACGGCTTTTTTAGCTTAATTAAAAATTAAGCTTCAGCGATTACGATTACTTTGATAGTAGCCGTTACGTCTGAGTGAACTGAAATTGATACGTCAAATTCACCAGTCTCACGGATAGTACCTAGAGGCAAACGAACTTCTGACTTAGCAACTTCAACACCAACAGCTGAGATAGCGTCAGCGATGTCACGAGTACCGATTGAACCGAATAACTTACCTTCGTCACCAGCTTTAGATACTAATGTAACTTCTGCTAATGCTTCTAGTTTTTCAGCGCGTGCTTGTGCAGCAACTAACTGTTCAGCGATTTTCGCTTCAAGTTCTGCACGACGAGCGTCAAACGTTTCAATGTTAGCTTTAGTCGCAGGAACTGCCTTACCTTGCGGGAAAAGGAAGTTACGTGCGAAACCAGATTTAACTACAACCTGTTCACCTAGGCTACCTAGGTTAGCGATCTTATCTAGTAGAATAACTTGCATGTTTCTACACCTTTTAAAAACTGTTAATCCGCTGCTTACTTATGTAAGTCAGTGTATGGAAGAAGGGCTAAGTAGCGAGCACGCTTAATAGCAGTTGCTAGCTGGCGCTGGTATTTAGCGCTAGTACCTGTGATACGGCTAGGTACGATTTTGCCACTTTCTGTAACATAGTTTCTAAGAGTAGCTAGATCTTTGTAATCGATTTGTTGTACGCCTTCCGCTTTAAAGCGGCAGAACTTACGACGTCTGAAATAACGTGCCATGAGATTAATTCCTCAAATAATTCTTTCTATATGCTGAGCATGCAAAACCAATTGGCTAAGGCCGTTACGACCTTCGTGGCGATTTAAAAAACCACTCACTTGCAATGCCTGCCCAACGTGCAAATGTTGAGTCTGTTGTTGCATTTGCTTTCCACTAGCAACTACCTGAAGCCTCACATAACTATTACGGTTAAGGTCTGCTTCGGTTTGCATCGATTTATGTTCTACAACAAAAATACAATGCGGGATGCCAGCAGGGCTTTGGCTAAACTTGGGAGTTTTACAAACTACCCCAGATATAACCAGCTGATTCATATATGGGCTAACCATTATAATAACTGCTGACTACATGCCATGCTAGGACTCAAAACAATTAAGCAGCTGGTGCTTCTTTCTTCTCTTCTCTTGCAAGAGGAGACGCTTCAGTTACAGCATTTTTAGTACGCATAACTAAGTTACGAAGCACTGCATCGTTGTAGCGGAAAGTAGTTTCTAGCTCGCTGATTACTTCAGTAGGTGCTTCAACGTTCATAAGAACATAATGAGCTTTATGAAGCTTGTTGATTGGGTAAGCCAGTTGACGGCGGCCCCAGTCTTCAAGACGGTGGATAGTACCACCAGCTTCAGTGATAGAACCAGTATAACGTTCGATCATACCAGTTACTTGCTCACTCTGATCAGGGTGAACCATGAATACGATTTCGTAATGACGCATGGATATTCCTTACGGTTAATAGAGCCTTCTACCGTTTCGGCCGGTCGGTTTAAGGCAAGGAATTAATAGTTTAAAAGCCGAAATGAGCGCGCATTTTACGCTTAGACGGATAATTAAGCAAGCAGGTTTTTTAAGCTTTTATAGATAAGAGTTTAAAGGCAATTATTGTGAGCTTCGCTCATCCCGTTAGCAAGCCGTAGGCCTAAAGGAAAAGCTAAACTCGCAGTTTAATATTTATCATATACGCCAAGCTTGCGCGCGTATAAAGCGCAGCTTTGAATTACTTAAGTCTAACACCTGCCTCAAAATATAAGTATTTACTCAAACTTAAAGCCGTGCAATTATTAAGCAATACATTAGTAAATAAGGATATTTATGAAGCTCTTACTATCGCTTGTATTAATACTTACTTTTAGTACACCATTTTTAAGCCACGCAAAAACCAATACAACCGACATAACCGTTGGTAAAAAAGTCATTCTACAATCAAAAATACTTAACGAAGACAGACCCATTAAAATTTTCATACCTGACACTGTAAAAGACGATCAGCCGCTTTATGTTATTTATTTACTTGATGGTGTTGAGCACTTTCATACGGCGTCTGGTGTTATTAAATCCCTTGTTGATTACGAGCAGATACCTAACGCAATGCTCGTTGGTATTGATACAACTAACCGTGTTCGCGATTATTTACCAAAAGTAGAAGGTGAGCCTAAAACAGAGTTTCAAACCTTTGTTCAAAATAAATGGCCTGAAGCGGGGCAAACTGACGAGTTTTTGAAGTTTGTGTCTGACGAACTTATGCCATACATAAATTCTAACTACTCAACTAACGGCTACAACACCTTAATTGGCCACTCTAATGCAGGTACTTTAGCGCTTTATACTTTAGTTAATCAGCCTGAGTTATTTAATAACTATATAGCTATAAGCCCAAACAGTTGGTGGAGTGATGAAGAATTAAAAAATAATATTATAAAATACACTAAAAATCCTAAAGGCGGTCAATCGTTATTTATTAGTGTAGCAAGTGAAGGGTCACGCTTTTATACAGGTGTATTAAATACTTTAGTAAATTTAGAGCAACAAATGCCCACACAGCTAAAATGGGAATATAACCATTACCCTACTTTTAGCCATATGGGCACCATACTACCAGCGCTTAGCGATAGCCTAATTCACTTATTTGGCGACCTAATTTTTAGCGTTACTGACGAGCACGGAAGATTTGCTGATGTATCGCTTATTACAGGTTACTACCAAGCACTGAGTGATAAGTATGGGTTTGAGCTTAAAATTCCACAAGATGTATATGTAGAGTTTGCTCATAGCCAGCAAAAATTTGGTAACACAGCTAAAGCTGTTACCACGCTTAAACACTTTACTACCCATTACCCAAATGCAGCCTATTCTCACATGCGTTTATCGCAAGGCTATACTGCAAATAAGCAGTTCAAGGAGGCCGTCACTAGTATGAAACACGCATTAGAACTTGCTAAGCAAAACTCGCGAGATCCAATGTTAATTGATGCGCTCAAAGATATGGTGAATGAAGCACAAAAGAATTTGTAACTGATTTAACGCAAAGCGCTTTTTAGCTAACGATAGTAATTACGAGCTACGCTCGTCGCGTCAGCAAGCTGAATGCCTACAGTTAGAACCAAACTCGGTATTAAGATTTATTGTAGACGCCGAGCTTGCTCGCGTGAAAAGCGCAGCTGTTAATCTGTTTCAAAGCTTCCCTTTATAACTATAAATAACTTTTAGAGCTTATAAAGCTAGCCTAATGAAAAACTACATTTTTTTTAGTATACAAACCTTGTAGGTCTTTCTCATAAAAAGCTTTATTAGATTTAACATGCTCGACCCATACATTGAACGTTTTACGAGTAAAATGTATTTTTTCGAACTTTAAATCAATAAAATCATATAACTTTGAATCTTCCAAAGACTTAGAGCCAATTACACTAATAACATCACTACGACCAAAGAAATCCTTTAATTTTGAAGATTGCGAATTTATAAGAGTTAAAAGTTGCTCTGTTTGGGTGAAGAGAGTGCCAAGAGTAGCTGAATCAATTTCTATGATTCTATGTATAGGGAAAAACAGGTTTTTATTATTTACTTCTTTTCTCGTCGATTCATGCAAACTCTGCCTTTCTTCAAATAAATTAAAGATGAGCTGCAAATTATGCTCAAGAGCACATACTTTTTTATAAAAACTAAAGTCATCTTTATCGGATATTATTTTTGTTAAAAACTCTTGAGATAGCTTTTCTGTTTTAGGTAATCCAGTTACGAAACCTCTTAGCAATACACACCTGAGAGGATTTGATTTTTCTTCCGCATATGCTGATTTCATGTTAAGCAATAAATGGTATTTACTTTCAAGATTGGAAAGTATGAAAAGCTTGTTTCTTAATACATCTATTTCCTTTTCTTTTTTTGCTTTGTACTCAGTGAACAAATAAGCACCAACAACAGATATAACAGGTGGTATTAAATATTTAAACGACTCACCAATCAGTGGGTTAGTTAATATCACCATCACCATATAAACTAGCAAAGTCATAAACAATGCAAAAAATAAATATTTTAAACTCATATAGCTTCTTTACTTTTCTATAAAATATTTTCAAACGCAACTTACAAACTAGCTTTGCTGGAAACTTACAGCTAAAAACTGACCACTTACTTTCTCGTTTGGTTTCGCTTCGCTCTTCACAACCTGCTTATTTGCCTATCGCTTCTTTGGCGAAAAGGTGTTTTATTGGGCCTAGGTTATCAACGAGTGACAGGCCGACTCCACGTATTAGTTTTTTAACTGGGTTTGCGCCTTCAAATAACTCTTTTAGCCCTTGCATCATGGCTATGTGCTTTTGCGCATCGAGCTTACGGGTACGTTCGTAATCGCGAAGTGTGCGCGTGCTTGCAAACTCCTTACTATCACTTGTGAGTAGCTCAATTAAATAAGCGGCGTCTTTTAGGCCTAAGTTCATACCAAGCCCTGCAAGTGGATGGATTGTATGTGCAGCATCGCCAATAAGCACTACTTTGCCTGAAACCCATTGCTGGGCGTAGCGCATTTTAAGTGGGAAAGCTGCGCGCGCACTTTGCACTTCACATAGCCCGCATTGGCCATCTATGGCTGCCATTACGGCTTTATTAAAGCTGCTGTCGTCCATTGCAAGCAGCTCATCGCAGTGGTTTGGGCTGGTAGACCATACTATTGAATGGGTATTTGCATCGCTCAGTGGTAAAAATGCCAGCGGCCCGGTTGGTAAAAACACTTGGCGTGCGGTATTCGCGTGCGGCTCTTTAGTTTTAACAGTCGCAACTAGCGCATGGTGATCGTAATCTTTAAAGCTAAGCGCCATATTAAATTGTTTACGTATAGCTGAGTTTGCCCCATCAGCGGCCACCAGCAGTTTTGCAATAATTGGCTCGCCGCTTTTAAGCGTTATAAATACATCTGATTCGCTTTGATGTATTTGCTGATACTGCGTATCAAACATTAGTGTTGCGCTGCTTTGTTGCTCTAGCTCTTTTATAAGCGCGTAGCGGATAATGTCGTTTTCAACAATGTGGCCTAAATGATCAAGCTCAAGTTGTTCATTATTAAACGCTATTTTGCCAAAACTGTCGGCATCACGTACGTCCATATGCGTATAAGCGCACGCTCGCTGTGCTATAATTTCGGGCCATACGTTTAATTGCTCAAGCAAGGTTTGACTTGCAATGCTTAGCGCACTTACGCGCAAACCATATTCGTCAGTTGGCAACGCTTGTGTTGGTGCGCCGTCGAGTACAAAGACGCTTATATCGGCTTTTGCCAATCCAAGTGCCAGTGTTAGCCCTACACAGCCACCACCGACAATACAAACCTGTGCTTGCTTCATAAACGCCTACCTTGTTTAACTTGCCCCATTAACTGTTTGGCTAATGGCGCTTTTAATGCGGGAAATAAATCCATCGAGAACAACCCAATACTGCGCCCCAATGCGAGCGATCGCGATGAATTTGAAAAAATTCTAACAAGTGCATCGGTTAAGCTCATTACGGTTTTTATATCATCACTGCGCTTTTTTGAATATTCACGTGTAAACGCATAGCTGCCTATATCGTGTTGGCTGTTTGCTATTAAATTACTAACTACTTGCACGTCGCGAAGGCCTAAATTAAAACCTTGTCCTGCAATAGGATGAATAGCATGTGCAGCATTACCAATAACCACTGTACGGTGCGCAGTCAAAGACTCGACTTGCCCGTAAACGAGCGGGTAACTCGTGCGCATGCCTACTTTAGTAAATTGACCACCGCGATAACCAAACGCACTTTGTAGGGCACTTATAAAGTCTTGTTCATTAAGTGCCATGTGCTGTTCAACCTGTTCTTGGTTCATACACCACACCAACGAATAACGGTTATTGCTCATGGGTAATAACGCCATAGGCCCGCTTTGTGTAAAACGCTCAAAGGCATGATTATTATGCCCACCAGCCACTTCTACATTAGCAATAATTGCGCCTTGTTCATAAGGCTGGGTATTAAAGCCAAGCTCAAGTAAATTACGTGTGGGTGATTGTGCACCATCAGCAATAACCAATAGCGCTGCGCTTAATTGCTCGCCGCTTTGCAGGGTGAGTGTATTGCTATGCAGGGCTTGCTCAATGGCAATTACGCTATCGGGGCACAAAAGCGTAATATTTGACTGCGTTAAACGCAGGTGAAGCGCTCGGCCAAATGGGTTAACTTCTACTACGTAACCAAGTGAAGGTTTAGCAAATTCGTCGCAATTAATGTGCGCTTTGCCAAAGTGGCCTCTATCAGACACGCTCACTTTTTTGATTGCTGCGGTGTAAGGAGCATTTTGTTCAAATAAATTGAGGCTTTGTAAATACTCTACCGATTGCTGAGCAAGTGCAATACTTCTGTCGTCAAAGCTTGGGTGGTAGTCGCCGGTTACTTGATTCGCTTCTACAACGGCAATATTTAACGCGGGATTAGTTTTAGCAACACTTAACGCGCAGCTTGCTCCCGCTAAACCACCGCCAATAACAACTACATCAAACTGCTTAGCCACTTTACTCTCCGAGCTTTATACGTTTTTAGCACTTTGCATAAGTGCTTCTATATCGCTAATTTTTTTAGGCACGCTTAGGGTCAAGTTTTCATGGCCGGTTTCGGTAACTAGCAAGTTATCTTCGATACGAATACCAATGCCTTTATATTTTTGCGGTGCGCTTGAGTCTTCGCTGATATAAAGCCCAGGCTCTATGGTGAGTACCATACCGGGCTCAAATGCACGCTCAACGTTATTTACTTTGTAATCGCCAACATCATGTACATCTAAACCAAGCCAATGCCCGAGCCCGTGCATGTAATATTCTTTACATGCACCTTTTGCCATTAGCTCGTCAAAGTCGCCGGTTAAAATACCTAAATCAAGTAAACCTTGAGTCATTACTTCCATTGCTAGTTTATTAGCATGCGACATGTAACCACCTGGTTTTACTTCATCAAAAGCAACTTCTTGCGCTTTAAGAACAATATTATAAAGCGCGGCTTGCTCTTCGCTAAATTGTCCATTTACTGGAAAAGTACGGGTAATATCGGCGGCGTAACCTTGTAGCTCACAACCAGAGTCTATAAGTACCAGGTCGCCATTTTTTAATACGTCGCTATTTTGCGTGTAATGTAAAATATTGGCGTTGTCGCCACTACCAACAATTGTGCCGTACGCCGGGTGCGGCGCACCGTTCATTGCATAATGATGATGCAGCTCTGCCTCTAACTGAAATTCAGTAGCCCCAGCATGTGAAAAACGCATAGCGCGCATGTGCCCTCGCGCACTAATTTCACAACCTTCTCGCATAACATTTACTTCGCTTGGCGATTTAAACAAACGCATTTCATGAATAAGGCCGCGTATTTCTTTTAAAGTACTCGGTGCTTTGAGGCCTTTTCGCGCACCACTTCGAAGTGTACCTAGTAACGTAAACACTTTGGTATCAAATGAAGGATAAGCACCTTGTGCAAAATAAATCGCATCTTTTTCATTTAGTATATCGAGCAGCTTATCGTTTAATTCACTTAACGGGTAAGCTTCATCAAACAAGTAGTCGCTTTTAGCTTTATCAAAGCCAACTCTGCGGCCATGCCAAATTTCGGCAAGCTTGTCTTTATCTAGGCAAAATAAAGTACTGGGTGCATCGCTGTTGTTACATAGTACAAGTACAGCGTCGGGTTCGTTAAAGCCTGTTAAATAGAAAAAGTCGCTATCTTGTCTAAATGCATATTCGGTATCGCGGCTACGCGTCACTTCGCTCGCAGCGGGAATAATAGCAACGCTATTTTTATCCATTTGCGCAAGTAAACGCTCACGGCGTGCTTTAAATTCTGACTTTTGTACTTCAACCATTATTAACCAACCCGTTTAACTTTTTAAACTAATGAAGTGTTTTTTTAGTACTTTGCGTGTTTTGCTCTTTACCAAGCTCTGCAAAACAAAGTAGTGCTGATACGCGCACATATTCAATCACTTCGTGCAGCGCTTGGCTGTCTTCTTCGGTTTCTTCAAAAGTGGTATCTAGGCGAGTGATTTCGCTAAAGTCAGTAATAACTTCTTTAACATCGCTTGATAACTTACCGTAATCTTTTTGCTTTAAGCCAAAACCAAGCATAAACCCTGCTACCCATGATACGAGGCCATTAGCCTGATCGATGAGTGTTTCGTCATCGTTTGGTAAAAATAAATCAAACTGAAACTCGTCATCATTAAAGCTCGCAACTACTTGCTTATAAATAGTGCCAAAAAATTGCTTTAAATCGTTACTAAATGATTCACCATCGTTAAACACATCGCTCAAAAGACCTAAGTATTCTTTGTCGTCAATGGTTAAACCACACGCAAGTAAACCACTAATTACACCATGCGCTTCGGCAGGTGATACAAATATTTCGTTTTTTTCTAAAAGCAGTTGAGCTTTTTCGTAATCGGGTAAATCGTTCATAATCGAATCTTCGCTTTGCAAGTTAAGGCAATGCTACCACTCGATAAAAAGCAACTCCAATTAATTGTATGATCAAGCTCAAAAACCATGCGATAAAGTAAATGACGAGTTAAAGGTGCGGGAAAACTAAGCGAACGGTTTAATTTTTTACGTTTGGGGTTTAAGGATTGGATTATGTCTTATATACTTAAATTGTTCCCTGGGGTACCGGAGCTTGGTTAAGTCCCTGAGCCGATAAATTTTATACCAGGATTTCTGTTCGTCTACTATTGTGCAAGCTCGGCATGTACCGAGAAGCCTACGGTAAACCGCAGATTTCCGCCCTGAAACCTTCTGGTTTCAGGACTGAAACCGGGTACCGTATCTTGGGGAACACCTTCTTATTTTTATACTCCCTCTTATTCATTTTTTTGCTATACCTTCGTACATTATTTTTATAATTTTTGGCAAAAAAAAGCTGCAAGCAATTTCTTACTTACAGCTAAATTTTAAATGCTTACGCTTATTTACTTAAACCAACCTTGAAAGCGCTCCATCATCATGTAGTTTATTGGCACTAACAATAAAGTAATAAAGGTCGCAAAAATAATCCCAAACCCTAAACTTACCGCCATAGGTATTAAAAACTGCGCTTGAGTCGCTTTTTCAAATAATAACGGCATTAAACCAATAAAGGTCGTTAAACTTGTTAGCATTACAGGACGAAAACGCGATGCACCGGCAAGTTTAACTGCATCTAGTAATTTGCCGCCTTCACTGCGCTTTTTATTGATAAAATCAACTAGTACAAGGGAGTCATTTACTACCACCCCAGTTAAGGCGAGCATACCAAGCAAGCTCATAATGGTTAAATCCATGCCCATAATCCAATGCCCGACTACAGCACCTATCATGCCAAATGGAATTACACTCATTACTATAATTGGCTGTAAGTAAGACTTAAGCGGTATCGCTAATAGCGCATAAATTATGAAAAATACAAACACAAGTGCCCAAGCCAATGAGCCAAACGACTCTCGCTGCTCTTTAGCTTCACCTTCTAGTTTGTAATCTACTCCAGGATATTGCTGCATTAATTCATCTAAATACTCCGTTAGGTCAGCCTGAAGTATGGTCATGTTGGTGTTATTTTTTTCGATATCCGCTGTTACATTTAAAGTACGGTAGCGGTCTATTCGGTTAATAGTTGACGGGCTTTGCCCTGCGGTAAGGGTTGCAACATGCGATAACGGCACCGAACCACCAGTAGGTGTATTGATGAGTATATTTTGTAAATCGGCAACTGAGCGGCGCTCGTCTATAGGCAAGCGAACCATTACACGTACATCATCACGCCCGCGCTGAATACGTTGGACTTGCGAGCCAAAGAACGAGTTACGCACTTGACCTGCAACATTAACTCTATTTAAGCCCAGCGCTAAGCCCTGCTGCGTAAGCTCTATTTGTAACTCTTCTTTACCATCAGACATGCTATCTGCAATATCAAATACCGTTGGGTAGGTCGATAAACGGGTTTTAATGTGATCAGCCACGTCTTGTAAAATAGTCAACGAAGTCCCGCTAAGCTGAACATCAATTGGGTCAGAACTTCGGCCAATTTCAGCTCTAAACGTTAAGCTTTCAGCGCCTGGAATGACACCAATTAAATCGCGCCATTCGCTGGCAAGCTCTCTTGATCCTATGTCTGATTCACGCTTTTCAGCCGGTGTTATTTCAAAGCGTACAGAACCTGAATTAGATACACCACCGCGCCCGCCTGTTGTGGCTAATATATTTAAAATAACGCTTTCACCTGTATCTGGGTCGCGGTATTTTTCTTGTAATTGCTGCGCCTTTTGCGACATATCAATTACGTATTTATTAGTGACTTCAAATGGCGTACCTGTTGGTAGTGTTAAGTTAACGCGGACTGTTTCGCTTGGTATACGCGGGAAAAATACAAACTTAGTCCAACCACTAGTGATCATGGTTAAAATTATTATAAACACACCAACAAACAAACTTACCGAAGCCAATTTATGGCGCAGTGCTAAATTTAAAGTGGGTTGGTAATATTTTAGAATCGCGTTTTCAAATCCATCTGCAAAACGCTGTTGAATAACATCAAACTTTGAAGGTTCGCCTTTTTCGTGGCGTAGTTTTATATATTTTAAATGTGCGGGTAGTACAAATTTAGATTCAATCAATGAAAACAATAATACCGGAATAACCACTACCGGTATTTGTGCAAACAAAGCACCGCGCGCCCCTTCAATAAAGGCCAAAGGTAAAAAGGCGGCAACGGTAGTTAATACACCAAATGTTACTGGTGTTGCGACTTCTTGAGTACCTAAAATTGCAGCTTGCTCCCCCGACTTAGCTGTTTTTAAGTGGGTATAGACATTTTCGCCAGTAACTATGGCGTCATCAACAACAATCCCAAGTACTAATATAAAGCCAAATAAGCTCATAATATTAAGGGTTACGCCAAAAATAGGCATCGCTATAAACGCGCCCATAAACGAAACCGGAATACCAATAAATACCCAAAATGCAATTGCAGGGCGTAAAAACAAAGTAAGTAAAGCAAGTACTAAAATACCGCCTTGTAGGGCATTGGTCGTTAGTGTGGCAATTCGACTTTTAACCAGCTCCGAATCATCATCCCAGTAACTTAGTTCAAATCCTTGTGGAAGGGAGCTTTGTTGCTCTTTTATGTAGTTTTTAACTTCGTCAGCAACAGTAATCGCACTTTGCGGACCAATTCGATATACGTCGATAAATGCAGCCTGCTTACCATTAAAGCGAGTACGTACTGGGGTTTCTTCAAAATCGTCTTTAATTATTGCGATATCGCCTAAACGAATAATCGTGCCGTCAGCTTGGTTTTTAACAACAATATTGGCAAATTCATCTTTACGATATGCTTGCCCTTTAGAGCTTATAAGTACGTCCCCACCTTCAGTTTTTAAGTTACCAGCAGAAATATCAGAGCTTGAATTAGCAATGGCACTCGATATTTGTGCAAGGCTTAAATCGTACTGGCGAAGAACGTCTTGGCTTACTTCAATGGCAATTTCGTAATCACGAACACCACTTAGCTCTACCTGCGTCACATTTGGTAAGCGTAGAATTTGATCGCGTACTGTTTCTGCATATTCACGGGTTTCTTTTTCGCCGTAATCACTTGATACGGTAACCGCGATAACTTCGCGAATTCGCTCCGCAAGCGCGACTATTGGCTTTTCAGCATCGGCTGGAAAGGTATTAATTGCATCTACACGACTTTTAATATCAGCTAAAAGCTCACGCGGGTCGTAGCCCGTTTCAACTTCAATTGTTACAGAGCCTGAGCCTTCAGAAGAGCGGCTAAATATTTGCTTAATACCTTCTAAATCTTGTACGGCTTCTTCTATACGAATTGTTACGCCTTGCTCTACATCCTCTGGTGTTGAGCCACGCAAACTTACGTTCACGCTTATCATGTCGGTTTCGAATGAAGGGAATACTTCAAGCGGTATTTTAGTCGATAAACTAAAAAGCCCCGACAGCAGCAGTGTTACTAGCAATAAGTTAGCTGCAACATGGTTTTTGGCAAACCAAGCTATCATGGCTTATCTCCTTGCTTTGCTGGACGGCGTTTTTTTAACTCTTCAACACTAATACCAAGCTCTTTTGCTTTTTGTTCAAGCTGCTCTGGAGTCGGGCGCTTTCCTTTACCTTGCCCATTCGCTCCACGGCTTTTAGGTTGATCTGCGCTTTGTTCACCTAAAATACTTACTTGAGTTCCTGAACTTACTTGACCAAGTGGAGTAATAACAAGCTTATCATTTGCGTTTAAACCGGTTTTTATCATCGCCTGAGTCGCATTTTGCCAAGCTAGTGTGATGTCTTTGCGCTTAAGTACGCCATCTTCAACAATGTAAACGTACGTTCCTTGATAAATTGTACTGTTAGGAATTATAAGTGCGTTAGATACTGTTCTGCCGGTAATTTGCGCTTTTATATACTGCCCAATTTTTATGGGGTACTGGTTATTTGCTGTTGCTTTATACGGGTCATTAATTTTAGCAACTACATAAAGCTGCTGTGCGCCTTCATCTATAGCACCTTCTGTGCGTGCTAATTGACCTTGCCACGTTTGCTCACCTACTAAGTCAGAAGTAAATTTAACAATTGAACCCGCTTGGTTTTTAGCACCATCGCGATACTGCTCTGGTAAATTTACAAATGGGAGATCTTTATTTTTAATTGGTAAGCGAATCTCAACGCTATCGATTGCGTAAATGGTAGCTAACTGTGTGTTGTTAGTAACAACTTGCCCTAAATCAACACTGCGGCTAAGTATACGTCCCGCATATGGTGCCGTTACTTTAGTGCGCTCTAAATCAAGCATCGCTTTTTCAAGTGCAGCCTGAGCCGATAAAACCTCAGCTTCAGCGGCTGCTAGTTGTGGTTCTCGTAGTACTAAGCTGCTTGCTTGATTTGAACCGCCAAGGCGCTTCCAATCGGTAATAGCTTGTTGCCCACGCGCTTTTTCTTCTAGTAAACCTTGCTCTGCAGTTAATAAATTGGCTTGAGCAGATTTAACTTCAGCCTGATGATCTCTGTCGTCTAGTTTTAAAAGTACATCGCCTTTTTCAAAAAAACCGCCTTCTCTAAAGTCATCACTTACTTCAATTATTTGTCCAGATGCCTGAGCCACTAACAAACTTTGTGTACGTGGTTTTACCGTACCGTAGCTGTCTATCATAACTTGATAATTTTGTGGTTTTAGCTCAAGCGCAGCCACACTTATTGATGCCTTAGGAGGTGCCCCAAAGCGTTTAGCCTCTGGTGGATTCCCCTTAATAAACATAACAATTAAAATTGTGGCAACAATAACCACCGCTGGAATAATAATTTTTGCTGTTTTAGTTTTCATCGTTATTGCTCTTTAGTTCACTTGAGGGCTTTGCAAAATCACCACCAAGGGCAATGTGTAGGTTAATTCTATTGGCTATTAATTGGTTTTTAATATCGATTAAGGAGCTTTGCGCATCGAAAGAGCGATCTTGGGCATCAAGCACTGTCGTGTAAGTTACCAAGCCACTTTGATACTGCTCAAATGACAATTGCTCTGCAGCAAGTGCGTTTTCTTGTGCCTCTAACGTGCTTGTATATTGAGCTTTGAGAGACTGCTGCTGCGAAATTGCATTTTCAACATCGCCAAACGCGTCATAAAGCGTTTGTAAATAAAGCTGCTCTTGCTTTTGAGTATTAAGACGCGCTATCTCTTCGTTGGCTTTTAAGCGCCCTCCTTCAAAAAGTGGCGCTGAAATACTACCTAATAAAGACCATGCAAGGCTTGATGGAGAAAACAAGTCGCTTACTCTGTCGGTGCTATCGCTTAATGAAGCAGTTAAATCTAAACTTGGAAAGCGTTGTTTGTGCGCATATGCCAATGATGCATCGGCTGCTAAAAGCTCATACCAACTTGCACGTAGAGTAGGTTTTCGCGTAATAAGTTCAGAAGGTAATCCTAGAGGAATATCGGTATTAATAACAGGTAAGTCACTACTAGCAGTAATAGCGCCTTTTGGGTATTCACCAAGTAAACGCTCAAGTGAACGTGCTGACGCCGATAAACTCGCTGTTTGAGTGGCAATGCGAGAGCGTTCATTATTAAGCTCATTACGCGCTAAATACACATCGAGCGCTTCGTTTATGCCTTGGCGATAGCCAGCTTCAATAATATCGAGATTTTGTTGTGAGTTGGCTTCGCGACGTTTAAATAAATCCAGTAATTGCTGCGCCGTAACCACATCAAACCAACCTGTTACCACATCAGCAACAAGTTGCTGTTTAGCTTGCTCAAACCGTGCCTGCTGAGCTAAATAGTTAAGATTAGCTTCGCGCTTGGCGTCAGAGAGCTTACCCCATAAATCAACCTCGTAAGTTAAGTTTAAACTAGCTGAGCTTGCGTTGTCGTAACTTACAGGGCGGTTGTCTTTACTACGGCTTGTACGTGTTGATAAATCGAGGCTTGGCCAAAGTGCAGCGCCCGAGACTATAAGTTGCTGCTTTTGAATTTCAACATCATAACTCGTTTGCAAAAGCTGTTGGTTATTTTTAAGTGCTTGTTGTACAAATTTATTAAGCGTAGGATTTTGTAATTGTGTAAGCCATTGCTCTTGTACTTTTAACACTGAGCTTGATGCTTCTTGCTGCCATTGCTGAGGCATATTATTAGGCGCTTGCATGCGCTGCGACGAGTTCAAATTACTCGCACAGCCGCTAAGCAGCATCACACTAATTGCCAATAGGGTTGGCTTGCATTGCCAAATCATAATTAAACCTAAATTACTGCTATTTATGAGGTTAATTCAAGCACTTTGGCAAATTTTGCTCAACCTACTTTACATAACATTACATAGCTAGCGATGAACTAACATAATAGCCAGTTATACGGTAAAAATGAGCAAATGATCAGCAATTTTTAACAATAAAAAATTAATTTTTTGTAATGTGTTTAAGAGATTAAATATACAAAAACAAAAAAGCCCCGCTATAAGCGAGGCTTTAAATAAATGTACCGACTAACCGAGTCGAGCGGGTAACTTATACAGACTACTGATTGCAAGTCAGTTGCTTTGCTCTTAACTATGGGTATTTTTAATTCTCAAGTTGAAAACAAAAAAGCCTCGCTATAAGCGAGGCTTTTAAATAAATGGTGCCGACTAACAAAGTCGATCGGGTAACTTATACAGACTACTGATTACAAGTCAGTTGCTTCAAGTTACCTAAAATAAATGGTGCCGACTAACCGAGTCGAACGGTTGACCTACTGATTACAAGTCAGTTGCTCTACCAGCTGAGCTAAGTCGGCACACAAAACTGTGTGCTAAGGCACGTTCAATTTTAAAGATTGAGAACTTTTATAAAGCACTTAAAATAAAAAAACCTTGCATAAGCAAGGCTTTTCAATAAATGGTGCCTCGACGCGGAATCGAACCACGGACACGAGGATTTTCAATCCTCTGCTCTACCGACTGAGCTATCGAGGCACATAAACTGTGCTAGTTACCGATTAATAAAATTAACCTTTAACTTAATAAATGGTGCCGACTAACCGAGTCGACGGGTAATTTGAACAGACTACTGATTACAGTTTTTCTTTTCAAACTACTTTAAATAAATGGTGCCGACTAACCGAGTCGAACGGTTGACCTACTGATTACAAGTCAGTTGCTCTACCAGCTGAGCTAAGTCGGCACACAAAACTGTGTGCTAAGGCACGTTCAATTTTAAAGATTGAGAACTTAAAGTAAATGGTGCCTCGACGCGGAATCGAACCACGGACACGAGGATTTTCAATCCTCTGCTCTACCGACTGAGCTATCGAGGCACATAAACTGTGCTAATTAATTGTGATACTTTACAATTAACTTTATATAAATGGTGCCGACTAACCGAGTCGAACGGTTGACCTACTGATTACAAGTCAGTTGCTCTACCAGCTGAGCTAAGTCGGCACACAAAACTGTGTGCTAAGGCACGCGTAATAATGTTTAAACTGTTGATTAAACACCACTACTTTAATAAATGGTGCCTCGACCCGGAATCGAACCAGGGACACGAGGATTTTCAATCCTCTGCTCTACCAACTGAGCTATCGAGGCACTTAAACAGTGCTAATTAAAAATCTTGAAGGATTTTTAATGCAATTCCCACTCATCTCTACCGACTGAGCTATCTGGGCGTGCGGCGTATTAAACGAGTTTTGCCCTTACAAGTCAACTTTTTTTTTATTCTTTATAACTGTTTGAACGGTTTTCAGACAACTCAGTGTATTTTTTATTAATAACGTTCATTTTTACCACAAATCGAACTATAAATATAAATAAATCAGACTAAAACCGTAGTGAATTATTTTTTGTAAATGTTACGATTAGCTTAGATACGTACGATAGGGACTTATCGTAGTAAAATCACATCAATTGGAAACAATCAATGCAGAGTAAATTTTCATCGCCAGTCAAAGGCTTATTACCTCTTTTTTTAATCATAAATATTGCAGTAACAGCGCTTGCTATTATTGCCCACTCATTTTATTCACAAACTGAAGTTAAGACAGCCCAATCTGCATCATCTGTTAATATTGTAACGCTTGCCGATAGATTAGACTTACCTATGGTTGATGCATTAACTATGTATGGTCAAGGTAAAGTAAGGCAGTTACTTGATTTAACGTCGTTATTAGATGATGACTTTGAATATACTCTATATCGCTTCAATCCAACATCAGGTACTCAATTGGTATATAGCAGTAGTAAACCTGCTATCGCTTCAATTAAAACTGAAAAGCATCTAGTAGAAGAAGGCATCCTACATCACTTACTGCTGTTAAACGATCAACCTATTGGCGAGCTTATTATTAAGCAAAACCTACCAACCGCTCCTTTAAGCGCTCAAAACTCTCAAGTTATTGCCTACATTATTGCTATAGCAAGCGTAGCTGCATTATTTATATTTACTTTAATGTTTAATATGTACATTAATAGTCGCTTACGAAAAAGTACTGACACTCTTACACAAGAGCTGCAGGCAATCACCGAAAATGCTAATTACAATAGTAGTGTTGATGAGCAGCTTGATATTGGTTTAGGTGTAGTGGCAAAAAACATTAACTTACTACTACAAAAAGTACAGACTGCGATGAGTGAGAATGACGCCGCACAAAAAGAGCTTTATAAATTACAAAATGGCCTAGAAGCCGAAGTGCAAAATCGTACTATAGCGCTTGAGCAAGCCACATTAAAAGCAGAGCGAGCAAGCGAAACCAAAACGACCTTTTTAGCCACAATGAGCCACGAAATAAGAACACCGATGAATGGTGTTATAGGCACTATTGATTTACTGCGCCAGACCGAACTTGATGGCGCTCAACATCGTTTAAGTACAATTATTCGTGAATCAGCATTTTCGTTATTGAGCATTTTGGATGATATCTTAGATTTTTCTAAAATTGAGGCTGGAAAGCTAAATATTGACCCGATCCCATTTTCGGTAACCGATACCATTGAAGAAGTTGCTCGAGTACTCTCATCAGTTGCTAAAAAACGTGAGCTTGATTTAGAGCTAGCAATAGCACCAGATATTCCAATCAACCTTACCGGTGATAGTGTGCGTGTACGTCAGGTGCTTTATAACCTATGTAGCAACGCAATTAAATTCACTAGCACTGATGAAAAAACCCAAGGCCATGTAAAAATATCAGTAGAGGTGGTTCATAATACGACTGATCACTTTACCTTACGCTTTTGCGTAACTGATAACGGTAAAGGCATGTCGCAGGCGCAACTTCGCGAAATATTTAATCCATTTATTCAAGCCGAAAACTCAATTACCCGAGAATATGGTGGCACCGGTTTAGGTCTTTCTATTTGTAAAAGCTTAACTGAGCTTATGCTAGGTACTATTCATGTAACTAGTCATACCGGGATTGGCAGTGAATTTACAGTAGAGCTGCCGTTTAGCACATCGGGTAAAATTAAGTACGCACATAAAGGTGCATTAAATGGTAAGCAAATTGTTGTAGTTAGTAATCACCTAGAACGTGAAAAAACAATGTACCGTTATTTATCGTTCATGGGCGCTAAAATAATTTATGCACACACAGAAGAAGAAATTGAAGAGCACCAGCATTCACAAGATATTATTTGGGTGGCTGATGGCATAGACAATATGGATAAAACTAATGCGCTGCTTAGACGTTTATTTTATTCATTAGAGGATTATAACCAACAAGTTGTAGTACTAAGTAAGCTTGATGAAGCAGCTATAAATCATAAAAACATTTTTTATATTAATGCTTCTCCTCTATGTAAATCTAACTTTATGCTTTCTATATTGGTGGCTGCAGGGTTACATACACCTAAGCAAATTAAAAAAACCAAAACACTTAATAACTATTTAAATGTTGAGCAGGCACGTAATTCAAACAAATTGGTTTTACTTGTTGAAGATAACCTTCTAAACCAACAAGTCCTCACCGATCAACTACATATACTGGGCTTTGGCGTTGAAATAGCGAACAACGGTGAAGAAGGCCTAGATATGTGGAGAAAAGGTGATTACTCACTTATTTTAACCGACTTACACATGCCTAAAATGTCGGGTTACGATATGGTCGAAAAAATCCGTAATGAAGCAGAGCTATTAGAATCGATTGATGCACAGCCTTACATTATTGCAGTAACAGCAAACGCACTTAAAGGCGAAAAAGAGCGCTGTTTAGCAGTAGGTATTAACGACTTCATTACCAAACCTATAGAGCTAAACGCGTTAGAAGAAACTCTAAAACGTTGGAGCGATAAACAAAGCCAAAACCCAAATGTAGTTATTCATCAAACTATGGCACTACCTATTGATATGGAAGCTGTTGCTAAATATGTAAACGGTGATGACGCTAAGCAAATTCGTTTTTTCAAAATGTATTTAGAACAAAGCCAAGGCTTAATTAAGAGTATTAATTCCGGCGTTATGGTTAACGACTTAAATGAGATTATTGAAGGGTGTCATCAATTAAAATCGATCTCCAAGACAATTGGTGCCCAAACGGTGGCAGAACTTTCAAGTGCATTTGAAGATAAATGTAAAGAAGGTGAACTCACAACCGATGAATTAATAGAGTTAAGAGATAAGCTGGAAATTGAATACTCTAAAGCTGCTCAATTTTTAAAGGAACAAATTAAAATATCTGAGCAAGAAGATGAGTTAAATGAATAAATAAACATAAAAAAAGGGCTTAATAGCCCTTTTCTTATGTTTAAAACATTACTTTTCAGGCGGTCGATAACCTTCAATTACTACATCTTTGTTTTCAAACAAAAAACCAACCATTTGCTCTTCTAAAAATGTGCGGTGTTCTGGGTCCATCATATTTAAATGCTTTTCGTTAATAAGCATTGTTTGTTTATGTTGCCACTGAGCCCACGCTTCTTTAGAGATGTTATTAAAAATCTTTTCACCAATTTCACCAGGGTATAACTGAAAGCCAAGCCCTTCGGCTTCTTTTTGTAACTTTTGACAAAATACTGTACGTGCCATGATTGATTCTCTCTAACGCTAAATATGGAGCTATTCTATACTATTGCTGTAATTTGTTTAACCAACTTTTTAGTTGGCGCTGCTAGGCCAACCTCTATTGATTGATCAAGCGGATACCAGATTAATTGCTTATCGTTTACCACATCAGGAGTTTTCTTAACATTGAGGACATGCGGGTTAATCCTCAATTCAAAATGTGAAAACACATGAATAAACGCTTCAAGCTCTACTAAACTAGCCTCTAGGCCTTGCTGAGCTAAAAATATTTGAAGCTCTTCATACTCATTAAATTCAAAAAAGCCAAACAATCCGCCCCAAATACCGCTGTTAGGACGTTTTTCCATAAGCACTTTATCACCACACTGAATAATTAACTGATGACAACTCTTTTTAGGAACTGCTTTTTTAGGTTTAGAATGTGGAAACTCTTTTACTTTACCTGCATTAAAAGCACCACAGCCTGAGTTTAATGGGCAAGCATCGCAATCAAACCGGCTGCGTGAGCAAACGCTCGACCCTAAATCCATCATAGCTTGATTAAACTCAGTAACATTATCTTTAGGCGTTAACTGCTCTGATAAATGCCAAAGCTGGTTTTCGACCTTTTTAACGCCGTACCAGCCCTCAATCATAAAATAGCGCGCTAAAACTCGCTTCACGTTCCCATCTAAAATAGGGTGATGCTGCCCAAGCGACAATGATAAAACAGCCCCTGCAGTAGAGCGCCCTATTCCAGGTAAATCCATTACTTCATCGAGTGTTTTCGGAAACTCACCTTGGTATTTGTCACGTACTATTTTGGCTGTTTTATGTAAGTTACGCGCACGTGCGTAATACCCTAAGCCGGTCCAGTGATGCAGTACTAAATCTTCATCCGCATCAGCTAAAGCGATAATATCTGGAAAGCTTTGCATAAACTTTTCAAAGTATGGAATAACAGTAATAACTTGGGTTTGCTGCAGCATCACTTCAGACACCCACACTTTATAAGGTGTTTTACCTAGCTGCCACGGGAGTGTTTTACGCCCATGAAGGTGATACCAATCAACAACTTGATTAGAAAACCAGTGTGACTGTTCTTTATTTAAATCCAACATTTTTAACTTTTACTGATGCCCAATAGCGGCTCAGTCTATTGCAGTTAACAAAAAGATCAAGCTATACGGGGTGTAAAACCAGCTAATACTTGTGATTGCGGCCTCGGTCAGGGATAATATGCAACCATTTTTAAACACATTGTTTTTGTCAGGCCAATAATATGAGTGAATCAAGCAACACTAACCTTGAGCAAGCTAAGCAAGAAGGTAAATACATCCGCACCATTCGCAGTTTTGTAAAACGCGAAGGTCGATTAACCAAAGGCCAAGCCGCTGCAATCGAAAAATGCTGGCCAACAATGGGCCTAGAGCATAAAAACGGTATGCTTGATTTAAGCGAAGTTTTTGGCAACAACAACGATGTAGTAGTAGAAATTGGTTTTGGTATGGGTAAGTCGCTTGTTGAAATGGCAACAAATGCCCCTCACCTAAACTTTATTGGTATTGAAGTACATCGCCCAGGCGTTGGTGCTTGTTTAATGGATGCCGATGAAGCAGGCGTTACCAACTTACGCATTTTTGAACACGATGCAGTTGAAGTACTTGCAGATTGTATACCTAATGAAAGCTTAACAACACTACAGCTGTTTTTCCCTGACCCTTGGCATAAAAAGCGTCATCACAAACGCCGTATTGTACAAACTGAGTTTGTTGAAAAGCTAAGAGCCCAACTTAAAATGGGTGGTGTTTTTCATATGGCAACAGATTGGGAAAACTACGCAGAGCACATGCTCGAAGTAATGAACGTAGCTCCTGGTTTTAAAAACCAATCAGAAACAAATGATTATGTTCCACGTCCAGATTTACGCCCGCTTACTAAGTTTGAGCAGCGCGGACATCGCCTAGGTCATGGCGTGTGGGATTTAATGTTTGAGCGCACAGAATAATTAAATTTAATTACTCACTTTTACTTTTATAAAACTAAATATACTGTAAGGCAAAGCCATTTATGAGCGTACTAACCAACCCAAGTTTACTGTTACTTCGTAATAGCGAGGCACTAACGGGAAAATCTATCTTGGTGGTCAACTTTGTTCAAGATGGCTTTTTAACAGAGCTTAAAAGACTTAATCCGCAAAGCAAAGTAACTGCGTTTAGCTACAACCATGCTAACGGAGAGTTTGCTAAAAACACCAAAGATGTTGATGTTCATGTAAGCCACACAATACCTGGTAACGACTACGATTTAGTTATTCTTTACTACCCTAAATCAAAACCAGAGTTATTAATGGCACTTGATAATATTCGATCTGCTATTACTGATGATGCCGAACTATTAGTGGTAGGCGAAAACAAAAGTGGTGTTAAGTCAATTGAAAAGCAACTAGCTGGTAAAGCTGAGTTTAGTAACAAGATTGATTCAGCTAAGCACTGCGTTCTTTACTCATTTGCTGAAATTTCTAAGCACCCTCACTTTGATATTACGACTTACCATAAAAAGTTTGTTGTTAATGTTGCCGACACTGAATTTACAGCTATTAGTGTTCCTGGAGTGTTTAATCACGGTAGTTTAGATATAGGAACGAAAGTTCTACTGGAAAACGCACCGACAATTAAGCAAGGCAAAGTTCTCGACTTTGGTTGTGGCGCAGGTTTAATAGCAACTTTTTTAGGGCTTCATAATCCAGCACTTGAGTTTGTGTGTAGTGATGTAAGTGCGCTGGCAACTTATGCAACACAGCAAACCCTAAAGCTTAACAACATCAATGGTGAGGCTATATTAAGTGACGGCCTTAAAAGCATTAATGGCAAGTTTGATTTAATTATTAGCAATCCACCTTTTCATACTGGTATTGCAACCGACTACACAGTAGCAGAAACATTTTTAGCTAATGCAAAACAGCATTTAACTAAATTAGGGAAGCTAAATATTGTTGCTAACAGCTTTTTAAAGTACCCGCCTATTTTAGAAACTCAGTTTGAAAGCTATCAAACTGTATTTAAGAACAATAAATTTGCTGTATATAGCAGCTAATTTAAATTTGTAAAATGATTGAGCACAAACGTGCTCAAGCTAACTTTCGAATAAATATAAGAATTAATTTAGTTTTTTTCCTTCATTTTTCCACGTCTTTGCTAAACTAAAACTCTAAATAATTAAATTTAACTCAGGCGATAATGAAATAATGCCTAAAAAAGTTCATCAAAGTAGCATTCGAAAAGCACTCATTAATTTGATCATGCTTATTACAGCTATTTGCTTATCGTTATCTATTTCTATCTCTACGTATTTAAGCGTGAAAGAACAAAAGCAATTAATAGTTAATAAGCTTGTTATTCTTTCTGAAATTGTAGCTTTTGATGCTGGGCAATCGGTAATTGAAGATGATCGTAAAACAGAAGAAAAACGCCTCAAGTCATTTGAAAAGATCCCTCTTGTAAAAAACATACATATTTACTCAATAGAAAAAGCATCCCAAAAGCCTGTTTTCTTTATTAGCTTTAATGCTAAAAAAACACCTCCTGTGCCACTAAGAATAGACAGTGTAGAAGAGCTAAAAACACCACGAATTACGAGTGACCATATTGAGCTAACCCGCCCTATTTACGATAACGAACAAGTAGTAGGTTATGTGTATATGCGAGGAAGCCTCGAGAGTTTAGAGGTTTATATTGAGAGAAAAATATTAATAGACGTGTTATTAACATTATTAATTCTGGCGGTTGTTTACTTTATTGCTATTAAAGTTCAACGACGTATAGCTAAGCCAATAGAGCAATTAAGCATGTTATTGCAGGATGTGTCTAAAAATCATAACTACGATGCACGCGCACCAGTAACTGATGTAAAAGAAATAAGTGCTCTTTCAAATAGTTTAAATATCATGCTTACGCGTACAAAAAAACAACTTGAACGCCACGAAAAAGATAAGCAAGAAATCAAACAACTAAACCTAAGCCTTGAAGAAAAAGTAAACCAACGAACAATCGCCCTTAGAGAGGCAAATCAAGAGCTTTTATCAACTCTTGAGCGGATGCATCAATACCAAACACAAATTGTTGAAAACGAAAAAATGGCATCTTTAGGGCAAATGGTTGCAGGTGTTGCCCATGAAGTTAACACACCAATAGGGCTAGGTATTACAGGTTCTACGTTACTTAGAGATAAACTAGCAGACATACAGCAAAGCTTTGATGACAAAAAACTGACCTCAAGCCATCTAAAACGCTTTATAGATGAAGGTATTGAAAACTTAGATTTAATTTACCGCAACTTAAATCGTGCAGCTGACCTTATATCTAACTTTAAAAAAGTAGCGGTTATTCAAGATGACGGTGTAAATACCTATATTAATGTGCACAAATTAATAAGTGATGTTTTAACGTCGATTCAATCTGAATTATTGCCCAAAAAGCCTGTTGTCACTATCAACTGTCCGACCGACTTGGCTATTCATAGTAAATCTGAACCTCTACAACAAGTTTTTCAGCAGTTACTTATGAACTCTGTAATTCATGGATTTATAGGTAAAGAAAACAATGAAATTCGCTTTGACGTAGAACTCGTCGGGAAAAAATTAACAATCGTTTATTCTGACAATGGTCAGGGCGTTGACAAAAATATTAAAAATAGAATTTTTGACCCATTTGTAACTTCAAAGCGCGGGCAAGGCGCAAGTGGCTTAGGCATGCACTTAGTTTATAACCTAGTAACACAAGCACTTGGCGGAAGAGTGATGTTTGATCTTGAAGAAAAACGCGGTGCTCGCTTTATAATTACTATTCCTTAAATAAAGACCATTAAAAAGTGCATATATTTAAAATTTATCCTTGAATTAGCATTTAATGACCTCATTAATGAGGCATGTGATAAGTGCGTAACATTATTTAATTGCTTTAAATAAATATTACCAAGCGATTTATGAACTTTTTTATCTTTGCTGTATCACATACATTGATGAAAGGTTAAAAAGTGATATAGTTTTGCTTTGAATTAGTCTGATTATTTTAAGTACCTTGTTTGATTGAATGATATGTCAATTATCAAAGGAAAATGGCTTCGACTTTATGATTCAAATAGCTACATCCATGTATATATCAATTAAACAGTAGTTTTTGCACTGTCCTTTTTAGCAGACTTTGGACACCCTACTGTTTTATTTTTATCCAATTTGTTTTTTCCTTGTTAACAAATGGGTATAATCCTATAATCTCTAGTAATCGGTTATAAATTAGTCACCGATTTTTTATAAATAATATATTCCAAAAGGTTAATTAATAATGCAAACGCCAGTCATTCTAATCGTAGAAGATGAAGACGTAACTCGACTGAACCTAGTTAGTTTATTTGAAGCTGAAGGGTACAAAGTTATTGAAGCCATTGATGGCGATGATATGCATGACAAGCTTACAAATAACGATGACGTTAATCTTGTAGTTATGGATATCAACCTTCCTGGTAAAAACGGTCTTATTTTAGCCCGTGAATTACGCCAAAAGCGTAAAGTAGGTCTTATATTCCTAACTGGTCGTGATAACGATGTTGACCGTATTTTAGGTCTTGAAATTGGCGCAGATGACTACGTTACTAAACCGTTCAACCCGCGTGAATTAACTATCAGAGCTCGCAACCTTATTACTCGTACTGCCTTAGGTGGTGAAGAGTCAGCACTAGAAACAAATGGTGTTATTACGTTTAATGGTTGGGAACTTGATGAAAACAGCCGTTGTCTTACTTCTCCAAATGGCGACGCTAAGCGTTTACCTAAAGGTGAGTACAGAGCACTTCGTTTAATGCTTGATTCTCCAGGTCGCATTTTCAGCCGTGAGCAATTAATTAAGCATATGACAGGCCGTGAGCTTCGCGCAAATGACCGTACTGTTGACGTTACTATTCGTCGCATTCGTAAGCATTTTGAAAGTGATAACTCAACGTCTGAGTTAATCAGCACCATCCATGGTGAAGGTTACCGTTTCATTGGTAAAATTGACGCTTAATTAGAGCTAATTAGTTTCACTCTAATTGCTGTAAAAATAAATGAAGGGCTTTTTGTCCTTCATTTATTTTATCTGCCAGAATATCTAACCACTGCTTTAACACCTCATCAGATTCATCAATCGCACCATGTTCCATTATTTTGGCATGAAGCTGCACATCATTAAGACCTACTGAGCCAGCCGCACCTTTGAGTTTATGCGCTACTGATTCATACTCTTCTCTATCACCAGTATTTAATGAAGTAAGTAACTCTTGCTGATATTGTGGACTTAGCTTTTCGAATAGCTGACTACTGCGTCTAAACACAACTAAGCCCATTGAATTGACAAAGTCTTCTATTGTTTCTATATCTAATAAGTGTGCATCAATGCCTTTAAGGGCTTCTTCACTTACTTTTAACAGTGGCTCTGTGCATTCACTTTGCTTAATTCCAAATAAATCGGCCAGCATTTTATCAAGCTTCACTGTGTTAATTGGTTTAGCAAGCGCTCCTTGTATTGATATACCTTCAAGCTCTTCTTCAGCACTACGAACATTGGCGGTCAGAGCTACAATGGGTAATTTATCAAAGTGACTGTCTGAGCGTATTTGTTTGGCAACTACGTCACCATTTATATCAGGCAATTGCATATCAAGTAATACTAAATCTAAGTCATCTTCGGTTTCGACAAACGAGAGTGCATCTTCACCGGTTTCAGCCCACAATACCTCATGCCCGCGTTGCTCTAATAAGTTTGTAGCAATTTCGGCGTTAAGAGGTACATCTTCTACTAGTAAAATATACAAACCACGACCAACATAACTTTGCTCTGTTGGTGCTACACATAAACTAAGCGGTATCTGCACTGTAAAGCAGCTCCCTTCGCCCTCAGTACTATTTACTGTAATTATTCCTTTCATTGCACTTACAAGCGCCTTAGTTACAGCTAAACCAATACCTGAGCCTATAGCGTTAGTCCCGTTTAAGTCTGGCGCCTTGTAATACATATCAAATATATGAGCAAGCTGCTCTGGCGGAATACCTTGGCCGGTATCCGATACTTTAATAACTAACCACGGGCCTTCAACTCTATTCTCTCGGCTACATTCAAGAGTTACCTTTCCTTGCTGTGTAAACTTAACGGCGTTATTAATTAAGTTCCAAACAACTTGGCGTAAGCGAGTTGGGTCGAGCTGTGCGTAAATATCCAGCATCCCATTGCGCTTAATATCAAACTCTAGCTCTTTTTGCTCCGCGATTAAGCCCGCAAAGTTAACAACGTCATTTATAAAGTCTGACACGTTAATAGAGTTGGTCACTATATCGAGCTGATCTCTATCTATTTTGTCTAAATCAATAATATCGTTAAAAATATTACCGAGCGTTTCAGCACTCGAAAATATAGTATTACCCCAACTACGCTGCTGTTTGTTTAAGTCAGTATCAAGCAGCATTCGTGTTAAACCAACAATACCATTAAGCGGTGTTCGAAGTTCATGGCTTAATGTAGCAATAAACTTACCTTTGTCTTTATAGGCCGTTTCGAGCGCTTGAGCGGCCTCCTTACGACTTGTGATATCACGACCAAAGCCCAGTAAACCAATGTAGTCACCGTCATCATTTATAAAAGGCAATTTACGCAGCTCGAACCAACGCATTTCACCATTCACCTCATAACCCACATCAATAGTCAGCGCTTTATGGCTTTGCTCTACTTCTTTATCGGTTTTCAAAACTTCAGATAAAAAGTGACTAGGAAATATTTGCTCAACCGTTTTGCCAATTAGTTCGCTACTTGATTTGCCCATTACTTCTTCAAACATTTTATTACAACCAGCAAACACGCCATTATTATCGCGGTAATAAAACAAATCAGGAGATGAATCTACTATTGAGCGCTGCAGCATGCTTTGTTGAGCAAGTTCTTGTTGTGTTTTTTTACGCTCAGCAATTTCTCGTCGTAGTTCTTCAATAGCGCGGTGCTTGGCATGAAATGCCATTTTACGCTCATCAATTTCGATATTTAGACGATTAATGTTATCTTTTAAGGTTTGATTTAAAAGCTTTTCTTGCTTGGTGGCGCTATCTAAATAAGCATATGAGGCATCTAGTTGTCGAATTGAATTAAGCAACACACTTATAATTAAAGGAGAAACTACAGCCGTAAAAAATACCACGGCTAAAATATCAACCAGGTGTAATTCGCCTATCGCCACATAATAAAACATGCTCGATAAAATAAGAGATACAGTTAAAAATAAAGTGTAACAAATAGCAGCGGTTTTAAATTCACCAAATCGCGTTATTGAGCTGGAAAGTACCCGAGCCCAAGGGCTCAAAGAATAATCGGTCATACGTAATTTTATCTCTTAGCTGTGTACTTAATATAAAGAAGGCAATGCGTATGTACAAACATACCATTTTCCCAAATTTTAGCATTTTTCTCCTACCACTACTCACGTTGTGCGATAAAAACAGAATTTTTCATGTTTGATTTAGCTCATCTATTAAACTCATCATTTCAGCAATAAATTATTTAGTGTAAAATGCCCCGCTTTATTATCCCCAAAATACGAGTAGCGCACATGCAAACCAATATGCCAGATATAGCAGACACTGCACCCGCTTTACAAACAGGTAAATTAGACTGGGTTGGCATGGGCGAAATAGAACTGCCATTTATTTTTGAATCCCGAGACTTATCTCCAGTTACAGTAAACGCCAAAGCTCGTGCATTTGTAAATTTACATAAAGAAGATGCCAAAGGCATTCATATGTCACGTCTATTTTTGGCACTTGATCTGCTTTCAACCGAGCAGCAAGTCAATCCGCAAACGATAGCGCAGGCACTCGATACCTTTATAACTAGCCACGAAGGGCTGAGCGATAAAGCACAAATTGAATTTAAATTTGAATTACCGCTACGCCGTAAGTCACTATTAAGTGGTAAAGCGGGCTGGAAAAGCTACCCCGTTGTACTTACCAGTACAATTGAAAATAACGTTATTAGCTACGAGCTAACCGTAGATGTTACTTATTCTTCAACGTGCCCATGCTCTGCTGCACTTGCGCGACAGCTTATACAAAACGCGTTTAACGAAAAGTTTAACCAAGAAACCTTAAGCCAAAAAGATGTGCACGAATGGCTAGGCACTACACAAGGCATTGTAGCTACTCCCCACTCGCAGCGCTCTATTGCCAACGTAAAAGTAAAGCTTGATAGCAACATTCAAGAATTTGACGTAGTTACGCTAATTAACACCCTTGAAGCTGAGCTTAAAACACCAGTACAAGCAGCAGTAAAACGTGAAGACGAGCAAGAATTTGCCCGTTTGAATGGTCAAAACCTTATGTTTTGTGAAGATGCAGCGCGTAAAATTAAAGCACTGCTAGAGGCAAACAATTACAGTGATTATTGGCTGCAAATAAACCACTATGAGTCACTGCATGCACACGATGCTGTTGCTATTGCAGTAAAAGGTATTAAAGGAGGCTACAAAGCTTAATCGCTGTGTAGCTATTGCTTGTATACCAGTCGGTAATTATTTTATAACCCATACTTTTTAGGCACGTAAATTGCTTTATTTGAGCAGTGTCAATTTGTTGTTATGGAGTTACCGTATGGAATTCGCTTTATTTTTAATCCTAGTATTAGTTGTCGGGGCCTCTGTTGTTGCGTCAAAATTTAATGACGATGGCGGAAACCCGTATCCTTTTACTCGCAAGCAAACTGTTTTTACGCAGGTTGAAGGCGCTTTTTTAAATCTTCTAGAGCGTGCTGTTGGCGATCAATATAAAATTGTTAGTCGTGTTAAGTTAATCGACGTTATTGACTGTAAGCAAGGCCTTTCAGTAAAGTCTAAACGTGCTGCTTTAGCTAAAGCTAAAAATAAGCAACTCGACTTTGTTTTAATCGACAAAGAAAAACTAACAATCATTGCTGCTGTTGACCTAGTTAACAATGCCAACAAAGATGGCCACAAAGCTCAACGCGACTGGTTTGTAAACGGTGCACTAGAGTCTGCGGGCATTCCACATATTCGTATGAAAGTTAAATCGGGCTACCGCCCTTCTGAAGTACGCGATGCAATTATGTTTAAACTTGGTAAGCCTGCAGCAACACAAACTCAGCGCCCTGTTCGTAATCGCTCACATAAGCCAGCGGTACTTTCACCTTCTCAGGCTAAAGCGCAAACCACCGCGTTAGCTGAAATTTAAAAAACGAATTAAATACTCTCCTAAAAAGTATTTAAAGCGAGCTCATAAACAAGCTCGCTTTTTTGTTTTTTATTGTTAACTTCACGTATAATCAAGTGATTCAAACTCAGGAATTAAACTTTATGAATGTTGGTATTATTGGCGCAATGGAGCCAGAAGTTAAAATTTTACGTGAAGCTATGCAAAACCCACAAATTTTAACTAAAGCAGGTTTCACTTTTTATACTGGCGAGTTGGCTGGTAACACGGTGACACTTGTTCAATCTGGTATTGGTAAAGTCGCATCAACTATTGCAACTACCTTACTGATCGATAACTTCAAACCTGATTGCATAATTAACACAGGCTCAGCCGGTGGATTCGATCCATCGCTAAGTGTTGGCGATGTAGTAATTTCGTCAGAAGTACGTCACCACGATGTAGACGTAACTGCTTTTGGCTACGAAATTGGCCAAGTACCACAAATGCCGGCAGGCTTTGCAGCACACCCTAAATTAGTTGAAACAGCACAGCAAACAATCGAACAAATCAGTGATGTTAAAACACTCGTTGGCTTAATTTGTACTGGTGACACATTTATGTGTGACCCTATACGCATTGATAAAGCACGTAGTGATTTTCCTACAATGCTTGCTGTTGAAATGGAAGGTGCTTCTATTGCACAAACGTGTTTTACGCTAAACACACCATTTGTTGTAATTCGCTCAATGTCTGATATTGCTGGTAAAGAGTCACCACAATCATTTGAAGAATACCTAGAAACAGCATCAATCAACTCATCTAAAATGGTTGTTGCACTTTTAGAAAAACTAACAGCAGTATCTTTGTAAATGCTTAGCAATATTGTTCAAAATCACTTGGACTTTATTGCCTTTATACTAGCGCTCCTTGCTGAGCGCTTTATTCCCCTTATTAGCTGGTATCATCCTAATACGGCGTTAAATGCTGTTTTTAGTGCTATTGGCAAACGTATATACAAAAGCAAAGAACCTAAAAGCTATCAATATTTGGCAGCTATACTCGCAAGCTCACTTATTTTAAGTGTCATTCTCATTATTGTAGTGTTGCTACTCGAGTTTGCTTTTTATCCTGAATTACTCGCTGGCCTTATTTTATACTTATGCTTAGAAAGTAAGAGCATTGATAAAAAAGCACTTCGCATTGCAAAGCTAACTAAACAAAATCAAAAATCCACAGCGCGCGAATTACTAAAGCCACTGCTTGCCCGTGAAGTTAATAGACTTTCATCAGCTGGTATTATCAAAGCATTAATTGAGAGTTTAATACTGCGCACCGCTCGATACTATTTCGTAGTCATATTCATATTTTTAGCATTTGGTCCTATTGCTGCCCTCGCCTATCGGTTACTTACTTTAATACAACAAGCCTGGCGTAGTGATATCCCCCCAAATAGTTACTTTTTAAAACCGCTTAAAACACTCTTGTTTATTATTGAATATATTCCGATGCGCTTACTCGCTTTAACTATTGCAGCAAGTCGAGCAAGCAAACAAAGCATGCATTATATAAAGCATTATGGCAGGCATTTTTATCAAACAAATACAGGCTGGCTCTTATGCACATGTTCTGCATCACTTGGCGTGCAGCTGGGCGGGCCTGCAGTTTATTTAGGTACTCGCTTTAATAAAATGCGTATTGGTACTGATAGACTACCTACACCCGAGGATGTACCTGTAATAATTAATAGGTTAAATCAGGCCCGTGTATTTTGGTTGTTAGTAATAGCCAGTATTGAAATATTAAAATTGATTTAAAGGGCTCAAAATACGAGCACAAAAAAACCAGCCTAGGCTGGTTTTTTAGTTTTTAAACTGTGCTTAAGCTACAGTGATGTTTGCAAACTTACGTTTACCTACTTGGTAAATAGCCGTTGTGCCTTTTGCTATTTCAAGTTTGGTATCAGTTATTTTATCTTCACCGTTAAGTTTAACTGCACCTTGCTTAATCATACGCATTGCTTCTGATGTACTTACTACTAAATTTGCTTCTTTAAGCAAGTTAGCAATTAAAATAGTATCTTCTGCAATAGTGATTGTTAGCTCTGGGATTTCATCTGGTAACGCTTTTTTCTGAAAACGCTGAATAAAATCATCATGTGCACCTTGTGCATCAGCTTCACTATGAAAACGAGCAATTAGCTCTTTAGCTAGTTCAATTTTAATATCGCGCGGATTCGTACCTTGCTCAACACGTTCTTTTTGAGCTGCAATTTCTTCAATAGAAAGCGCACTTAATAAGTCGTAGTAACGCCACATTAGCACATCACTAATTGACATTATTTTACCAAACATATCGTTAGGCGCATCAGTAATACCAATGTAATTACCAAGCGACTTAGACATTTTTTGAACGCCGTCAGTACCTTCAAGTAATGGCATCATTAATACTGTTTGCGGCTTTTGACCTTCTACTTTTTGTAGCTCACGGCCCATTAACAAATTAAAGCGCTGATCAGTTCCACCTAGTTCAACATCTGACTCTAGTGCAACCGAATCCCAACCTTGTACCAGTGGATATAAAAACTCATGAATTGCAATTGGTTGGCCGCTTCCATAACGCTTTTTAAAGTCATCACGTTCAAGCATACGTGCTACGGTTTGGTTTGCAGCAAGTTTAATCATGCCTGCAGCGCCTAACTTTTCCATCCAAGTAGAGTTAAATGCAACAGTGGTTTTAGCAGGATCTAGAATTTTGAATACTTGTTCTTTATATGTTTCGGCATTGGCTAGTACATCTTCACGAGTAAGTGGTTTACGCGTTACGTTTTTCCCCGTTGGGTCACCAATCATGCCAGTAAAGTCACCAATTAAGAAAATAACCTCATGACCTAAATCCTGAAAGGTTTTCATTTTATTAATTAGTACAGTGTGTCCTAAGTGTAAATCAGGCGCTGTAGGATCAAAGCCTGCTTTTATTTTTAGCTTCTTGCCCGACTTTAGTTTTTCAACTAGTTCGTCTTCAATTAATATTTCTTCTGCACCGCGTTTTATCTCTGCTAGAGCGGTTTGTAAATCCACTGTGTATTACTCCAAAATTCTGCCGACGAAGGGGCGACTAGTTACTTGCGTAGTCACGGTTTAATAAAGGTTTAAACCGAATAAATAGATGTAGCTAACATAACAAATTTCTACCTAATTAAAACAACTTTTTAAGTGATTCATGCAACTAAACTAAATCAATTGAGTCTTAGCTAGGTAGAGCGTTAAAAAAGGCTTTCTAAGCCCGATTTTAGCGTAGTTTAAGGTCAGTTTAAATCTACAAAACACTAGTATTCGTACATTATTAAGTATATCCTGCAATATTATGTATTTATTATCTTGACAGCAGAAAAAGGCACGTTATGGTTCACGTGGTTCACACGCTCCCCAAAAAACACAAATTGCTTATTCTAGGTTTGGTTTCTGCTATTGTTGGCTTAGCCTTTCTTCCTTCTGAAAAAGCCACTGCATCCAAAGACAATAGTGCAAATGCACTAGAAATTGGTAAGCGCTATGAGTTACAAGTTAAAGTTGATAACAACGAAAAATTAACTGAGTTAAATTCAAAGCAAGCAGCAGAAAAGTTACCAGAATACGATTTTGTCGATCATAAAGTTAAAAATGGCGACAATTTAGCAATTATCTTTAAGCGTGCTGGTTTTTCGGCTCAAACGCTTCATAAACTAATTAACACTAATGCAGAGACTCGCAAACTTACTAAAATTCACCCAGGTGAAATACTTAGTTTTGCGACAGCTGAAGATGGCTCCTTAGCTCAACTGCGCTATGTGATTTCAAAAACAGATACTTTATTTGTTACCTTAAACGAAGAAGGTAACTACGATACAGCTATTGATAGCAAAGAAATTGAAACGCTAACCAAAACCGCTGGCGGCGAAATATCTAATAACTTTTGGACTTCAGCAATTGCAGCAGGTTTAAGCGAACGCCAAATAATGAACTTTGCTGACATATTTGGTTGGGATGTTGATTTTGCAAACGACATTCGTAAAGGCGATGTATTTGGCTTAATTTACGAGTCTCACTATGTTGATGGCGAGTTTATTGGTACCGGTAAGATTATTGCAGCTGAATTTGTAAACCAAGGTCAGCGCTTTGCAGCTATTCGCCATACCGACGGAAATTTTTATACGCCCGAAGGGCGTAGCATGAAAAAAGCATTTTTACGTGCACCTGTAAGCTTTAAGTATATTAGTTCGAGCTTTAATCCTCGCCGCTTACACCCTGTTACTGGGCAAGTTAGAGCGCACCGTGGTATCGACTTTGCTGCACGCACTGGCACACCTGTTGTTGCATCTGGTAACGGTAAAGTAATTAAAGCCGGTTACAGCAAGTACAACGGTAACTACGTATTTATTAGCCATGGCACGCAATATGTAACTAAGTACTTACACCTAAATAAGAAGCTAGTTAAAACGGGCCAAAAAGTTAAACAGGGCCAACAAATTGGTACTGTAGGTTCTACAGGTCGTGTTACTGGTGCACATTTACACTATGAATTTTTAGTAAATGGCGTTCACCGTAATCCTAAAACTGTAAAACTCCCTAAGTCAGAGCCATTACCTCGCTCAGAACTTGCCAAGTTTAAACCTATTGCTGATAACTTTATTGCCCAGCTTGAGCGCAATCGCGAGCTACAGTTAGCACTTAAATAAAGTTTATCAATAAACATTAAAAAAGCCTTTGCAGGTTTAACCTGCAAAGGCTTTTTTGTATACGCTATAAACCATTAGTACATCAGTACATCAGTACATAAATGAGCTGAATAACTAAAGACACCATCACTAATGGCCAAATATATTTACTGTATTTGGTTGCGCCGTTGAGCCCTATTTTACTTTGATACTTTTCAAGCAAGGGTATAAGTATCGCCAGCGCAACAAACAAACCAATTAAAATAACGAATATGTTCATATTAAAGCCCTACTTATGGTAATTCGTGGCCTTTAGCGCTTACATAAAGTGCATACCAATGCTCACGAGTTAGCTCTACGTTTACAGCATCACAAGAGGCTTTAATCCGTTTAGCATTAGTTGTTCCAATAATTGGCTGAATAGATGCGGGATGGCGAAGCAACCATGCAAGTACAATTGCCTCAGCAGAGGTTTCATAAAGTGCAGCCAGCTTATTAACTAAAAGACTGGTGTTGATATCTGCCTGAGATGCGTTTGATAAATCACTACCGCTGTACAAGCCTTGGCATAAACTACCCCAGCTTTGAATTTGGATTTCAAAATGGCGACAGTACTCAATACTACCTGGCGTAAAATTAAGATCTTTACCGTCACTGTTACCGGCATATACACCTTCATCAACAAACTGATGTTTTTGTAAACTAGCCTCAATTTGGTTAGCCACAATTGGCATATCAAGCGCATGTTGTAAAAAGTTCATTTGGTGCTGCTGCATATTAGACACTGCAAAATTGCGCACTTTACCGCTTTCTTTTAAGCAACTAAATATACGAGCAATCTCGTTAACTTCCATGAGTGGATCAGGGCGATGCAGCATAAGTACGTCTAAATAATCTGTATTTAATCGTTTTAATGATGCTTCAACTGACTGCTCAATCCACTTTGATGAAAAATCATAACGCTTTGGCCCTAAGTCATCTTCAAAACGAATCCCACACTTAGATTGAATATACATGTGCTCTCTAAGCTCTGGTCGCTCACTTAATGCTTTACCAAAAACCTGTTCTGCTTTACCAAAAGTATAAATATCAGCATGGTCAAAAAAATTAATACCACCTTCAATGGCGTTATCTATACATTCATGAGCTTGCTTAACATGTGCATCAGTGATTGCGTCTTTATTCCAACCGCCGCCCAGACCCATACATCCAAATACAAGTTTACTAACATGAGGCAAGTGCTTTGCTAAAGGTGTGTGAAGCATGATAACTATCCTTAAAATGTTGAAGAGCTGTTACTGTAAACAAAAAGCACTAAACAAGAAACCATTAAGAGGCGAAGAAATTAAGAACAAAAAAAAGCGCAGTAAACTGCGCTTAATGGTTAATCTATTTTAAATTACATTTTTAGCCAACAAGTGCTAATAAGATACCCGCAGCAACTGCACTACCAAGTACACCCGCTACGTTGGGTCCCATTGCATGCATAAGTAAAAAGTTATGTGGGTTACTTTCAAGGCCAACTTTATTAACTACTCGTGCCGCCATTGGCACAGCCGATACACCTGCCGCCCCAATTAATGGATTTATAGGCGTTTTAGATATTCGGTTAAGTCCTTTTGCCATAAATACGCCAGATGCCGTACCAATTGCAAAAGCCAGTGCACCAAGCACTAAAATACCAATCGTCTCAACAGTTAAAAACTTATCTGCAGCAAGCTTTGAACCTACAGCTAAGCCTAAAAATATAGTTGTAACATTGATGATTTCGTTTTGAGCACTGTTACTTAATCTATCAACAACACCCGACTCTCGCATTAAGTTACCTAAACAAAACATACCTACCAGCGGTATAGCAGCCGGTAAAAACATAGCCGTTAAACTAAGCACCATAAGTGGAAAAATAATCTTTTCCTTTTTAGATACTTTGCGAAGCTCTGGCATTTTTATTTTACGCTCTTCTGGGGTTGTTAGTGCACGCATAATTGGCGGCTGAATAATTGGCACAAGTGCCATATATGAATACGCAGCTACTGCTATTGCGCCTAGTAAATCAGGTGCCAGTTTTGATGCTAAAAATATTGCTGTTGGCCCATCGGCACCACCTATAATGGCTATAGCCGATGCGTCCTGTAGAGTAAATTCAAAACCTGGCACATAGTTAAGTAATATAGCGCCAAACAATGTAGCAAAAATACCAAACTGTGCAGCCGCACCTAATAACAACATACGTGGGTTTGCAATAAGTGCGCTAAAGTCGGTCAGCGCCCCTACTCCCATAAATATCAACAGCGGAAAAATCCCCGTATCAATACCCACATAATAAACGTAGTACAAAAGCCCACCTGGGTCTGACAAACCTGCCACTGGTACATTTGTTAAAATTGCACCAAAACCAATAGGTAGTAATAATAGTGGTTCAAAGCCTTTAGCTATCGCTAAAAACAGTAATAAACACCCTACCGCAATCATTATTAACGATGGGATTGTAAAGTTAGCAATGCCTGTCGCATTCCAGAGGTTTAAAATACCTTCCATCCTCTATTTACTCCTAAGCTAATGCAATCATAGCGTCGCCGGTAGTTACAGCATCGCCTTCACTAACTAACACTTCAGCAATTGTTCCGGTATGCGTAGCGCGTATTTCAGTTTCCATTTTCATGGCTTCCATAATAATCACTACATCGCCTTCGTTAACAACTTGCCCAGCTTTTACCTTAATCTTAAAAATATTACCGGCTAGAGGCGCGTTAAGTGTTTCACCTGATGCAACCGAAGCAGATTGAGGAATGTGCTCAGAGTCTTTTAATGTTACTTCTTTAAGTTCACCACCTTGCGCTACTACTACGTCATAAACTTTACCATCTACTTTTACACTGTACTGCTCAGCCTTCACTTTGTTACTATTTGAAACTGATTTAGAAGGTGCTTTACTGCTTTTATCTTCAACAGAAGGTACTGGCTCAAATGCATCTGGGTTGTTGCGGTTTTTAATAAACTTCAAACCAACTTGTGGGAATAATGCATAAGTTAATACGTCATCAATTTGATCATCAGCAAGTGTTAAACCTTGCTCTTGTGCTTCTTTTAATAACTCAGCTTCAAGCGTTGCAAGCTCAGGTGCAATGTTATCAGCAGGGCGACAAGTAATAACTTCCGCTCCATCAAGCACGCGCTCTTGTAGCTCTTTATTCATTGGTGCTGGTGTTAAGCCATATTCACCTTTTAATACGCCAGCAGTTTCTTTAGTAATGGTTTTATAACGCTCACCCGTTAGCACATTAAGTACCGCTTGAGTGCCAACAATTTGCGACGTTGGTGTTACTAAAGGTAAAAAGCCAAGATCTTCACGTACACGTGGGATCTCAAGTAAAACCTCATTAAGCTTATCGGCTGCGCCTTGCTCTTTAAGTTGGTTTTCCATGTTTGTAAGCATGCCACCAGGTACTTGAGCTAATAAAATACGCCCATCAACCCCTTTTAAGCTACCTTCAAATGCCGCATATTTTTTACGTACATCTCTAAAGTAAGCAGCAATTTCTTCTAGGTGGTTTAAATCAAGCTCAGTATCACGCTCAGTCCCTTCAACTATCGATACAATAGTTTCAGTTGCAGAATGTCCATAAGTCATACTCATTGATGAAATAGCGGTATCGAGCATATCAATGCCAGCATCAATTGCTTTTTGGTAAGTAGCAGTACTTAAACCTGTTGTAGCGTGGCACTGCATAGCAATTGGAATAGATACAGTTTCTTTAAGTGCTTTAATTAGTTTTTCAGCATCGTACGGCTTTAATAAACCCGCCATATCTTTAATACAAATTGAATGACAACCCATATCTTCAAGCTGCTTTGCAAGAGTTAGCCACATATCAAGTGTATGAACAGGGCTAACTGTGTACGAAATAGTACCTTGAGCGTGAGCGCCTACTTTTACAGCCGCTTTAATAGCTGTTTCTAGATTGCGAACATCGTTCATTGCATCAAATATACGAAATACATCAACGCCATTTTTATGTGCACGTTCTACAAACTTTTCAACTACGTCATCAGCGTAATGGCGGTAACCTAATAAGTTTTGACCGCGTAATAGCATTTGCTGTTTAGTATTAGGCATCGCTTTTTTAAGTGCACGAATACGTTCCCAAGGATCTTCGCCTAAATAACGAATACACGAGTCAAATGTAGCACCGCCCCACGATTCAATAGACCAATAACCCGCATCGTCTAATTTGCTAGCAATCGGTAGCATATCGTCTAGGCGCATACGCGTTGCTAATAATGATTGGTGAGCATCGCGTAATACCAATTCTGTTAATTTTAATTTAGCCATGTGTGTGCCCCTTATTTATTATTTGATTTGTACTGAGCAATGGCAGCACTAATAGCAGCGATGTGCTCATTAGGCACACCTTGAGATTTAAAAGATGGTGATTTAACTAGTGTCGCCACGTCAGGTTCGCTAAAGCGCGTCACCAAATTAGACATAAGCGTTACTGCACCAATTAATATCGACAGAAATACAAACACCCCAACCATGCCAGTAAGCATTAAGTTACCAGCCGTTGTGAGTAGAGCACCTATATCCATTTTTCTCCCCTTGAAACCCATATCGAAAATAAAAAATCGATTTAATTAAATATTTATTCACTGGATAATAACAAAACTAATCGCTTTGTCTACATCTTGTAAATTGGTAAAACCAATTAAACAATAAACAACATAACACTCAATTAATTTACATGCTATAACTCAGCAATCACGCGCTCTACAATACATACAAGAAATAACGACTATAGCTAATAGTTATATGGAAGTTGTTAATTAACTATCAAGCTAAGTAAAAATAAACACTAATTCTTAATATTAAATGCAAAGCCACACACCACTTGTTAATTGGTCTTACCAAAACAAGTCTATTTAGTGAATATTTAGCAGTTATTTGCAACAGTGTGAATAACTTACATAACAAAGCGTAAAAGTTACTAACCAACTAATAACTAGAATAACAGCAAAAAACCATAAGCAATTGATATTTATACAAAATAAACTTTGGCATATAACTGGCATTAGTTATTATGAGCAAATTTGATAACCAAGGAGAAAACAATGTTACGCTGGACAATTACATTTTTAGTTATTGCTTTAATCGCTGCAGTGTTAGGTTTTGGTGGCATCGCAGGTGCCGCAGCTGGTATAGCAAAAATTATATTTTTTATCTTTTTAGTACTTTTAGTGATTTCATTAGTTTCAGGTGCACTACGTGGTAAATCACCCAGGTAGATAAAGCATTCAACTGACAAACACTAAAATTTAATTAATACTTACAAGGAATTACACTATGAACTCTACAACTTTAAAAGCAGCACTAATCGCAGTATTTGCAGGTTTTTTCATGATGGGTTGTGAAGACAACCATGCAGAAGATGCTGGCGAACGTATCGACGAAGCAGTAACTGACGTGCAAAACTCTGTTGAAGATGCATGTGAAAATGTTAAAGAAGGCGTGAACGCTGAAGAAACTAACTGTTAATTCTTCTTGTACCGCTAAAAAAAACGGCTTTCGAGCCGTTTTTTTGTGCCAGTAATAAAATCACTAACTATAAAGCTGCTCATTTAGCAGTTAGCTTGTTAAAATAAAAAAAACGATATTTAAAGCAAGGCAAAATGGCATTCACAACCACCTACACATTAGATAAACCCTACTTTTACGAGTGTTTTGATGAGTCACTCCCTTATAGTAAGCGTGCAAAACCTAAATACTTTTTACTTGTGTTGTTAGTTGCGCTTGGTTTATTTGGCATTTATGTTTTAGACGATCATTACTTAGGATCGTTCATGATCATGTTAGCGGTACTCGAGTGCGTCGCTTTTTACTATCGCAGACCATGGTGGGTAACCAGACAAATGCTCAGCAGAGCATCAGGCTCTGAGGTAACACTTACCTTTGACGAAGAAGGTATTAAATCTTCTAATCATTACAAAAGCTATCAATTAGAATGGCAAAATATAAGCGAAGTAATAGACACCCAGCAAGGTATTATTATTAAAAATAAAAGTGGTATGCAGTACATATCAAAACAAATACTTAATCCTGAAACACTCGCTTTTATAAACAAAAAAGCCACTCAGTGAGTGGCTTTTAGTCTAGTTGAGTTAATTACTCAACTACGTATACGTGTTGATTAAGCATTGCCCGGATTAGGGTTCGACTTTTCAGCTTGTATGCGCATGTAAATCTCTTCACGATGCACTGATACGTCTTTTGGTGCATTAACACCGATTCGAACTTGATTTCCTTTAACACCTAGAACAGTAACTGTTACTTCGTCACCAATCATTAGGGTTTCACCTACTCTACGAGTTAGTATTAGCATTCTCTTGCTCCCATGTTCCAATAAAAATTATAAGATTCCGCTTAAACATACTAATGAAAATTAGACTGAAAAGTAAGTAAAAACTCGCAATCTATCCATTTTCTGTTAAAAATGCCTTGTGTAATGCACGAACAGCCAACTCTAAGTACTTTTCATCTATTAAAACTGAAATTTTAATCTCTGAAGTCGAGACTAAAACCACATTAATATTTTCCTGCGCTAATGCATCAAAAAATAAACTAGCGACACCAGAATGTGATTTCATACCCATGCCAACAGCAGAAACTTTAGCTACTGCTTGCAATCCGCTTATATTTTGAGCACTGAGCTGAGCTTGATCTTCACTCAATAATTCAAGTGCTTGCAGATAATCATTCGAGTGCACAGTAAAAGCATAGTCTATTTTTTCAAAGTTATGATTAACTTGATTAATCATATCTATTTCGATGCCATTTTCGGCAAAAAGTTTCAATATTTTTGAAAGATATTGCGTGCCCGTTGGCACACCTTGTACCTTAATTAAACATTCGTCACGATTAAACGCAATCCCCGATACAACCTTGCTTGGCATATCGTTCTCCTCAAAACTTATTAATGTACCTTCATCGGGATTAAAGCTCGAAAGCACCCTAAGTGGCACATTATGTTTTCCTGCGGCTTCTACTGAGCGAATATGCAAAACTTTCGCCCCTAAACTTGCCAGCTCTAGCATTTCGGCAAAGGTAACTTGGCTCATTCTGCGCGCGTTAGGTTCAACACGAGGATCTGTAGTATATACGCCGTCAACGTCTGTATAGATCTGGCATTCGTCAGCTTTTATAGCCGCTGCTATTTCTACAGCCGATGTATCGGTGCCGCCGCGCCCAAGCGTTGTAATATTGCCCTCAACATCACGCCCCTGAAACCCAGCAATAATAGCAATACGATTATGCTCAAGCTCATGCTTCAAACGCGTAGCAGCAACCTCTGCAATACGAGCTTTACCAAACATGTTATCGGTTAAAATATTGACTTGATCGGCTAATAGGCTCACAGCAGAGTGGCCACGTTTTATAATGGCCATAGCAAGTAGTGATACAGAAACCTGCTCTCCGGTGCTAATAAGTACATCTAGTTCACGGCTACTCGGGCGAGTATCAATTTGTTTGGCGAGATTAATTAAGCGGTTGGTTTCTCCCGACATAGCCGAGAGCACCACAACCACTTGATGTCCTTGTTGTCTGGTTTTTACAACAAGGTCGGCGACCGCTTCAATTCGCTCTATTGAGCCGACCGAAGTGCCACCGAATTTTTGAACAATAAGCGCCACTTAGGCTTAAGTACGCTCAGTTAACCAAGCTGTAACGCTATCTAGTGCAGCAGCAAGGTTTTGTGGCTCACTACCACCGGCTTGTGCCATATCTGGACGACCGCCACCTTTTCCACCTACTTGGCCTGCCATGTGGTTAACTAACTCACCGGCTTTTACTTTGCCTGTTAAGTCTTTAGTTACACCAGCAATTAGGCTTACTTTGTCGCCACTGGCAACACCGAGGGCAATAACACCTGAGCCAATTTTGTTTTTAAGGTCATCAACCATACCGCGCAGTGCTTTAGATTCAGTACCTTCAACATTTGCTACAAGTAGCTTAACGCCGTTAATTTCAACAATCGAATCAAGTAAAGATGCACCCGCTGCACTTGCTAACTTATCGTTAAGTTGCGCAATTTGCTTTTCAAGACCTTTAGACTTTTCAAGTAACGCGGTTACTTTTTCAAGTACCGATGCGCTATCGCCTTTAACTAAAGCAGCTACATCATGTAATTGTTGCTCTTGCTCGCTAACATAAGCAACTGCATCAGCACCAGTTACCGCTTCAATACGGCGAACGCCTGCTGCAATACCGCTTTCAGATACTATTTTGAATAAACCAATATCGCCTGCGCGCTCAACGTGAGTACCACCACAAAGCTCAATAGAGTAGTCGCCAATAGTAACTACACGCACTTCGTCATCATACTTTTCGCCAAACAACGCCATAGCACCTTTCGCTTTAGCATCATCAATAGCCATAAGCTCAGTATTAAGTGCAAAGTTACGACGAATTTCGTCATTAACTACACGCTCAATTTCACGTAGCTCATCTTTAGTAACCGCTTCAAAGTGCGAAAAGTCAAAACGTAAACGATCAGGCTGAACAAGTGAGCCTTTTTGGCCTACATGGTCGCCTAATAATTGGCGTAGTGCTTCGTGTAAAATGTGTGTAGCTGTGTGGTTTTTCTTAATGCTATCGCGGCGTGCATTATCAATAGTCGCATCCACTTTATCGTTAACACCAATGCGACCTTGCACAGTACCGTGGTGAGCAAAAGCATTACCAAGTTTAGTGGTATTAGTAACATTAAATTCGCCACCAGCAACTGTAATAGTACCCGTGTCGCCCGTTTGGCCGCCTGATTCAGCGTAAAACGGTGTGCGGTCTAATACTACAATACCTTGTTGACCATCTTCTAATAACTGAACAGCTTCGCCACCGGCAAAAATTTCTACCACTGTCGCGCTATGGTGTGTGCTGTCGTAGCCTTTAAACTCAGTAAGCTTTTCTGATTTTAATTGCTCGTTGTAATCAGCACCAAACTTACCCGCTTGTTGCGCTGTTTTACGTTGTACAGCCATGCATTCTTCAAAGCCTTGATGATCAATCGTCATCTGGCGCTCACGCGCAACATCGGCCGTTAAATCAGCTGGAAAACCATACGTGTCGTAAAGTTTAAATACTAAGTCGCCCGGTATAATATCGCCTTTAAGGTCACTTAAGCTTTCTTCTAAAATAGCTAAGCCACGCTCAAGTGTTTTACCAAACTGTTCTTCTTCAATGCGTAATACTTTTTCGATAATTTCTTGTTGCTTAGCAAGCTCTGGGTACGCTTGCCCCATTTGCTCAATTAGCGCAGCAACTAATTTATAGAAAAACGAACCTTGCGCACCTAACTTATTACCGTGGCGCACTGCACGACGAATAATACGACGTAGCACATAACCACGCCCTTCGTTAGATGGCATAACACCGTCAGAGATTAAAAACGCACACGAACGAATATGATCCGCCACTACGCGTAGTGACTTATCGTCCATATCTTGCGCGTTAGTAACACTTGCAGCTGCTGCAATTAAACCTTGGAATAAATCGATTTCGTAGTTTGAATGCACACCCTGCAAAATTGCAGAAATACGCTCAAGGCCCATTCCCGTATCAACAGATTGCTTAGGTAGAGGCAGCATAGTACCGTCGCTTTGACGGTTGTATTGCATAAATACAAGGTTCCAAATTTCGATGAAACGGTCGCCGTCTTCCTCTGCAGTGCCCGGAGGTCCGCCCCAAATATGCTCACCGTGATCATAAAATATTTCAGAACACGGACCACATGGACCGGTATCGCCCATAGACCAAAAGTTATCTGAGGTCGCAATACGAATAATACGATCTTCACTTAAGCCAATATCTTTTGACCAATACTCAAACGCTTCTTCATCATCGTGATAAATAGTAACAAGCAGTTTTTCTTGAGGTAATTTAACAACCTCAGTTAAAAACTCCCACGCAAACTTAATCGCGTCTTGCTTAAAGTAATCGCCAAAGCTGAAGTTACCTAACATTTCAAAAAATGTATGGTGGCGAGCAGTGTAGCCTACGTTTTCTAAATCGTTATGCTTACCGCCAGCACGTACACAGCGCTGCGAACTTGTCGCACGTGTATAAGGGCGGCTTTCTGCGCCTAAAAATACATCTTTAAATTGCACCATGCCGGCATTATTAAATAACAACGTGGCATCGTTACCCGGTATAAGCGAGCTAGAAGGTACTATTTGATGTTGCTTGCTGGCAAAAAAGTCTAAAAACTGTTGCCTAATTTGTGCGGTAGTCATGTGCTGCATTTGAAAGTCTCACCTGTATTTACTGTGCTTGCATTGCAAAATTAATTTCATCGTAGCTAAAACCCCGATACATTAAGTAGCGCACGCGCTTAGCTTTATCTTTGTAATCGAGATCTGGCGGTGTATTCGAATATTTTTTATTGTACGCATCCTGCGCAAGCTCAAACCAATCTATTTCAAGCTCTTCAACTACCATTTCAAGTAGCGAACGATCAATCCCTTTGCCCATAGCTTCGCTTTGTATTCGCTTAAGCCCGTGGCATTTAAATATGTGTTTTCTTACAAAGCCTTCACAGTATCGCTGCTCGTTAATAAAATTGTGCTTTTCGCACCAATCAAGCAGCGTTTCAATAAACTCTTCTGTCGCTTCTTTTTGCTGTAATTTGAGCGTTAACTCACGACGCGAATATTCTTGGCGCCCTAGTAACCAAAGTACATAGTTTTTTAGTTTTTGCTTTAATTTATCATCCATTAAGCGTCAAAACGTCCGCTTGTTTCACTGCTAAGTGGCTTAACATTAATGTCGTCACTTAATGGTACAACAGGCATAAAAATGGCTTGATAAGATACAAAAAAGCTAATGTAGCAAATCGGCATTAAAATCAACAGTGGTAAGAACGATAAGAACATCGAAAGCGCCATAAATAATGCGCAAATAAGGCCAAAAACGCCAAGTGGCAAAATGTTATGATAAAACACCATTAACGATTTTTTAAGCGCCATTAAAATACGTGTTTCTTTACTAAAATAAACAAGCGGTACAGCGTAAGCAAACGCCGTTAAATAAATTAGCATTGCCATAAAAAACAAAATGACATTCGCGCCCGAAATACTCTCAAGCATTTGCTCAAGTGCTACGTTTGGATCAAGTCCTGGTTGGCTCATAACAGCCACTGCATCGGCAAATAAGCCATTAGCAAGTAACGCCATTAAAATGCCCGCACCCATTTGATAAAGTGCTAAACGTAATAACCCTAAACGATTTCCCTTAGCCGTAAATGGCTTGAGAATATCGGCTAGCATAATTTTTCCGCCCTGTTGCTTACTAAGCACCGCTTGGTAAAACCCTGCGGTTAAAAATGGCGTAGCGAGTGCTGCTACTACTTGCAGCAGCGGTAAAAATAAAGACAGCAGCCCTACAATGCCAATAAATAAATGCATAAAAATAAAGGTTGCTGGCTGGGTTTTAAAAATAAGCCATCCGGCTTTTAACCACTTTAGCCCTGCATCGGCTTTAAAAATTCGTAATTGTGTAGACATACTTGCTCTTAATTTAAAACGAAACACGCCAAGTATAACTTGGCGTAAGGGGGGATTAATAGACGAAACGTAATTAAATGATTAAGGTTTTTTAATTTTCTTAATATCTAACATATGCGCGCCATGCTTAATTTTTGTTTCTAGGTACGATTTATTACCCGCAACACCCGCTTTTATGTGCGCATGAGTGCCCACAACCGAATCAACATTAATACCGGCATCTTTTAATGCATTAAGCTTTTTAGGATTATTAGTCATTAATTTAACGTGACTTAAATTAAGCGCATTGAGCATTAATACCGCATCCGAAAAGTCACGTAAATCATCAGCAAAGCCTAAATGATTATTAGCTTCGTAGGTGTTCATACCTTGCGATTGCAATACGTAAGCGTCTATTTTGTTGTATAAACCAATGCCACGGCCTTCTTGGCGTAAATACAATAAAATACCGCCTTGCTCGTGCATCATTTCAATACATTCATTTAGCTGCTCACCACAATCACAACGTGATGAGTAAAATACATCACCCGTTAAGCATTCTGAATGCATACGAATTAGCGGTACATCTTGCTCTGTATCGGCGTTGTTAAACACCATAGCAATATGTTCTTTACCATCTTTTAAATCAGTAAATGAGATTATTTCTGCAGGGATATCACTATTTCTGCCAACTTTAAGCTGGACTCTTGCTCTTACTTGCGCCACGACAAATCCAAATATTTAAATAACTACGACACGACAATAAAGTGATAGTATCACAAAATAGGATAAATACACCGTAGTACAAGACTGTTTATGGCAAATATATGGCGACGACAGGCGTTATTTTCAATGATTGTTAAGCAATAAATTAATACAAATAACCGCCAATATTATTTACGTTGATTTACCTTAATCAGTGACACCTACAGGCACGTTTGGTATTTTGTATTTTAAACAACGATAGGGATTATTATGAAACGTCAGCAACTCGCTTTATTTATAGGTTTAAGTTTGTCTGCTTTAAGCGCAACAACTTTAAGCACTACAGCATTCGCCAGCCAAGCAAGCGATCCTCAAATAGTATTTAGCCAAGCATACCAAAGCTATTTAGCAGCAGTTAAAGCAGACGAAAACGTACAACAAGCTGCCAAACTTGCTTACACATCAGGTAAAGCCGTTTACGGTAAAAGCGACGACAATACTGCTAACTTAGCTATTAACTACGCTAAAGCTATTAAAGGCTACGGCGATGAGCTATACGAACAACGTTTTGCACTTTATGATGAAGCACATACTATTTTAGCGGCTAATCACGGCAAACAATCAATAGAAACAGTTGATGCACTGCTCGGAAAAGCTAACTACACAACATCAGCTTACAAAGCAGCTAACTTTTTAGAACAAGTAATAGGTATAGCTAAAACACAAAATAACCCTAAGTTTGTAGCCGACATGAAACTTGAAGCTGCAACGCTACTGGCTAAAAAGTTTAGTTCTAAAAAATATCGTGAGGCTAAAAACTACCTAGAAGAAGCCGACGAATACTACCAAGAAAACTTACCTGAAAACTCACTAGAGCGCATAAAAGCCGATTTTTTAATGGCCTCATTCGCAGAGGGTCGTAAAAGATACAATCAAGCGATTGAAAGGCTAAATCGTATAGTTACTGTATTCGATAGTAACTTAAACTTTGATCACAGTGCAGAGCTAACAGCTCATTCAAAGCTTGTAGGTCTGTACGAAAAACAAGGTAAAAGCGAAGAAGCAACTAAACATTGCCTAGCTATCGCTCAAATGGTGCCATGGAAAGAATCGCAAGAGCAAACGCCGCTTTACCGTGTTAATCCTAAATACCCAGTTAACAAAGCCAGGTTTAGTACCGATGGTAGAGTTGTTATGGAGTTTGAGGTAGACGCAGCTGGCTTTGTAAAAAACCCAAAAGTACTTAGCTCTGAAGGCGGCAGCGCATTTGAAAAATCAGCCAAAGCAGCGCTTGAGCAATGGCGTTACGCGCCAAAGTTTGAAAATGGCAAACCTGTTAGCGCTATTTCTCAGGTACAACTCGACTTTAAAATTAACCGCCACTAAAAGCGGCTCATTAAAAAAGGCGCTTTAAGCGCCTTTTTTTAATACCAACTAGTACAAATTCTACGTAGTTAAAATTCGTAACTTACGCTAATACCTCCATCGGCTCTTTTTTCGTTGCTGTCGCTTGCTTTACCATAGCCCACATCTAGCTCTAATCTAAAACCAGCGCTGTTCAATCCATTAAAGTTATAGCTGTACGTAAGCCCTATTCCGTTTGTTGTTTCTTCATCAAAAATACCGCCAATTACACAACCTAGCGTATTAGCAAAGTCAGTTGCTACATCATTAGTTGAACCTTCACACTCTTGGTCTGTATCTCTTGCACCAATAGCGCCCACAAGCGCGCCAAAAGCATGCTTTTTATTATCGCTTACTGCTTGTTCAAAACCTGCAGAAAATCCATCATCAAGGCCTAGTTTATAATTTGCATACCAGCGTTGTGTGTCGTCGTTAGCCGACAAAGACACTTCAGGAATAACTAAATAAGGATAGCCACCCCCAATCGAAAAACTAACATCGTTAGCAAAAGTAGAACAAGAAGCGATAGATAAAGTGAGTAGTAATATTTTTATTTTCATAAAGTTCCCTTTGAGTAAGCATAAAATGTACTTACTTTAGGAACGCCATGCAATACGACTAAAAGCTCGTTAAATTTAGCTTTAGTAATAAAATAGGGATTAAATTTTAGCGAGTATTTTATCGCTAGCCGCTTCTATTAAACCGAGCACATTTTCAAAGCCATCATCGCCGCCATAATAAGGATCGGGAATAGCGCTTTGGGCTTGCTCGCCATATTCTAAAAATAGCGCCAGCTTATAGCGTAAATGCTCAGGGCATTGCGCTGTTAAATCAGCTAAATTTTGCGTATCGGCCGCTAAAATTAAATCAAACTCAGTAAAGTCGCTTGTACGTACTTTACGTGAATAAATACCTTTAAAGCTGTAACCGCGCTTCTCCCCTGCTGCCATTGAGCGACTATCAGGCGTTTTACCTTCGTGATAGCCAATAGTGCCCGCCGAATCAACGTTAACGTTAACACCTAGCTTTTTAGCGCGGGCTTTTAATACCGCCTCTGCGGTTGGCGAGCGGCAAATATTACCTAAACACACTATGAGTACTTTTTTCATTAAGGCTCCTTTAACTAATTTAAAAACCTAAGCTTTAAAACTGTTTTAAAATGCTTTCATCGTAATCTTCAACATTAAGCGTTACGTTATGTTGTGCTGCAACAGATTCAAGCTCAGCTTGTTTAATGGCTAAATCGTCCATAATGATTAGATTATCGTCTAGCTGCCACAATAACCGAGAGCCCGCGTAGCTATAATGAATCGCTAATAACGCATCAGCATTACCTTCACGGCCAGCGGCTTTTAACTTAGCTATTTTACGGGTTATTTTATTAAGTGCTTTTTTAAGCTCCCACACATAAACAACTTCAGTCATAAAGCTATGTGTACGGTATTTATTAAGTAACCACGCAAGCCCAACGCTTGTAATAGCAACGCCTATTAAGTTCCAATGAAAGTGGCTGCCACTTTCATCAGGAAATAAAGCAATCAGCGTTTGCGATATAGCCAAGCTGCCTACAGCCAAACCAATACCGCATCCTGCAATAACACGGTTTAAATGTTTACGGTAACGCGCTTTATTTATTTCAATGAGTTGCATAACAGCCTAAAAAGTTAATAAGTAAAAGAATGCGAATGGCTATTGTAACTAAACCCCACATTTTTTATAAAATTATTTCACCCCTTTTTGATTTGCCACCCGTTATAGCTTTGAAAACACCCTAATAGTAGTGGTCAATAAAATTTGGAGCGGCTTATGCACACACTCGAAGTACCTAACAACCCAGTATTTATTAAAACATCGACTGCCGTTATCGGCGGCGCCGCAATGACCTTTGCAGCTTTTGCGTTTATGCAATATTTAATAAGTGGCGAGCAACGCGCACCGGTTAAACCAGGGGGCGATATTATAGTAGAGATTTTTCAGGCGCCTGAGGATTCAAAAGTCAGGCATATACAAAAAATACAGCCGCCACCGCCAATGCCTAAAGTGCCGCAAAAAGCTCCACCGCTTGATACATCATCCGATCCTGTGCTGGCAATTAGCGACTTTACGCCAGTTACGATTGACGATTTTGGTGGCGACATTAACAATACTATTAATCGCCCTACTGGGGATGCAACACCCATAGTGCGCATAAACCCTAAATACCCAACTACAGCAGCGCGCGATGGTATTGAAGGTTGGGTGCAACTAAGCTTTAGTATTTCGCCCACCGGTGAAGTAATCGACCCAGTAGTTATTAACGCCGAGCCAAAACGTACCTTTGACCGCGAAGCAATAAGAGCCATTAAACGCTGGAAATATCGCCCCAAAGTAATTGAAGGTGTGGCACAATTACAAACAGGTCAAACTGTACAGCTCGATTTTAAATTAGATAACTCTATTTAACGGACTAAACGCCTATGCTACTAAGTATTAAGTCATGGTTATTTGAAACGCCAAGCAAGGACTGCATGGCAAGTTACGCAAAAAGTGGCGATAATCGTTACTTAGAGCAGCTTATTGCCCTCTACAGTAACGACTTATACCACTACCTTGTTACGCAATCTAATACGCATTTAGCATACGACGTAAGCCAACAAACATGGCTAAAAGTAATCGAAAAACGCCACCTTTACCAAGCCCAAACCACACCCAAAGCGTGGTTATTTAAACTTGCCCGCAACACACTTATTGACGAATACCGCAGGCAACAACACTTTGTAGAGCTTGACGAAAACACGCATTTAGCAGCACAAAATGATAAAAGCGAAAGCGACTTAAATAGCAGTGACTTAACTAGCAAAGACTCGCATATAGGCAGCTCAAACATAAGCTATAACGCGTTCGACGCCGCCCTAAAACAACTCAGCTTTGTACAACGCGAAGCCATAACATTACAACAAGAAGGCTTTTCGCTCACCGACATAGAACTTATAACGCAAAGCAGCCTTGAGACCATTAAAACAAGGCTGCGCTATGCCAAGCAAAATCTTAAACGTTTATTAGGAGCAAACAATGAACAAGCCTGATGAGCCGTTTGATCAAAAGCTCACACAACACTTTAAAGAGCGAAAAGCGCGCACTACACTTACAAGTGATCAGCAAAAAACGCTACTTAAAAAGGCCACGCACACAAAGCCTAAAAAGTTCAGCTTTACGCTGCAGCTAACCAGCCTTGCCTGTGCACTGGGTGTATTTGCTTTTATTGTGTTTGATAATAACGATAGCATTAACCACGCGCCTAAAACCGTGCTTAACAGCGTATTTAACACCATAGACATTCACGACTATTCAATTATAAAAACACATGAAATAAACCAAGCTGGTAGCTACGCAAGCTCCATAAACGAGCAAAAACACGCGCTTGATAGTCAATTAGCTAACGATTTACGTCGCCACCAACAACGCCACATAGAATACGGCACTCTAGTGAAGGTAGATAACGACTGGTACATAGCCAGCTGTAATGATGAAGTACTCGTGCAAATTAAGCATTCGCTGTTGAGTGATTTAAAAGGTAAACACGCGGTTGAAAGTAATATAAATACCGGTGATATGTTGGCTATGGCACATAATGGTAAGGGGCAGATTATTGCACTTAAACATGCGGGGGCTGGGGTTAGGCAGTGTGGGGCTTAGGTGGACCCTTTTATTGTTCATAGAAGTTATAAATATTTATTTATTCATGGTGCCCTAAAAAATTGCTGCTAAACACCTTATCTTTCAGAACTAAGAATAATGCCTATTAATTTTTCCTAAAACCACTATATCTTCAAATCTTGAAAAAGTTTGACTAACGGAATCTAAAAGATATATTAATTCCGTCTCAACAATATAAAAATCCTTTTTATGCATATTAATCATGCTAATACCTAAGTCATTGAGAAGATTTATTAAAGTAGTTTGGTGGATACGATAATCAAAATTGCCACCTTGCCTTTTATAAGCTTTTGCCGAATCAATTAAATGGTTTCTTATACTTTGTATTTTGCTTTTATAACTATCACAAACAACCAATACCCCACCTACAGATTTTGGAAACATATAGAAATATAATTTATTTTTATTGATACTTGAGATAGATACATGCTTTAGATTCACCACCTCCTTTTCAATATATCCATTGAAAAATGACAAGTGGCTCAAATGATTACTCATATCACTATTACTCTTAGCATTTTCATATGCTTTGAAGTTAATAAATAAAGAAGCCGCTGTAATTAAAATAGCCGAACTGGTTATAAGCCAGTTGAAAAAAGATAAAGTTTGTTCAAAATGCTTAGCAATTAGACTTATACACCGTTGAGATAAGCAAAACTCAAACTCTAAATTTTTATTCGCCCAAAACTCACCTATAACTAGAAAAGTAAAAACAAATAGAATTGCCGAATAAAAATACAAGGCTTTTTTTATTGAAAATTTCACTATGGCTTAACCTTTTTTAGTTCACTTCTTAATATAAAATAGGCTTGCGGGAACTCTACTTTCAAAAAGCCAATTTTATACTGCGCAAAAAAATATCTTTTCCTATACGCAAAAGACTCTTTCTTTTTGCCTCTTTTATAGTCAGATTTTAAACTCTGCACTCTTTTTTTAGCGTACTTCAAATCTTTTGATGAAGCTAAAGGGCGTACTTTATTTAATTTATTGATTAAGTTATTAAAGCTTTTATTTTTTCCAAATGATTTTAACTTATAAACTCGACCTAAGCATTTTTCATAGTCTTTTCTAAACCAATTTTCTCTTCGCATTTTTTCATCCGTAACACATGAAATAGAATGCACTGCAGCTCGAATTCTTTTTAACTCACCTTTAGGCAAACAAGGTAATTTATTATTTATATTTAGACCATGAACAAGAAGTAACTGAGTAGATATTGAGCTAGACTGTATTTTCACTTGATTTAAGTGAAGATCTTTCTCTTTGAGCATATCTTCAACTAACTTTATTGCCAAAGAAAAATCAAAGTCATGAACATTGCTTGAAAGTGTAATATCGTCAACTAGCCGCGTATATTTAATTCCTTTATATTTCAATCTAGTTACTAATTGAGGTTCTAAATCCCAAAAAAGAAGCATTGCAAGATAACTTGATGTTAAGGCTCCTTGAACTAAGTTTGATTTATAAGAGACAATGTCGGTAAGAACCTTTGAGACATCCTCTGAAAAGCGGAAAAAATCATTAAATAAATTATTGACGTGATGTTCAGTTATATTATTAAAATAATCGGCTATATCTAATTTACAAATACTCTTTCTCTGGCAGTGAATCGCCGCCGCATTTATATAATCCTTAACATCTCCTTCTTTCCCTTTAGGTATCGAACCATATAGGTAGTTAGCCCATTTTAAATGACAAAATAAGGTAGTGTTGATTTTTCGTTGTAATGTTCTTATGGGATCTCTAGGGCTTTTTATTAGCCTTTTTGTGCCGTCTTTTTTATATGCAGGGGAAGAAGGATCTTTATAACGAGAGTCTGCAGGAATTAGCAAAGCTTTATTGATGTCGCTAGTTTGGACACCTAAATGAAGTGACAAATTATTAATTGTCTTTATCGGGGCTTTTGGGTATTTACAATAATCCATTTGAAAATAAACTGGTCCAACGAAATTCGTTTAATGAAGAAACTATACTCTTTTACACCATATTTAGCAGAAAACAACTGCATACGTTTCTTCGAACCAGTTCGTTTCAGCACCGAAGGTGCTGCTGCCGGCCCTTAAGGGGGCGAGTAGTAAGCGAAGCGCCACTACCGTACACTTGGGCTGGCGGCCTTGGGGGTGTTCCCGTAAAGTACATTAAGTACCGTCCTCTTTTGAAGGACATCTTTTTCTACTTTATTATATGGCTGCAAAGAACGAGCGGTACGCACGTGCTAAAATAATCATATTTGTAATACCATCTTCTAGCAAGCTTTTTCTCTAATTCATATTGGATTCAGGGGCCCCGTAGTTATAACTATTTAAACAATTGTAATGTACGAAACAATAATTCTTGTAATTAAGTAAGCAAAAAACATAGGGCTGATACAAAGCAAACCAGCAAGCTGTTCGCCTACAATAAACACTACATATAACTAGCTTTCGGTGTGCTCATTGCATTGGAGAATCGTTGGGTTTCGTGCCACTCAACCCAACCTACGTACGCTATAAACGAGAGCCTAGCGCTAAATAAATCATTGTTAATGATTACGGCTTTAAAAGTCGTTTTTCTGGATTGTTTAAGTACTTTAAGCCAATGGTAACTATGCGTGTATGCACCATTGTTATAACGCGTATTTGCACATTACCAATAACAACAATATCGCCTTTAATGACCTCTCCTGAAAGCTTTTGGTTGATCACTTCTTCCAAGCTTATGCCCTCTGGGGCGTCTATTTGCATGTGGTAAGAGTAAAATATATCGCCTACCAACGTTACCCCTTTCACTTTAAGTTCGTTGTGGGCTAAGTGGCTATCTTGGTGGTTTGTTTTATCGGTTGCTGTAAAAACTAAATCAACAAAAGGTCTGTTATCTGGTTTTAAAACAACAAATAAATGGTCATTTGCTTTTAACTTAGTTGAGCCTCGTGGCGGTATGATTGACGGACCCCGTGTGATCATAGCAACAACTACACTCTCAGGAAGTGCAGCATGTGACAAGCTGCGCCCAGAAACCCGAGAAACATCACTTAAGGTGTATTCTACAATTTCTATATCAATATCGTTTAGCGCTGTGATTTCGAGTGTTGCAGCAGCCAAATCAGGTGGCGGCTCTACTAAATTTAGTTTTTTAGCCATCCACGGCATTGTTGAGCCCTGTAACGTGGCTGAAATTAACACCACGAAAAAAACAACATTAAAAATAAGCTCTGCCCCTGAAAGACCAAATAGTAATGGGAATATAGCTAAAATAATGGGCACTGAGCCTCTAAGGCCAACCCAAGATACAAACAAGGTTTCGCGATTATTAAAGCCAAACAGTTTTAAAATAGGCGCTACCGCTAATGGGCGAGCAACAAAAATGAGTGCTAGTGCAATAAGCAATCCTTCTAGCCATACATCAACCAACGACGACGGATTAATAAGAAGTCCTAATACAACAAACATGGTTATTTGCCCAAGCCATGCTAAGCCGTCATGAAACAGAAAAATACCGCGTTTATATACAAATTTGCTGTTACCTAAAATAACACCCGTTATAAATACAGCTAAAAATCCACTGCCGCCGAGCGTTGCAGAAAGGCCAAATGAAAGCAGTCCAAATGCGGTTACCATCACTAAATACAAACCCGATGCATTTAGTTTAATTCGATTAATAAACCAAACCGATATTTTACCAATTAAAAGACCACAAATAGCGCCAACACCCATTTGTTGAGCAAATAACTGTAGTAAACCCAGCCCTACTGGCATGTCATTAACGAGCATTTCGAGCAACCCAACCGTTAGAAAAATAGCCATTGGATCGTTCGAGGCGCTTTCTATTTCAAGGGTAGATTTAAGCTTTTTATTTAAGTGAATACCCGCACTTCGTAAAAGTGCAAACACGGCTGCGGCATCTGTAGAGCCAACAATGGCGCCCAGTAATACACCTTGTAATATGGGTAGGTCTAAAATATAAGTGGCCACAAGGCCTGTAATTACAGCGGTAAATAACACACCGATGGTTGCTAAAGCAGACGCGGGTTTCCACACTTGTTTAATTGAACTGGTGGGCGTTTGTAAGCCACCATCAAATAGAATAATAGCAAGCGCGAGAGTACCCAGAGCATGTGCGGCCTCTGCGTTGTCGAAAGATATACCTGCAATACCATCTTCACCTGCGAGCATGCCTACAAGTAAAAATAGCACCAGCACTGGTAAGCCAACGCGTGCAGATAACTTGCTCGAGATCACTCCAAGTAAAATTAAAATGGCACTAACGAGAATGATATTATCAATTACAAACATAGTGTGGGTTTACAGCCTTATATGAGTTAAAAAGTAAGAATTTATAGCTACCAAAAAGCTTAAAGCTCATGCTATACAATAACCTAAAAAATATAAATGCGGGCACTTAAGTCTATATTTAAATAGTTTATTTAATAGCTAGAGCGTCGTTAAGCTTGGTATTACTAGCCTCTGTCTTAATTTAAAAACAAAAAAGCCTGCAATAAGCAGGCTTTTGACTATTTAAGCAATGACAAGATATACGAAATATTTAAAACTATTATTAATAATCCTAATTCTTATGAAAATCCGTGCTCAATATCTCGAAACGTCCATTGTCCGTTTGGATCTGCTATATCAATTAGTTCACAGGCTTTTTTATTCCAAGCAGCTAACCATGAAATATAATTTGTTAGTTGGTGATAAGCGCGGTCTGGGGCATCAGGACGAATTCTTGACATTGAGAAACCTGAATACGTAGCACCACTTCCTACCCAACTAACAATTGATGATACGGCTCCACCGGCAGGAACTACAAAACCAACAGTCGTTGTTACTAACCCTAATATAGTCGCTGTTTTTTCAACAGCATTACCCGTTTTCATTATGTCGCCGCTTATAACTGGGTGTAACAAAGCTAATAAGCTAACTGCTTGTGGCTGATTAGAAGCAACTGCAACATCATTTGACGTTTTTGAAGTGTTTGTAGGTGCAGCCCTTCCACGCATTGCAGGAAGTAAGCTATTAAAAGATTTTTGGCTACTATTACTTGTTGAAAAAGTAACTGATTGTGTGCTTAAGCCACCAGCTTTAACTCTTTTTTCATCTCGTGGCGTTACAGTTGATTTATAAGTTCGTTGTAATCGACGATAAACGGCTGCACTACATTGTGTCATTTGTATAGCTAATGCTGCTTGCTCTTTGAAGTCTCGACCGATTGCTCGCTCTGATAACTGAGTTAGCTGATTTTTCTTTTTAAGAGCTTGCTGACCAATCATAATATCCATAAAAATGTCCTTATTTATTATTTAATTGTCGAAATCATATCATTTAAAGTGAGGTAGAGAAATCCTAAGAAGTTATTATTACAATGATTCAAGGTACATAAAAAGCTGCTTCAGAGTATTCGATTTATGCTTCTTTAACAGAGGAATATCTTAAGTATGAACCATGACTATATGTAAAACATAAGCCCTTTACTAAGTTTACTTAGTGAATTATTTGAGGCTTAATATTACTGAAATCACTGTGGATTGTAATCTCTACATTATCAGGTTTTATAGCAGCGTCGCTTAAACCCGTATTAGTGAAATACTCTTCGAAGCTCTGCCGATACTCAGGAAAAACCTGCTTATATGCAGTAATAAATAAACTCAGCTTTTTAGCTATAGTTGGATACTTAGCAGCAAGGTCTCGTAGCTTTTCAGGCTCAGAAAAAGCAAATTCGGCGAAAATATTAAAGTCGTTCTCAACATTAGTTTTACCGTAGGTAGATAAAAATCCATTTTCATAATCAGGCCCTATACTTATATCTTGCGTTAAAGCCTCATAATTCGAGGAAGCAGGACTCCAACTTTCAGGCAAAAGACCTTGCCATGCAAGATTAACAAAAGGGGAGCGTAAATAAATTAAAGAACTAAGCTCGTGATGAACTCCCCGTAAAGAATTTTCATAATTGAAGTTAGTACCGTTCTTATTTGAGATATTTGATAATATTATAGAATTTCTTGAATATGTTCCCCCCGCTTCAGCCCCCTCCATGAGCATAGGTCCTGAAATATAAATAGCATTAATAAATTTGGAAACAAAGCCTTCAGGATAAACCTCCAGCGCGGTTTCAATGCCATCAAGTGACTCTGAAGAATCCTCCAAAGAAGTGCTTTCCATTTCAAGCGTAGGTGGCTTGCCTCCAATTCCTAAAAATTGTTCAGGAAAAAATAAACGAGTATCGCCAGCTCGGATATCTAGTTGGTATGTTTTACCTAAGCGCTTAGCTTGTTCTGATGCACTTTCTTGGTAAGAGCATGCGTTCAAAAACAATAAAAAACTAAAAAAGACAAAAGCTTTATTTTTCATTTAAACAATCCTTATTTTGTCCCCTAAAAAAGCCTGCATATTTGCAGGCTTTCAAGGCATTTTATAAATAATTAAAACTCAGCATTTACAACTCACTTTCATAACACGTTTTTACAACACAATAATACTTGTTATTAAGTACGCTAAAAACGTAAGGCCGCCACCAAATAAGGCATACGGTAGCTGCGTTTTAACGTGGGTGAGTAAGTCACACCCCGATGCAATAGCCGATACAGCGCTGGTGTCGGATATAGGCGAGCAGTGATCGCCAAATATACCACCACCTAAAATAGCACCAACAACAAGCGATGGCGGTAAACCTAGCGCTTGAATAAGTGGCACACCAATTGGGATTAATATAGCAAACGTGCCCCACGATGTACCCGTAGTAAACGACATTACCGCGCCGGTTAAAAACAGCACAGGTACGATTAAGTAAATAGGTAGGTAGTCGCCAACAAGCGACGCTACAAATACGCCAGTACCCAATTCTTTTAAGCTTGCGCCAAGTGTAAGCGAAAGCAGTACAATGGCGACCAGTGGCATTAATTCGCCCATACCTTTAAAACCGGTATCAACTAATTGATGATGGGTAAATTTACGTGAGCCAATCATTAAAAAGTAAGCGACAACAATGGCTAAAACCGTTGCATATAATACGGATTTAGAGCCGCTGCCCTCTGCTAATACACCATTACCGGTGTAGTACATAAAGCCAACCATGCTGGTAATAAGCGTAATAAGCGGGATTAACATGTAACGCGCTTTAGAGCCTTTTACTTCTTCTTTTAAGTCAGTTGTTTGAAGCTCTAGTTTTTCTTCGGCTTCTTTCATTGGGCCATGCACTTTATCAAACGCGATGGTATAAAAAACAATGGCAAGGGTAATTATGGCGTAAAAGTTATACCCAACGCTGCCCCACAACACCGATACAGCCGACTCACCTAACTCGTAGTTACCTAACAAACCAAGTACAAACGCACCCCAGCCATTAAGTAGTATTAAAATACACACTGGCGCACTGGTGCTATCAATAATGTACGCTAGACGCGCTCGGCTCATTTTAAATTTGTCGAATAAGCCACGCGATAAAATACCCGAGGTAAGTACGCTCAAGTTAGATTCTATAAACACTGCAATGCCGGTAAACATGGTTAAAAACCCCACTTGGCGCTTACTTTTTGCAATGCCTTTGTTCATTAGCATATTAACAGTTGCTGCAACGCCGCCAGATTCGCGAATGTAGGCAAGCAGTGCACCAATTAAAATACTAAATATTAATATGCGTGTATTACCTGGCGAGCTGGCAACCGAAATAATACGTTCAATGGTATTTAAAAAAGTGTCAAACAAGCTATTACCTTCGCCCTGAAAGGCGAGTAAAAACTCAGAAGAAGCAACAGCAACAAGTAGCGCCATAATCACTTCTTTTCGCCAAAACACGATAGCAATCGCAATTAGCGGCGGTAAAATAGAATACCAATGCATAAAAAGTTAACCTTAATTATTAGCGAGCCACTCTCGCTTTGTACGCGTTTTATCGCTTATTTGTTAAGCCTAGCAGCATAAACTGGCTTAGATTTGTAAACCGCTTAGCTTAATGGATTGCCTTACTCAAGTCACCTGTAAATAAATCACTTAGAGTAATGCTGTTAGTACGTTTTAACCTATACGATAGCTTATTGATTTAGTAGCGCTTCATAAATAAGCGACACCACAGATCCGTACTGCGCGGTTTCAAATTGTTTACCTGTAAATTCGTAACGTTTTTGCGAGCCTTTAATTGCACTGTGGCGAGCATTGGTAAGTAAAACAATAGCTAAATCGTAAGCGGGGTCAATTACGGTCACTGTTCCCGTCCAACCTGTGTGCCCATAAGCCTGCGCGCTTGCATAAGGGCCAAAGTGCCAGCGCCTTGCTTGGTTGTTACCAGCAAGCCTAAAGCCAAGCCCGTAGGTCTCATCACTGCTTTGCGGCGTTAAAAATTGCGCTAAGGCGCTTGCACTAAATAATTGTTGGTCGCCGTAGCCACCATTATTTAGTAATAGCTGGCAAAGCACCGCTAAGTCATGAGCATTACTAAATAATCCTGCATGCCCTGCTACGCCATCAAGAGAATAGTAAGCGCGCTCATCGTGCACTTGTCCTTGTAAAACACTGGTGCGAACATTATCAAACTTAATGCGCCCGTCTCGTGTGTTGCCGCTAAGCTCAGTGGCTGCAAATTGCTGTGGCTTAAAGCCTTTTTTAAGTGGATTAAATAACGTGTTAGTTAGTTTTAGTGGCGCATACACTTGCTGCTCTAGGTATTCGTCAAGGGGCTGCCCTGTAATACGCTCAATGAGTACGCCTAAAATCATGTAATCAATATCTGAGTAAACATGCTGCCCAGATGATTTATTACTAAAAGGTACGCTGGTAAGTAATAGCTGTTTGGTGGTTTTACTGTTTTGCGAATAAAACGCGTCGCCGTAGCTGCCATCTTTACGATGAAAGTCAAATACTGGCGGGTATCCGGCGCTGTGTGTGAGTAAGTCTTTTACTGTGCGCTTTGCTCGCCCTTCACCTTTATATTCGCTTAGGTAGCTTTGTACGGGTTTATTAATATTTAATAACCCTTCGCTTACTAATTTCATAAGTGCAAAGTTTGTGGCAAATATTTTGGTGTTTGAGGCAAGATCAAACAAAGTATTAGTTTGCATTGGCTCTGGGCGTAGTAACATTAAATCACTTTGCTGATATTGCTTTGCATCGCCATAGGCGGTTAATTTTATTAGCTCGCCATTTTTAACAACGGCCAACACAGCCCCAGGAAAACCCGCTTTTACATCGCGTTCAATTAATGTGTCTACTTCAGTAAAATCTATATGCTTTTTTGGTTCATCGCTTAAAGTAGGAAATGCAAAACGCAGCGTTAAACTTGCGCCAGCAGGGAGAATATTTTCAACTTTAAAGGTATTAACACCGTTGTGAGTATTTTTTGCCAAACTGTAATTGTATAAGGTGTTGGCGCTTAGTTGGTTAACGTCGAGCTTTTTATTATTAATGTAAATATCGGCGCTTTGTGCGTTGTGGTTTTGTATTAATAATTGCCCGCGCCCTTTGTAAGCTTTAAACGTTCCTCGGTTATTTACATAAAACCGGCTACTTGGATTTACCTCAGGAAACGTTACAACCACTTGTGCATTAGGCAGCTCTACAAGTTGGCTTTTTGTAAGTGGTAGCACCGAGCTAATAGGCTCAGGTGGTGTACTACAACCCACAATAATAAAGCTCAATGCCGCTATAAATGCTTGTTTGATATAACCATACCTTTGATATTTTACAGCAATAAACATGCTTAGCCCTTATTTATATAACAAGTAAGGCGCTCTTTGCGCTTTAAATTGCGCAAGCCCCGCCTGCCAGCTTTGTTTTATTTGCGCCTCTGATTGCCCTGCTTCAATAGCTAAGCGCAATTTATTAGTACCCGCTAGTTTATCCATAAAGTCAGCGCGCTCAAAAAACGAGATGTTATTTTTACTAAGCTCCGTGTACGCATTTATCAAGTAAGTTAAATTTAAACCTGTGGTATTTGCTTGTCTTAAATCGAGCCCTTGTACGGTTTGGTTTTTAAATTTAGGGTTTAAAGCAGCGCCTTTAATTGCGCGCGGTGTAAAATTAAAATCACCTAATGCAACTGGCGAATAGCCAATTACTTGAAAAGCAAAATCGGTGCCTCTACCAATGCTAATAGGCGTTGCTTCAAAAAAGCAAAGTGATGGGTAAAGCGCAATCGCCTGATCGTTAGGCAAATTAGGGCTGGGTTTTACAGGCAAGCTGTAAGTACTTTTGCGAGTGTAATGATCAACAGGGATCATCGTTAATTTTAAATCGGCCGCTTTATTGATCCAGCCCTCGCCCTTGATCATTTTGGCAAGTTCCCCAACGGTCATGCCGTGTAAAACAGGAATTGGGTGCATGCCTACAAACGATTTAAATTCTGGCTCTAATATTGGCCCATCAACGTAGGCAATATTTGGGTTGGGCCTGTCGAGCACCAAAAATTCTATCCCCTGCTCTGCAGCGGCTTCCATCATGTAGTGCATAGAGCTTATGTAGGTATAAAAACGCACTCCCACATCTTGAATATCAAAAATAATCACATCAACATCGGCTAAAGCAGCTTGGCTTGGTTTTTTATTTTTACCGTAAATAGAAATAAGCGGAATACCAGTTTTACCATCAACAGCATTTTTCACATGGGCGCCCGCATCGTGATCGCCACGAAAGCCATGCTCAGGTGCAAAAATTTTAGTTATATTAATATTTTTTGTCAGCAGCGCATCTACTAAGTGAGTTTGCCCCACCATTGATGTTTGATTGACTACTAGTCCTACACGTTTATTTTTTAACTGCGGTAAATATTTAGCATATTGCTGCGCACCTACCACAAGTGAGTTATTAACTTCGTTGGCTTGCACGCTTGCAATAAAAATGGCGCTAAAAATAAAAAATAAAGTAATAAATAGGGTTTTAAACATACTGCAATATCCTTTTAAACAAGGCGTTTAAAATAACATAGGTAATATTAAAGAGCAGCTTTAGAAAAGGGTTAGTAGGCTTGAGCAGATACAGTGATTAGAAGCTGGCGCTTCTCACGCGAGCAAGCTCAGCGGCTACAACGAATGAATAAACTCGGAGTTTAGATTTAAAGATTAGGGCTGGTTTTACTTGTAGGCGTGCAGCTTGCTGACGCGACGAGCGAAGCTCGTAAATAAAGTATCAGTTATATCGGTGGTAAGTGATTAGAAGCTTCCGCTTCTCACGCGAGCAAGCTCTGCGGCTACAGGAGTGGTAGCTTACATTTCACTTTATTTCAGGCACAAAAAAACCGACTTAATGTCGGCTTGTTTATGAAAGTGGTGGGCACAGGACGTATCTTGTAAGAGTGAACCTCCGACTGCTTGGTTCTCAATTCGCCTAAACCTACACTTCACTTTATTTCAGGCACAAAAAACCGACTTAATGTCGGCTTGTTTATGAAAGTGGTGGGCGCAGGACGTATCTTGTAAGAGTGAACCTCCGACTGCTTGGTTCTAAATTCGCCTAAACCTACACTTCACTTTATTTCACTTTATTTCACTTTATTTCACTTTATTTTAGGCACAAAAAAACCGACTTAATGTCGGCTTGTTTATGAAAGTGGTGGGCGCAGGACGTATCTTGTAAGAGTGAACCTCCGACTGCTTGGTTCTCAATTCACCTAAACCTACACTTCACTTCACTTTATTTTAGGCACAAAAAAACCGACTTAATGTCGGCTTGTTTATGAAAGTGGTGGGCGCAGGAGGATTCGAACCTCCGACCGCTCGGTTCGTAGCCGAGTACTCTATCCAGCTGAGCTATGCACCCACTTTCATAGATTGCTTATTTAAACTCTAAGCAGAGCGTATTAATTCAGGCATAAAAAAACCGATTTCCATCGGCTTATTTTTCTTACACTTAAAAGTGTATGAAAACATGAAAGTGGTGGGCGCAGGAGGATTCGAACCTCCGACCGCTCGGTTCGTAGCCGAGTACTCTATCCAGCTGAGCTATGCACCCACTTTCATTTTTACTATTACTTGTTTTTACTCTAAGTGAGAGTCTATAAAGTGGTGGGCGCAGGAGGATTCGAACCTCCGACCGCTCGGTTCGTAGCCGAGTACTCTATCCAGCTGAGCTATGCACCCACTTTATAGTTTACTTATTTTAACTCTAAGTAGAGCTTTTACTTATTTAGACTCTAAGCGAGTTATTAAAGTATGGTGGGCGCAGGAGGATTCGAACCTCCGACCGCTCGGTTCGTAGCCGAGTACTCTATCCAGCTGAGCTATGCACCCATACTTTAAAATTTTACAAAACACGCCATTAAAAGAAATGGTGGAGAGGGAGGGATTCGAACCCTCGATAGAGCTACAAACTCTATACTCCCTTAGCAGGGGAGCTCCTTCGGCCACTCGGACACCTCTCCGTCTTGTGGGGCGTATAATAAAGATTTCAGAAAATATGTCAAACACTTTTCTACCAAAAACGACTATATGGTTACAGATTGCACATATGCTTGGTTTAAAAGTGTAATTAGTTTGAAATTTAAGCGGGTTACGTATTTTTATTTGAAGGATTAACACCTAGCACGGGAACTAAGTCATCAGTTAACTGAGCCAAATACTGTTCTTGGTAACCTAATTGTTGAAATTCAGCGATACAAGCACGGTAGTAAGCGTTTCGTTCTTGCTCTGATGTGCATTCTTCTGATAAATCATCTACTCGTTTGTCTTTCATACTATTATCCTAAGTCCTTTAAGAATCTATATTTAACTGCTAAATACCAGCAGTGTAAATTTCGTGCGTATTCTAGCTAAAACCTTTGTACAAACACAACATATGTTTAAAAAATAATCATACTAAAAAGTTATAGCACTGTTAGTTTTAATATTGAAACTTCCAATAACAATAAGTTAGTGAAGCTGAATTGCACATTAATCAGCACTAATAATTACCTTTAATTTTTAGTGTAGTACTTATTAATTAAAACACTAATTATAAGCAAAAAAACGCCGCTATTAAGCGGCGTTTATTAAGTTACTTTGTTCTACTAAAGATTAGTCAGCTTGTGGACGCATATGCGGGAACAAAATAACGTCTTTAATTGTTGATGAATCAGTAAACAACATTACTAAACGGTCAATACCAATACCTTCACCAGCCGTTGGCGGTAAGCCGTACTCTAGTGCGCGTATGTAGTCTTCGTCGTAGTGCATTGCTTCATCATCGCCTGCGTCTTTCTCTTCAACTTGACGAGTAAAGCGCTCAGCTTGATCCTGTGCATCGTTAAGCTCAGAGAAACCATTTGCAAGTTCACGACCGCCAACAAAAAACTCAAAACGGTCGGTAACAAATGGGTTTTCGTCGTTACGGCGTGCAAGTGGTGATACTTCCCACGGGTAACCAGTAATAAACGTAGGTTGAATAAGCATGTGCTCTGCTGTTTCTTCAAATATTTCACAAAGAAACTTACCTGGGCCCCAAACACAGTTTTCAGGAATTTTAACGTGCACTTGTTTAGCGTACGCTTTTAACTCTTCAAAATGGTTTTCTGGGTCGTTAAATACCGCAGCATCAAACTCAGGGTTATATTTTAAGATAGCATCCGCCATACTTAAACGTGTAAACGGTTGGCCAAAGTCGTATTCAACTGAATCGATAACTTCGCCGTTTTCGTCCTTAGTTGTATTAACTACAATTGCACTACCTAGAACGTTTTCTGCAACAGTACGTAGCATATCTTCGGTGATGTTCATCAGGTCGATGTAATCAGCGTATGCTTGGTAAAATTCAATCATTGTAAATTCTGGGTTGTGACGTGTAGATAACCCTTCGTTACGGAAGTTACGGTTAATTTCAAATACACGATCAAAACCACCTACCACTAAGCGCTTTAAGTAAAGCTCTGGCGCTATACGTAGGTACATGTCGATATCAAGCGCGTTATGGTGAGTCACAAACGGACGCGCAGATGCACCACCAGGTATAACCTGTAGCATAGGTGTTTCTACTTCCATAAAGTCACGGTCTGCTAAAAAGCGACGAATGCCTTCAACTACTTGTGAGCGAATGCGGAATGTTTCGCGCGTTGCTTCGTTAGTAATTAAGTCAACATAACGTTGGCGGTACTTTGTTTCTTGATCTGATAAGCCATGGAATTTTTCAGGTAACGGGCGAAGTGACTTAGTTAGTAATTGATACTCAGTCATTTCTACGTATAAATCGCCTTTGCCCGATTTATTTAGCGCGCCTTTAACACCTATAATATCGCCAGTGTCTAGCTGACCATATTTTTCTTTAAGGTCTTTTTGAACATCTTTAGATGCATACGCTTGTACGCGACCTTTCATGTCTTGAATTACAAAAAACGGTCCACGCTTTGCTAAAATACGTCCAGCAATAGACACAACTTCTTGTAGTTCAACTAATTCTTCTTTGCTCTTATCACCAAACTGGGCTTGCAAATCAGCCGTGTAATGCTCACGACGGAATTGGTTTGGATGACCGTTGGCTGGGCAATTTTCGCGTATCGCGTCTAACTTGCCGCGACGCTCAGCGATTAACTTGTTTTCGTCTTGGATTTTATCAGTCATTTTTTAGCTCTTTATTAGCTTGGTGGTTATAGGCCAGATTTAAGGCTGGCTTCAATAAATTTATCTAAGTTACCGTCAAGTACCGATTGGGTATTGCGGTTTTCAACGCCTGTACGTAAATCTTTAATACGTGCGTCATCAAGTACGTATGAACGTATTTGGCTACCCCAACCTATATCAGATTTAGCGTCTTCTTGCGTTTGTTTTTCAGCATTTTGCTGCTGTAGCTCAAGCTCAAATAATTTAGCTTTTAACTGCTTCATCGCTTGGGCTTTATTTTTATGCTGTGAACGCTCATTTTGACACTGCACTACGGTATTTGTTGGTACGTGAGTAATACGAACCGCCGATTCGGTGGTGTTAACGTGCTGACCACCCGCGCCTGATGCACGGTAAACGTCTATACGTAGGTCTGACGGATTAATATCAATTTCAATATTATCGTCAATCTCTGGGTATACAAACGCAGAAGCAAATGAGGTATGACGACGACCACTTGAGTCAAACGGGCTTTTACGCACTAAACGGTGAACGCCTGTTTCTGTACGTAACCAACCGTAAGCGTATTCGCCAACAAAGCGAACTGTTGCGCCTTTAATACCGGCAACATCACCGTCGGTTGCTTCAACTAGCTCAACTTTAAAGCCTTTAGCCTCGCCCCAACGTAAATACATACGAAGTAGAATGTTACACCAGTCTTGTGCTTCAGTGCCGCCAGAACCCGATTGTAAATCAAGGTACGCATCGTTTGAGTCATGAGGCCCTGAAAACATACGACGAAACTCTAAACCTTCTAACTGCTCGTTTAGATCGCTAAGTTCGCTTTGTGCTTCATCAAAGGTATCTTGATCTTCGGCTTCTACAGCAAGTTCAAGTAGACCTTCAACGTCGTCAGTACCGGCTACAAGGTTGTCGATTGTTTCAACAACAGCCTCTAATGCTGATTTTTCACGGCCAAGCGCTTGTGCGCGTTCAGGCTCATTCCATACGGCTGAATCTTCAAGTTCGGCGTTAACTTCTTCTAGGCGTTCTTGTTTAAGAGCGTAGTCAAAGGTACCCCCGAAGCAATTCAGTACGTTCGCGAATTTCCTTGATTTGGTTAATCACAGGATTCACTTCAAACATGTACATCACTCCAAAATGGCTAGGTAATTGCGCCCCTTTACATGGGATTTTCGCAACAAATTATCGTCAAATGATAAAAACGCCCGATTTTAACAAAAAACCGCGCGCTTTATTAGCCTTTTATGCATGATTTGTGCATATTTTTTAGTGCACTTTTTCAAGCTCTCTAACTATTAATTGCAGCGTAAATTTACCTCTAAACTCATTTATATCGAGTTGATAGGCTACTTTTACAAACTTCGCTTCTGTGTCGGGCCATTCTTTTACATCAATACCAAAGGCAATGGCGTCAACTAATCGTCCTGATTGATGCTTTAATACAAGTTTTAAGTGCTTTTCGCCGACTATGCGCTGCTGTATTACTTCAAATGTGTGCTCAAACACCGGCTCAGGAAATTGCTGCCCCCACGGGCCCGATTGCTTTAATAGCTGAGCAAACTCCATCGTAAAGCAGTCGTTTGGCAGCTCACCGTCGGTAAATACAATACAGCGCTTACTTTCTTCACTCAGTTGCGCACTCACTGCAGCATCAAATGCCTTTTTAAAGTCGTTAAAGTGTTGCTCATTAATACTTAAACCAGCGGCCATTGCGTGGCCACCAAATTTATTAATTAAGTGTGGCTCAGCAGTATTAAGCCCTTCGAGTAAGTCGCGCATGTGCAACCCTTCTATAGAGCGGCACGAACCTTTTATTTCACCATTTTCGCCACCAGCAAATATAACGGTTGGTCGGTGGTACTTTTCTTTTAAGCGACCAGCCAAAATACCAATAACACCTTGGTGCCAATCGTCTTGAAACAAGCAGATTGCATCAGGGATGTTATCGTCGCTAAATGCGAGTCTATCAAGCACCGCTTGCGCCTCGGCTTGCATGCCTTGTTCTATTTCGCGCCTTGCAAAGTTTAAGCTATCGAGCTCGCTGGCAATACTACGTGCTTGGTTTATATCGGTGCTAAGTAAGCATGCTATACCCAAACTCATGTCGTCTAATCGCCCTGCTGCATTTAAACGCGGGGCAAGTGAAAAGCCAAAGTCGCTTGCGCTTAAGCGCGCAGCATTGCGGTTAGCCACCTCAATAAGCGCGGTAATGCCTGGGCGTGTTTTACCACTGCGAATACGTGCTAAACCTTGATGTACTAATGTGCGATTATTTGCGTCAAGTGCGACCACGTCAGCAACCGTACCAAGCGCTACAATGTCGAGCAAGTTAGCTAAATTAGGCGGCGGTTGCTGCTCAAAATAACCAAGGTCTCGCATTACGCTTCTCAGCGCTATTAATAAGTAAAAAGCAACGCCAACGCCTGCTATAGATTTAGACGGAAAATCACATTCATGTCTATTTGGATTTACTATTGCATCGGCATTTGGCAGCTGCTCACCTTGTAAGTGATGATCTGTTACGAGCACTTTAATACCAACCGCTTTTAAAATATCAATACCAGCAATACACGATATGCCATTATCTACGGTGATCACTAAATCAGGCTTTATTTGTACTATCTGCTCTGCAAGCGCGGGGCTTAAGCCATAACCTAAGCTAAACCGGTCCGGAATTAAGTAATCTAAATGCTTAAAACCAAACATCTCAAGGCCTTGCATTAAAGTGGCCGTACTCGTTGCGCCATCAGCATCAAAATCGCCGACTATTAATATTTGGCTTTGCGCCTTTAATGCCTCAATTAGTAAATCGCTGGCTTTGTCGATATCTTTAAACAATTTAAAGTCGTGAAGCGTAGCTACGCTGTTATTTAGCTCGTCGGCATTAAATACATTGCGGTTAGCATAAATTTGTTTAATTACAGGGTGTAAATTACTCGGTAGATGCGAGTCGTCAACGTTTTCACGCGCAATGATTAGTTTTTTCATGCAGAGTTTTAACTTATTGGGTCGTATTAAAAAGACAAAAAAAGGCCATTAAGGCCTTTTTATTAGCTATAAAACGTATTACGACGCTTTGTTAGCATCTAATGCTGCTTTTAGTGCTGCTGCTGGCTGGTAACCTGGGATCATAGTACCATCTTCTAAAATAATGGCAGGTGTGCCGCTAATACCAAAGCTTTGACCAAGCTGGTAATGCTCTGCAACCGGTGCGCTACAACCTGCAACTACTTTAGTGCTTGTGCCTGACTTAGCTTCTGTTAGTGCTTCTTGCTGATCGCGTGCACACCATACGTTCATTAAATCGGCGTAGCCTGAACCTTGTAAGCCACCACGTGGAAACGCAAGGTACTTAACGGTAATACCCGCATCAAGTAAATCGTCTAACTCGCGATGTAATTTACGACAGTAACCACAGCTAATGTCGGTAAATACAGTAATACTGTGTTTTTCGTTTGGTGCTTTGTACACAATCATCGAGTCTTCGTATTCTTTAATGCCCTCAACACGCACGCCGTTTAATGCTTGCTCTGTTAAGTTGTTACGATTATTTAAATCGATTAACGTACCTTGCATTAAAAATTGACCATCTGGACTTGCGTAAAGCACGCCCTTATTAGTGATCAACTCTTTTAAACCCGCTACTGGGCTTGGGTTAATTTGCTTTACAGTTACACCAAGCTCGGCAAATTTAGTAATAATAGGATCATTAGCATCTGGTGTTACAGCAACGCCATTTGCAAATGCACTAATACTTGTGCACAACATGGCACCTGCTAACATTAATTTTTTCATAACTTCTCTCTATCCTAAAAATACTTAATATATTGACCGGCTTAATAATATTTACTTTCAAACTTACGCTCGCGGATGGTGCTCTGCGTGTACCGACTTTAACCGTTCATTGGCAACATGGGTATAAATCTGCGTCGTTGATAAATCGCTATGGCCCAACATCATTTGTACCACACGTAAATCTGCCCCATGATTTAATAAGTGCGTAGCAAAAGCATGGCGCATGGTATGGGGCGATAATGGAGACTCAACTGATGCCAAAATAGCATAGTGTTTAATTCTATGCCAAAAGGTTTGTCGCGTCATGCCTACTCCACGCTTAGATGGGAACACAAAATCAGTGGCGTGTTTTATCATTTGTGCACGCCCACCCTTTAAAAATTGCTCCAGCCAATACATGGCTTCTTCACCCAATGGCACTAAGCGCTCTTTGTTACCCTTGCCTTTTACAAACACAACCGCTTGGCGCAAATTAATTTGCTCCATACGAAGCCCAACAAGCTCACTTACACGCAACCCCGTTGCATAAAGTAGCTCTAGCATGGCTTTGTCGCGCAGCCCCATCGCTTCTTCTGTGTTGGGCGCATTTAACAATGCCTCAACTTCAGCTTCTGAGAGTGTTTTAGGTAACGACTGTCCGGCTTTTGGTTGAGCAATGTTTAGCATGGGCGAATCACTAATTATTTTTTCGCGCACAAAGTACTGATAAAAACGCTTTAGCGCACTAATGCTACGTGCTGTACTGCGTGGTTTTAAACCTAAATCAACTCGATGGGCTAAGTAGCTTTCTATGTCTAGCCCCGTTACCGTCATTAAATTTTCGCCCTTTAAAAATAGGCAAAACTTATCTAAATCACTGCGATAAGCGCTTAATGTATTTTCGCTTACGCCTTGTTCTAAGTACAGGCTATCTAAAAAGGTTTCTAGGTAGTCGCTATTACTGCTCATACTGCTGTTATTTTCAATAGAATCGTCAGATAGCGTTGTCACATTATGCTCTCATGCTTTGCTAAGGTATCAATTAAAAATACCTTACGGTAAACTTGAGCCTATCATATCAGGCAATTACACAGTGATAAATACGATGCAAATTGGTTTATTTTTTGGTTCTACTACGTGCTACACCGAAATGGCAGCAGAAAAGATTCGCGACATTATTGGTGCCGATATAGTTACCCTGCACAATATTAAAGACGAGCCACTAAAAAATGCAGAGCAGTACGACTTTATCATCTTTGGTATTTCAACATGGGATTTTGGTGAAATACAAGAAGACTGGGAGTCAAAGTGGGACGACATAGCCGACGTAAACCTAAACGGTAAAACCATTGCTTTATTTGGCATGGGCGATCAACAAGGTTACGGGCAGTGGTTTCAAGATGCGCTAGGCATGCTACACGACGAAATAAATACGCAAACATTTACTCAACTTGGTTTTTGGCCAAACGACAGTAGTTACGAGTTTGAAGCTTCAAAAGCATTAACGCCTGATGGTAAACAGTTTGTAGGACTTGCGCTCGACGAAGACAGTCAATACGAGCTAAGCGACGACCGCATTGCAACATGGGTTGAACAGGTAATGACTGAATACGGCGAAACGCTTTAATTAATAAGCTAATAAATAAAAAGCAAAAAGCCCGCAACTAGTTTAGTTGCGGGCTTTTTAACTAGGGTCTGTTGATCTTTTAAGGTTAAATTTGCAGCAGTCTGTTTGGTATTTAGGCAAGGCAGAGCCTATGCAGTGTGGTTATTCCCCATAAATGGGCGATAACGTAGAATTAATGCCAAACAGGCGCTGCCCAAAGGGTTCTTCCTAGGGGCTACTTACTCTTTGTTGCTCGGTTTTTACTTAGCCCACTAGGTTACAAATCTCGCGCCGCGATTAAATAGCCCCCTAGTTTGAACAAATTTTAATCCGCAAAGTTCAACAGACCCTAATAATATGAGTAATTTATTGAAACGTCATAACATTGGTCGTTTGTGGGTAATATCCATCAGCCATCACAATGTACGGTAATAAATTACTTAACCATTTTTGTTGTACGCTTTGGCTGTAATTTAAGTAAAGCTTACCTTCGTGAATATAAAATGCTTCTGGGTCAATCCCTACAGCATTACCCTCATCAGCCATTGCATAAGCGCACCAGCCACCGTATTGCGGAGCATAACGCTTTGGGTTTTCTGCAAATGCCGTTTTGTTTTCTTCACTCGAAAAGTGCCAGTCGGCACCTAAATAACTAAACGTATATTTGTCGCTGCCTTTAACGGCTTTATTTTGGGTAAAATAAGCAACACTGTCGTACCCTTTAATAGCCGTGTTATTAAACCAACCCGTGTTTACAGCATCATCCTTTGCGTTTGCCGCACCGCTTATTAACAGTGTGCTAAGCATTATTAAAGCAACTATGTACTTAATCATATTTTACCCTTTTATTTACTCAAAATTTTATGCCAATTAAATATGGCAGGCTTAGTGAGTAAGAAAGGCAAAGTGCAAAAATGATTTCAGTTAATGCTTAATTATTTAACGTTTAGTAATTAAGTAAGTAGTAAAACTTACTCTACTCTTAGCCAATATTGGTTTCGGTAAAAAAAGCCAATGTAACCGCGCACTTCGAGCTTTTTACCTTCATCTTGCGGGGTTAATTGTAAGGTATAAGTTTTGCCATTTGTTGGGTCGAGTATTTCGCCGTCTCCCCAGATGCCATCATCCTGTGCTTTTACGTCTTTAATAATAGTCATGCCAAGAATAGGTTGGTCTTTTAATTCATCATCGCACTCGGTACATATATCGTTTTGTTTTGCAGGGTCTAGAATAGTTTCAACTTTGCCGCTTAATACACCATTGGTTTGGGTAATACGTACATACGACTTAGCTTGGTTTGTATCCTCATCAATGGTTTTCCAAAGGCCTACTGGGGTCATGGCTGCCAGTGCACTTTGGCTTGCCAAAATGGTGGCTGCTAACGTGCTAAGTAATGCTATTTTATTTAACTTTTTCATTGTGTTGTCTTTAAATCAAGTGACTAATGACTTAATCATAACAGGTGATTTATAAACACACTACCAAAGCGCCCCACCTAAAATAACAACAAACCTAAACTAATAATCATTAGTTTAGGTTTAAGGATCTGTAGCATAAAAAACAAAGCAACGTATTACCTTACTTTAAAAACAACATCCCCTATTTTTAGATTTGAATATTCAGGCTCAACTAAAGATAATTCGTTATTATCAATCATGCTTTTAAGGTATCTAATCTCTTCAGGATTTTCGACATTCATATACTTTGAGCGCCACTTACCCATGTCGAATAACCAGAAATATGCGGATATATTTTCATTACTTTCGTCAATCACTATAAAATCGAGTGCATCATCTTTGTTTAAATCCATGCCAATGAAATAGTAAGTATGTTCTTTTAAAGAGTTACGATCGTAAAAATGTTGTTCAGAAAATACTGCCTCTATTAAACCTTGAGGTATTAGCGCTTGTGATGGCCAAAATACACTGCGCTCAATAAAATCATCGACTGTGTGTTCAAGCGTTAAAGCAAACTCATTATTTACATACATCCTATCGATGATAGCGTATTGCTCTGGGTGACTCGTTTCAATTTTCTGTTTTAATAACTGCATAGCTAAATAACCTTGGCGACCTAAGCTGTGCTCAAAATAGTAATAGTCAAACTTTTCTATTGTTACTTTATTTGCATCTAAACGCGCTATTTGGCTGTTTGTAGATAAGCTTTGAAAATTTAATAAAGGGGAGTTAACAGCAAGCATACTAACGAGCACCACCCACCCCATCACAATATTTATTTTGCTAAGCGGCTCTAGCCAATTGTCTCGCTTTGTTATAATTCCAACAAGATAACTAAACGAAAAACACGCCAATAAAAACCAAATTAAAATGCCCCAACAACGATCTACTGTTAGCCCATGCTGCTCTACCCGTAAGTAAATTCCATAGGCAGAAATAACACTATAAACTGGAAGTAACGCAACGCTTATAAAAACGAGTCGGTGCAAGAGCATGTGATAAGGGCGAACTGATGAGTCATCTTTATAAATAGTGTTAACAAAAAACAACGTGAGCACCTGCAGCCACATTACTAATAAACTGCCACTTCCGGTCTCCCATAATTTATTGAGTCCGGTAAAAGGAAGTGTTGCTAAAAAACCGAGAGAAATAACTGATAAAACAGGCAATAAAAACTTAATTAAAGTTTGTAGTAAAAAAGCGATATTATCTTCAATGTTCAAAAGCTTTCTAAATATGACACTCGCAAAGGCAAATGCGAGGGTTAAGGTTGGGATCCAAAACCATTCATTTCTTAGTAGCTCAGAGAAAAATTCTATATCTAAAATATCAAATAAAGCCGCACCTAAATTTAGAATTCCCCAAAAAATAAGTACAAACAGCCAGCATTCTCCAAATATTATAAAATTACGCCAAGAGAGCTTAAATAAACGACTGTAACTAACATTTTCTGAGCTACCAAATTGTTGTATGTACATAAGGCCTTTAAAGCCAGCTATTAAACTAGTAAAAATAAAAACTGACATTAAAGTGTTATTACTTACGTACTCTTGAGGCTCTTGCTGAAAGCCAACATACGCCCCCAATAAAGATAACAACAAGGAAAAAGGAAGGATTAAAAGCAACGACGTTTTTATATTATTTTTATTAACGGTCATTAGCATTAATAAAGGAAAGCTCATAGAAAATGTAATAAGTGAGACTAACCATGTAGGGCTTGTTGCTGGCCACACATTATTTTCTATACTGCTATACAAAAGGGTAAGAGCAATAGCCTGTAATACGGCAAGTATAATTATAAAAGATTTTGGTAACTGACTATCCATATCTGTTCTCAACAATGGTTTTAGTCAGTTTGCGTTATTCGTTCCTATTTTACAATTGCTTCACATTTTCAAATAAAATGCTTTGCATAGGGCTATATAATCAGCAGTGTAGGTATTATCTAAGTTTCTAATACACAGAATTGATGATTCTATGTCGCTTTTTACGTAGCTAAATGTCATTAAACTGCGGCTAATATCTTTGTTGGGCGTGGCTTTTACTTGGCAATGAGTATTTAAATAAAGCCCATTTTGAGTAGCAAGCTCAATAAATAATGCGCCTTCAACGCTTGGGAGTATTAAGCTAAAGCGGGAACCACTATGGCTTAAATGTTTAAAGGCATTTATTAACTCTTTAAAACTTAGGCCGTCGGTATGGCGTGCGGTATTACGCGCAACATTATCGCCTTTTAAACTGTGATTAAAATACGGTGGATTAGAGATAACCACGTCAAATTTAACTTCACTACTAAAGCGTTGAATAGTTTGGTGCGTAATACTTATAGTTGGCCACGGGCTATTAGCTACATTTTGTAATGCTTGGGTATAGGCGCTTTCGTCAATTTCTACCGCAGTTATATCAAGCTCATTACTGCGCTGCTTACACATTAATGCTAGTAAGCCGGTCCCTGTGCCTATATCAAGTAATGACTTTGCACCGCTTAAATTAGCCCATGCGCCAAGCAAAATGCCATCGGTAGAAACTTTCATTGCACAGTCGTCGTGTTCAACTTTAAATTGTTTAAATACAAAACCAGACATTTTTTCACCTTTTCATTCACCAAGCGCAGCATAGCGCGTATAATCAGGGTAATTGTCCCTTATTTTAGACACTCTATGCAATTTTCTGAATTTGATCTTGATAACAAGCTACTCGATGCCATTAATAAAATGGGCTACGAGACGCCAACCAGCATTCAACAACAAGCTATTCCTGAAGCACTACAGGGGCGTGATATTTTAGCATCTGCGCCTACTGGTACAGGTAAAACAGCGGCATTTTTAATTCCGGCTATTCAGTACTTACTGGATTTCCCACGTCGTGATCCTGGTTTTGCGCGCGTCCTCGTTATGACCCCGACTCGTGAGTTGGCTTATCAAATTCATGAACAATGTGAACTACTAGCTAAACGCACACACCTAAAAATTGGTGTAGTAACAGGCGGTATTAACTACGGCACGCATAAAGAAATTTTCGAAAAAAATAACGATATTTTAATCGCCACACCAGGTCGATTAATGGAATACCTAGAAACCGAAAACTTTCATGCTGAACACGTAGAAATGCTTATTATCGATGAAGCAGATCGCATGTTAGACATGGGTTTCAAAAAAGAAATGAGCCGTATTTGTGACGAAGCTAAAAATCGTCGCCAATGTTTTTTATTCTCAGCAACACTCGAAGGTGACAGCGTAGAAAGGTTTGCTGAAAAAACATTAAACGACCCTGCACTGCTTGAAGCTGAATCGTCACGTAAAGAAAAAGCTAAAATTCACCAGTGGGTACATTTAGCCGATGACTATCATCACAAACTAGAGCTTTTAGTAAATACCTTAAATGGTCCAGACGTGACTAAAGCAATTGTGTTTGTTAAAACCCGTGAGCGTTTAGAAACACTGATTGGCGAGCTAACCAATAATGGCGTTAAAGCAGCTTGGTTACGCGGCGAAATGCCACAAGACAAACGTATGAAAGCCATGGAAAACTTCCACAGTGGCAAAACACGTATCTTAATTGCTACCGACGTAGCTGCACGTGGTATTGACGTATCTGACATTAGCCACGTTATTAACTTTGATATGCCGCGCACTGCCGACGTATACGTACACCGTATTGGTCGTACTGGCCGTGCTGGTAAAAAAGGGATTGCAATATCATTAGTTGAAGCACACGACATTGGTATTTTGTATAAAGTAGAGCGCTACGTTGAACAAAAACTAAAACGCCGTGTAATTAAAGGTGTTGAGCCACAGCATAAAGAAGCTAAGCCGCCGGCTAAAAAGCGTAAAGATCCAGTAAAAATGAAAGCCAAGAAAAAGGCCAAGGTTAAAAAGAAAAAGTAACCTAACATATTTTTATTCTAAGCCGACTTTTGTCGGCTTTTTTAATGCAAGCCTTACAGGCTCTGGTGTTTGTACCTGTTACATATGTAACCCAAGCATGTAACTCATACTCATTTAAATGTAATTTTTGCCCACCTTAATTCCCACTTAATAAAATTACCTTATATTTCATAGCGTTAATATTGGCACCGAAATTGTAACTACAAAGATAATCTAGCCGATGGAATTTCCATTTTGTGGCTGCACTATTCACCGTAATGTAAGGATTAAGTTATGAACCGCTTCAAGTTAACTATCGCTTTAGTATCATTTTGTTGTTTATTTTTATTAGCTTGCGCTACAAAGGTAAGTGCAGCAACCAACATGGCCGTAGTAAGCAGTGTAGCCACTCAACCTAACCTACAACAAACTATCACCAACACCCTACGAACTAACCCTAACCTGGCGTTAAGTGATATTCGTGTGCAGGTAAAAAATGGTGAAGTAGATTTATACGGTGAAGCACAAACTGGTTTTCAGCGCGCACTGGCTCAAAAATTTCTAGAAAATATAGATGGGGTTAAAATCATTCGTAACAAAATTAGCGTTATTTAATACGCACCAAAAAACCTATTTGTATAACTAATTCATAAGCGCGGCTTGTTACTCCAACACAAGCTGCGCTTTTTTATATTCTTTTTAAGGCAAGTTTTACAGCTGTGAAAAAGATAAAATAAAGCCTAAGCAATACGATTATTCCTCACCCTAAAGCGATAGCTCACACTTATACTTTAGAAGATAGATTTAGAATTGATGCTAGCGTGTTTGTCTTTGCTCTTTTAACCCTTAAGTTAACCCAATTGATACTGAAAAAGCTTACACACATTCTTTAGCCGACCTAACTGGCTTAAAAAGGATGATTTATTTAGTTATTGAAATAGATGAGAGCGTTGTTTCAGAGTGTGCGGCAAGGCAGTAAAAAAATCGTTGGGTAAACACTACTTTTACTTGTTAATACTCCCATGGCCAAACGCAACTAATCAGAATTGATATTCAATAAACACAAAACTAGGTATTTAAACTTTTAGCTAATAATCCGTTTATAAAAAAAGCGCATTTTTACTCTGTAAAAATGCGCTGTTGGTAAGTAACTATTTCCCAATGCTTTTGCCTAATGAGTTTTAACTAAATTACTCACTTTGGCTAGAGTCAGCACCGTCGCTACTGTCTTTAGTGGATGACTGCTGGCTTATTTTATCGCTTATCATGGCATCAAGTTTTTCACCCCCTTTAATGCCAAAGTCGAGCGTACGAATTGGGAAAGGAATACTAATATCAGCTTCGTCTAATGCTTGCTTAACGGCAACAACACCTTTGTGGCGTACCGTCATAAAGTCAGGCTCGCCTGGGTATTTAATCCAAAACCACACCAGTAAGTTAATACTGCTGTCGCCAAAACCTTCGGCGTATACGGCGGTTTCGTCTTTGCGTATTACAAAGTCAAATTCGTTAATTTTATCGACTATAACGTCTTTTGCTTTTTCTATGTCGTCACCGTACGAAATGCCCACTGGCACTTCTATGCGCCTAACACCTAAAGTGGTGTAATTTTTGAGTATATTTCTAAATAAGACTTTGTTTGGCACCAGTATTAATTGCCCGTAAAAGCTCTCTATTAGTGTGTTACGTAGGTTTATAGAATGTATTGAACCAAACACATCATCGGTTTCTATTACGTCACCTGTTTTAAATGGCTTACGTACACCCATTGCTATACCTGCAATTAGGTTTTCGGTCATGTCTTGAAACGCAAAACCAATGGCTAAACCCACAATACCCGCACCAGCAAGTAACGAAGTAACAGTGCCTTTTAAGCCAACAAAATCGAGCGCTATAAATAAACCTATGCACAACACAATAACTTTAAATATTGACGCCATTAAATCGGCAATTTGCGTTGAATCGAGAGAGCGGCGCAACACGTTTTTCATCAGCTTGCCAGCAAAGCGCGCCAATATTGAAAATACTATGGCAATTACAATTGCCACTATAAAATTAGGGATATGGCTGATAACAACATCAAACCACCCTCCGAGCTTTTCCTCTATTAGTTTTTCGGCTTCGCCAATTGACGGAATACTGATCATTTTGTTTGCACCTATTTAATTAATAATCTCATTAATATTAGATATAGTTGCAAATATAACGCCAGTATCAAAAAAGCCATGCAATGCATGGCTTTTAAATTGTTTATTTAAGCTTATGAGCTAATTTTGTTCGTCACGCATAAATACCGGCTCAAGCTCTTTAACTGTTGCCTCAGGGCTAAAGTAATAACCCGCCACAGTAAACTCTTTAAGCTGACTTAATTGCGTTACTTTATTTTCGATAATGTAGCGCGCCATCATGCCGCGTGCTTTTTTAGCGTAAAAGCTAATTACCTTGTATTGACCGTTTTTACAGTCTTTAAAGTGTGGGGTTATAATTTGTGCATTTAATGCTTTTTTATCTACCGCTTTAAAGTATTCGTTTGAAGCAAGGTTAACTAAGTATTGCGCGTCTTGTGCTTTTAATACTTCGTTTAGTTTGTTCGCTATTACGCTGCCCCAAAACTCGTATAAGTTTTTGCCACGCGAGTTTTCAAGCTTGGTGCCCATTTCAAGACGGTAAGCTTGCATTAAATCAAGTGGTTTTAATAAGCCGTATAAGCCAGAAAGGATACGTAAATGGTTTTGTGCGTAATCAAGCTCGCTAGCTTTAAGCGTGCTTGCATCTAAACCGCCGTATACATCGCCATTAAAGGCAAGCACTGCTTGTTTAGCATTACTTTGTGTAAACGGCTGCGCCCACTCGCTAAAGCGTGCAGCGTTAAGCCCAGATAGCTTATCGCTAATTTTCATTAAACTGCCAATTTGCGCTGGTGTTAGTTCACGGCATACTTTCATGAGCTCTTCGCTGTGCTCTAGTAATTCAGGCTGAGTGAACTTGTCTGTTGCGGGTGGCGTTTCGTAATCAAGATTTTTTGCAGGTGAAATAACAGTGATCATAGTTAGCTATTGACTTGTAATTTATTTAGTGTCAATTTCAACATTAAATGAAACGAAAAGCACGTTTTGTTTAAATAAATCCTCTCTTAATAACCCATGCATTGCCGTTTTTCTATTGATAAGGACATAAGACCTATCAAGCATTGTCACACTGTTGCAGTATGGATTGTATATATTAAGAGTGATTAGATTTTTCTTTTAACTTGCTTGGAATGAGGAAAGCAAATGACTTCAGCTCTACAAAGGCTAAAACAACATTCATCTATCGTAGCCGACACTGGTGATATTGAAGCTATTAAAAAGCATCAACCAGAAGATGCAACTACAAACCCGTCGCTTTTATTAAAAGCGAGCGAGATTGAAGCATATAAGCCTTACCTAGATAAAGCTTGGAGCTATGCAAAAGAAACCGAGCAAGAGCCAGCTAAACAACTTGAACTGGCATGTGATTACTTTGCCGTGTTACTTGGTAAAGAAATTAGTGAGATTGTACCTGGTTATATTTCTACTGAGGTAGATGCACGCCTTTCGTTTAATACGCAAGCGACTATTGATAAAGCACATACTCTACTTAGCCTTTACGAAAAAGAAGGTGTAAGCAAAGATAAAATTTTAATCAAAGTAGCGTCTACATGGGAAGGTATTAAAGCCGCTGAGCAGCTAGAAAAAGAAGGGACTAAATGTAACCTTACTTTATTATTTAGCGATGCCCAAGCTCGCGCGTGTGCCGATGCAAACGTATTTCTAATTTCGCCATTTGTTGGTCGTATTTTAGATTGGCATGTTGCTAACGGTATGGAAAAACCAACCGATCCGCTACAAGATCCAGGTGTTCAGTCTGTACGCAGCATTTTTGAATTTTACAAACGCCATGATTACAAAACAGTTGTGATGGGTGCAAGTTTCCGTAATACAGGCGAAATTATTGCTCTTACTGGTTGTGACAAGCTAACTATTAGCCCTAATCTTTTAGAAGATTTAGGTAACCTTGAAGGCGCACAGGAATACTTGCTAGAAACAGATATTCTTAAAGAGCCAAAACCAGAGCCACTTACAGAAGCGCAGTTCCGTTGGTTACATAACCAAGATGCTATGGCTACTGAAAAACTAGCTGAAGGTATTCGCTCTTTTGCTGATGCACAAGAACAACTAGAGGCGCGCTTTAAAGCAATGTAATTTGCTATAATCGTGTTTTAAAAACGTCGCAATAGCGGCGTTTTTTTATGCCTAAAATAGGCTACTTCTCTATTTAACCTTCATATAACCTTCGTATAAACCTTCATCAATTAATCACACTTATGTAACATAACTGTCACTTTTTTATTCTATTTTAACTAGGCCTGTGGTATAGGTATTCTTGAGGTCAATAAAATCAATAGGAGAAGTTCATGGATAGCCTAAACGATATATTAGAGATATTAGAAGGACCAGATACAACAAGGAAAACCTCTCAGAAAAATAAAAAAAGAAAATGGCGTGAAATAGAAGCAATAAAAGACAAACAGCGCCTACGTAAAGAACTACAAGAACTAGACTACTTTACAGACAGTATTGCAATTGAAGAGCTCGATTTTTAATTCAATACGCCCCAACTAAACAAAAAGGCTTCCGATATGGAAGCCTTTTTTAATGCGCTGAAAATAGCTGCATGAGATAAATTTATTATTCAGAGCCCAGGTTATTTACACCTGCCAGTTAATCGGTTTTTCATCTTGGGCTTGTAATAGCTCATTCGTTTTTGAAAAATGCTGACAGCCAAAAAAGCCTCTATGCGCCGAAAGCGGCGATGGGTGCGGCCCTTTTAAAACATGATGGCGAGCGCTATCTATGCCTTTACCTTTTTTTTGTGCATGTGCACCCCATAAAATAAATACCACACCTTCGCAGTGTTTATTAATATGCGCTATTACATTATCGGTAAATTGCTCCCATCCTAAATACTTATGAGAATGCGCTTGCCCTTGCTCAACGGTCAATACTGTATTGAGTAAAAACACGCCCTGATCTGCCCAGCTTTGCAGGTACCCATGCTCAGGAATAATAAACCCGCTGATGTCGACAGCTAACTCTTTGTACATATTTTTAAGCGACGGCGGCAGCTTTTTTACATCAGGCAATACCGAAAAACACAAGCCATGCGCTTGCCCTTCGCCGTGGTATGGGTCTTGTCCTAAAATTACAACGCGGATGTCATTTAGTGCTGTGGCATCAAAAGCACTAAATACTTGAGGTTCAGGCGGATAAACAGCAACACCTTCATTGCGGCGATTAGCCACATACTCTAACGTTTCCTGCATGTAAGGTTGCTGTAATTCACTTTCTAAAAATGTAGCCCAATCGCTCATTGTGTACTCTTAATCTGTTTACGTGATGCATCTATTTTATCACACATGTCCGCGAGTCCATCTAGCATGCGCGGAGTAAAACGATGTAATAAATCGGCATTTACGCTAATAAATTGATCATTTTTAACGGCGGGCACTTCTGGCCACTTTTGCCAATTAACAACCGGCTGTGGTGTTTTTGATTTTTCATCAGGGATAATAATAACTTGTGGCTTAGTAACAATGACATTTTCGATACTAATTTGTGGGTAATCTGTAACGCTCTGTGCAAATACATTACTTACATGGCATGTTTCAATCAGTTGGCTTATCCATGTATTTTTACTTACTGTCATCATGGGCTCAGCCCATAACTGATAAAACCCGGTAATATTTTTTTTATCTTGCTGGCTTTTAACAATACCATTTAGCTTATGTTTAAATGCGCTTGCCGCTTGCTGGCTTTGCTTAATGTTCCCTGTAAATTCACCAAAAGTAAGTAACTCGTCGGCTACACCAGCGATTGTGGTCGGGTTACTTAAATATACTTTTATGCCCAGGCGCTCTATTTGGGCTAAATCTTCGCTTTGATTTCCGCTTTTCCACGCAATTACTAAGTCGGGTTTAAGCGCCAATACTTTTTCAAGCGAGATGCCGTAATAACCCCCTATGCGCTCAATACTTTGGGCTTCACTTGGGTAGTCGGCGTAATCAACCGTGCCCACAATATTATCGCCCGCCCCTATGGCAAATAGGTTTTCGACTATATGTGGTGCAAGCGCGATTATTCGCAGTTTTTTAGAATCATTAACCTGCTCTGCAAGTGCACTGCCCGATACACTTAAAAGCAGCACCCCAATAAAAAACGCTTTAAACATTAGTAATCAAACCCTTCGAGCGCTTTTATGCCAGAGTCGAATGCGTGTTTTACATTACGCACTTCGCTTACTGTGTCGGCAAGGTCGGTTAAAGTACGGTGTGCTGCACGCCCTGTGATAATAACCGACTGCATTGGTGGGCGGTTATTAAGGGCTGTTACTACTTCATCTAAATCAACATAGCCGTAGGTCACCATATACGTAAGCTCATCGAGTAATACTAAATCAATACTGCTATCAGCAAGCATGCGTTTTGACTCTTGCCATGTTGCTTGGGCGGCTGCGGTATCGGCTTCTTTATTTTGCGTATCCCAGGTAAAACCGGTGTTCATTACAACAAACTCAACGCCTGCACCTTGTAATAAATTACGCTCGCCACATTCCCATGTACCTTTAATATATTGGCAAACGGCTGCTTTTTTACCATGCCCTACGCAGCGTGCTACAACGCCAAAACCCGAGGTTGATTTACCTTTACCATTGCCGGTAATTACCTGAAAAATACCTTTTACATCTTGTGCTGCAGCAACGCGCGCATCCACTTGTTCTTTTACTTTTTGTTGGCGCTGCTTGTGCTTATCATTGTTTTGTTCAGTCATTATTGTGCCCTTCATAAATCGAGATAATTTGCTGTATATTTAAATGCGTTTCGCACATGGTTGCTAATCGTTCTAACTGCTGCTCGCGGTGAGCGGCAATACTAATTGGGCTAATTGAGGCGCTTGGTTTTACCCACTTTAAAATTTGCGATGTAGCATCGGCTTCATCAAACAAACCATGTAAATAGGTGCCCGCAATGGCGTTATCATCGCTAATAAAGCCATCGAACATAAAACCATGTGGGTGGTTTTCATCAAAGGTTAAAAATGGCTTATTAAGCGCTGCACCTTGGCTAATCCCTGCATGTATTTCGTAACCACTACAGGGTGTTGATTGGTTATTTAAAAGCAGTGTAGCGGTTATTTTAGTTAATACTTTTTGTGCTGTCAGCGTGGTTTCAAAATCGCACAAAGCAAGCCCATTCACTTGTTTTAATGACGATTCAATACCATCGGGATCGTTGATTGTATTGCCCAGCATTTGCATGCCGCCACAAATGCCAAGTACTTTGCCACCATAGCGTAAGTGGCGCTTAATTTGAGTCTCCCAGCCTTCATTTTTCAAAAAATTTAAATCGCCTAGCACATTTTTACTGCCTGGAAGAATTATCAGATCAACGTCTGGGATCGTTTGCGTATGGCGCACGTAATTTATATTAATGTTTGGGTGCAAACGCAGTGCGTCAAAATCGGTGTGGTTACTAATGTGGGGAACAAGTAGCACTGCAATATTAATTGTGGCGTTGGTTACATTATTATCAATTGCGACGGCGTCTTCGGCATCAAGCGCAAGGTCGTGCAAATAAGGTAATACGCCAAGCACGGGTTTGTTTGTGTATTCTTCAAGCCAATCTAGCCCGCCTTGCAGTAAACCTATATCGCCTCTAAAGCGGTTTATAACAAAGCCTTTTACGCGCGCCTGTTCTGACTCGCTTAACAACGCAAGCGTACCTACCAAATGTGCAAACACACCACCTTTATCAATATCAGCAATTATAATTACTGGGCAATCTACCTCTTCGGCGTAACCCATATTGGCAATATCGTTTTCACGCAGATTTATTTCAGCAGGGCTCCCAGCCCCTTCAACAAGGAGTAATTCAAAGCGTTTAGCTAAGCGGTTATGTGAAGTAATTACTGCATCCATCGCCACTTTTTTATAGTCGTGATATTTGCCCGCTTCCATATTACTAATGGCTCTTCCGTGAATAATCACTTGTGCGCCCGTGTCGCTATTAGGCTTAAGTAATATAGGATTAAAGTCTATTTCGGGCTCTACTTTAGCTGCTATTGCTTGCAAAGCTTGCGCACGACCAATTTCGCCGCCATCTTTTGTTACTGCGCTATTAAGTGCCATATTTTGTGGTTTAAAAGGCGCAACCTTTACCCCTCGCTTAGCAAATACCCTGCAAAGGGCTGCAACTAAAGTGCTTTTACCTGCGTCGGAAGTAGTGCCTTGCACCATTAAGGTTTTCATGGAATTACACCCTTCGCTTTCTAAAAAACAATAAACTTAAAAAGAACACACTACCAATAGCAGCAGTAATAACACCTACGGGCAATTCTTGGTTTTTTAGCAAAGAGCGCGAAAGTACATCAACCCACACCATAAATGTACCGCCCACTAAGCTGGTTACCAGTAAGCCAGCGATGGTGCCTTGGGATATAAAAAAGCGCACAATATGCGGCACCATTAATCCGACAAACCCAATACCACCACACATAGCCACCAGCACAGCGGTAATTAACGAGCTCAAAACCAGCATGAGTATTCTAAAGCGCTGAACCCTAACACCTAATGTAATTGCGCTTTCATCGCCCAGTAACATAGCATTGAGTTGCCTTCTAAAGCTCAGCATTACAAACGTACACAATGTAATTACCAACAAAGGCAACCAAAGCGTAGCCCACTGCGCACGAGCAAAGCTGCCCAGTGTCCAAAATAAAATAGCGGCTACCGCCTGAGGGTCGCTCCAATAAAGCAACAAGCTGGTAAATGCACTAAATAAAAACGATAGAGCGACGCCTGCTAATAACATTGATTCTACCTGTGCACTTTGCTGCCTACCTGCAATAAGTATTAATAAACTCATGGCGAGTAAGCTACCCAGCAATGCTGCTGCCGATAACATAAAACCTGCGCTAATGCCTGCTAATGCCATAAGTAACACCACCCCAAATGAAGCACCCGACGATATACCAAATAAGTAAGGATCGGCTAAAGGGTTACGCGTTACTGTTTGTAAAATAAGCCCCGCAATTGCTAAGCCAGAGCCGGCTAAAAAGGCGAGTAATGTGCGTGGCATTCTTAGCTCGTAAATAATACGCGAATTAAAAGACGCCTCATTTGAGAGTAAAAAGCTATTAAATACATCTTGAAGTGAGGTCTCTGCTGCGCCAAAACTAAGTGCTGCAAATAAGCTAAATAAAGCAGCTGCAGCACTGATAAATAGCGCAAGTGATTGGCGAGTATTAACTGCGCTCATATTATTCGTAACCATAAAAGTAAGTGATATGAGGGATGCTATTTCCCGACTCCGATATTTGCGGGTGGTTATTTACTTGAGCGCAGACACCAAAAACATCGCCTAGCATGTTTTCGGTTAATACCTCACTTGGCGTGCCTGTATGTGTAATTTCACCATTTTTAATAACCACTAGTTCATCGCACATTGCAGAAGCTAAGTTTAAATCGTGAAACGATGCATACACCGTTACACCCAACGATTTAGCAAGCTCCATTACCTGTATTTGGTATTTAACATCTAAATGGCTAGTTGGTTCGTCCATTATTAACAGTTGAGGTTGCTGGACTATGGCGCGGGCTATCAAGGCACGTTGCTTTTCACCGCCTGAGAGCGATTCAAAGCTTTGATTACTATGTTCTACCAACCCTACAGTGTTAATAGCCTGGATGATTTTTTGTTTATCAATGTTAGTTATTGAGCTAAATAGCGATTTATGAGGCGTTAGCCCAAGCGCAATAACGTCAAATACGCTTAAGTTAAATTGCGACGGGGTTTCTTGTAAAACAACCGCTACTTTTTTTGCGTACTCATCGCTTTTTAGCTGCCAAATATCGGTGTTGTTAAACTCTACAACGCCATCACTGGGTTTATTAAAACGATATAAACAACGCAATAAGCTCGATTTACCTGCGCCATTAGGTCCAATTAAACCAACAAATTTACCTGTGGTTATTTTAAGGTTTATTTTTTTGAGGATCGTTTTATTGCCAATACCCCACGATACGTTTTTAACGTTTAGTAATGGTATATTTAATGGTGTTTGAGTGTGCAATAGTCAGTCCTAGATAGGGTTAAACTCACTAAAAATGCGATAAAAATACTAATGCACTACAAGAAAAAATGAGTAAACCCGCTCGTTAAAAGAATTCATACCAATTGCATTAAATTAGTGATTTATTATAGCGACAAATAAATAGCTTAATAACAAGGCGGAAATTATGACATATACTTGTTCTATATGAATAATTTTTAACGAAGTTAGTAAGTTATTTAATTCGCTAGAAAGATCATGTTTTTAATAAAATTGGTATTATACCATTTGTATCTGACTTACAGCTCAGCTGCTTACAGTTGCGGGAACAGTCGAGGACTCGCACCTCATTCCAAATGAAGCTCTATTATGGGCGGCTAAGTAAATAATTTAAAGCAAAAAAAACCGCACTCAAAAGAGCGCGGTTAAAAAGGGAGTGTTTTAACTAATTTAGCGAATAGTTAAAACTTGTATTCCATACCTAAGCCTACGTAGTCTTGGTCAACGTTGTTGTCCATGTCGAAGCTTGAGTAAAAGCCAAATACTTTAATGTTTTTATTTAATTTGTGATCAAGACCAACTGATATTGCTGACTTATCGTCGCTGTCGTCAAAGTCCATGTCTTGGTATTGTACTTTAAATGTGTTGTTACCCATGCTGTAAGCTGCATTTAATAGATAACCATCCGCTTCTGCGCTGCCGTCAACTTTTTCTTGTGTTTGGTACATTGCACCTAACTTAAAGTTTTCAACTTTACCTTGGATTGACGCGCGTACTACATCGTAGCCATTTACTTCACTATCGGCTGCGATAGAGGCATATACTGCGCTCTTTTTAAGTGCAACGTCGCCGTAAGTAACCGCCATTGAGTAACCGTTATCAGCGTCTATATCATCTTCAGCTACAAAAGTAGCAAGTACTTTAAAACCCTCGTATGAGTTTGATGAATAACTAACAGTATTCCCTAAACGGTTTTCACCTTTAAATACATTTTTAATATCGCCTTCAAGGTCGTTAAACAAGTCTAACTTACCTTGAGATTGTTTAAGCGCAGTATCGTTACGACCAATAACCACTTGGCCAAACGCACCTTTTAAACCAACGTATTGGTTACGCGCAGAAATATTGTCGTCGTTATCGCCTTTTGAATCAGCATCAGACACATCAACTTGAAACTCAAACTTATATACCGCTTCTAAACTATCATTTATTTTTTCAGAACCTTTAACACCAAGACGAGATGCATTACTTTTTATCTCAGTAAAAGACCCTTCGCCGTCATCAGATGATTGCACTGTTACATTTGCTTTACCGTAAATGTCTACATCGGCAAGTGCATTGAAAGATAAACCACTTAATAGTGCTAAGCATAAGCTCGATTTTACAAATTTCATGTTATTTCCTTGGATAATCACAAAAGACTAATTTTTAAAACTGCTGCATTTTGTCACCGCTAAATGACAGTAATATTACAATGGAAATATTACTGTCTTTTTTTATTAATAAAAATGCATTAAATGTGAAATCAAAATAACATGAAAGCCTAATAAACGGCCGAACTTACTTACTTTTCTTTAATGACAAGCTTGGGGTCATTTGCGATAGTAAATTAACTAAGGTTTCTATTAACTCTTTTTGCTCGTTGTCTCTGTGATACGCTATAAACACGTCTCGCGAGGTATTTTCTACATCTTTAACATGAAACAGTTCACCTTTTTCTAAATGCCCTTCTACCAATACTTGAGGTATAAATGCACTGCCGCCACATTGCAGTATTAAATCAAGTGCAATACGTCCTGTGCTGGTTCTAAAATAAGGCGGTGTTTTACCGGTAAACTGACGCGCATGCCAAAGTGAGAAAGTAGTTCCCCAATCAACATATACATACTGATTATCAAAAAAGTTTTCGTTCGTTGCAGTGTCGTATCCGCTTACGGGAATGATTGGCAACTCACAGATTCGCTCTACCACTAGCTCGTCTACTTTTGGTGGATCAAACAATATTGCCAAATCAAGCGTGCGTTCTAATAACAGCCGAGTGCTTTCTTGTTGTGCTTTAACTTCTGCGACTAATGACACGCCCGGCATCGCCGATACAATATTTGTTATACCAAACTGTAAAAAAGCATCCCAAATATTAGGCGTTCCTGCTAAGCTAATTTGCTTATGCATATTATCGGCAAGCGCAACATCCACTTTGGCGCGTTGCATGCCCGTAATAATCATTTGTGCATGGGGTAATAAGCGCTCGCCAGGTGCTGTAAGTTGAATGTTATTACGCTGGCGAATAAACAAATTAACACCAAGCCCTTGCTCTAATTGGCGAATTCTAAAGCTCACTGCAGACTGCGTAATATAAAGGTTTTCGGCCGCTTTACCAAAGTGACGCGTACGCACTACCTCAACGAATGTTTTTAATAAATCGATATCCAATTTTTTATCCTCACGATAAAAATAATTTGTTTAATAAATTGCCAAACTTGCATCATACTCCAGCTAATTACTAAGGTATGAGGATAAAGCTATGAGCAATAACATTTCATTACTACGCCAAGCATTTGTTAGCCAACGTCAATTTTATGATGATCAAAACTTTCCACGAGGCTTTAGCCGCAGCGGAAACTTCACCTTATTAGAAGCCAGCATACTTGAACAACACGGAGTTGTTTTAAAAGGCTTATACAGTAAAACAATTGAGCCGCAAAACGAACACCAAGAACAGTTTGTAGCAGTCGTAACTGGCTCACAAGAACCTACCAACCCAATCGAACGAGCTTGGGTAAAATACTTAAAACTAACGACCTGCAAAACTAAGTTTCATACTTTATTTGGCCGTTCAAAAATGTCGAGCCCGGCGCCGATTAGCCAAGAGTATTATTCAGAAGCGGATAATCTGTAAGTATTTAAGTTATTTGCTTTTTTGCGTTTTAACAGTTACAACTTGTATAAGCAAATATTTTTGCAAAATATATATAGGGTTGTTCCGTGACGCGAAAAATACTAATAGTTGAAGATACACCTGCCATGGCGCGAGTGCAAAAGCACATCGCGCTTAAGGCTGGTTATGAAGTTGATATAGCTGAGTCATTAGCGCAAACAAAAGAGCTTATAAGTAAAAATAGCTATTTTTGCGCTGTAGTTGACTTCATATTACCTGATGCCCCATTAGGTGAGGCAATACCTTGTACTATTAATGCAGACATTCCAACTATTGTAATGACGGGCAATATTGATAAAAAAACTCGCGACACTGTAGAAAAATACCCAATCATCGATTACATCATTAAAGAAAATAAACAAGCTTATCAGTACCTCGAAAAACAGTTACAGCGCCTGCCTCGCAACGAAAATGTAAAAGTACTCGTTGTTGACGACTCTAAATCGACCCGACGATACATTTGTAGTTTATTAGTGCGCCATAAGTATCAAATTATTGAAGCACAAGACGGACAAGAAGCGTTAAACCTGCTTGAAGCTTCACCTGATATTTCAGTTATTATTACTGATAATGAAATGCCCAATATGAATGGCGATGAACTATGTAGCGAGATTCGCCGCTTATATAGCAATGATGAAAAAGCTATTATTGGTATCTCGGGTTCTGACTCTGTAGGGCTTTCTAGTTTATTTTTAAAAAATGGCGCAAACGATTATTTGCACAAACCTTTTAATAGCGAAGAGTTTTACTGCAGGCTTAGTCAAAACGTCGATATGTTAGACCTTATAGCCACCATAAGGCGACAAGCCAACACGGATTATTTAACTAATTTACCAAATCGTCGTTACTTTTTTGAAGAAGCTGAAAAATCATTAAAGCAAATAAAACATACTAAAGGTGACGGTGCTTTAGCTATGCTTGATATTGATCACTTTAAATCAATTAACGATACATACGGACACGATGTTGGCGACGAAGTATTAAAAGGGCTCTCTATTTGCTTCAGTAAATACTTTAAAAAGCACTTAGTAGCGCGCTTAGGCGGTGAAGAGTTTGCAGTTTATTTTATAGATGCAGATAAACAAGAAGCCCTTAAACGCCTTGAAGGCTTTAGGTATTTTATAGAAATGAATAGCCAAGAGTTTAGTAAAGCTAAAATAAAATTCACCATTTCTATTGGCTTTGCAAACGGGCCTGTTTATCAAATTGATGAACTTTTAAAACAGGCCGACTTAAAGCTTTACGACGCTAAAGAATCTGGTCGTAATAAAATAGTTAGTTAACCATTTTATTAGTTAATTATACTTCTGCGGCTGTAATAGCCGCTTTTTTACGTTTGCGTGATTGATGGTAAGAGTCCCAACTAAAAATAGCCAGTGCACTCCAAATACATGCAAATGTTACTACACGCTCTGCATCAAACACTTCACCATAAAACACCACAGCTAGTATAAACATTAAGCTTGGCCCAATGTATTGAAAAAAGCCAAGTGTAGTATATTGCAAACGCTTAGCTGCACCGGTAAAACACAGCAGTGGTAATGTAGTTACAATACCTGCACTAATCAGTAGTACATTAGTATGCCAATCATTAGCTGGCAGGCTTGATGTTGCTGTAGGCACCATTAACCACCAATAAATAAGTGCGACAGGCAGTAATATAAGTGCTTCGAGTAAAATGCCAGGCAAGGCTTCAACCGGTAACTTTTTACGTAATAAACCATAAAGTGCAAATGATATAGCCAGTGAAAAGGCAACTACCGGAAACGAGCCAAAACTAATTAGCTGCAGCACTACACCGCTAAAGGCAAGGGCTACTGCTACGCCTTGGAACTTACGCAGGCGTTCGCCTAAAAAAAGCATACCCAGTAATACATTTAAAAGAGGATTTATGTAATAGCCCAAGCTTGCATCAAGCATGTGGTTATTATTTATAGCCCATATAAATAAACCCCAATTAAACCCAAGCAGTGCAGAGGTGATAACAAGCATAAGCAAAAGCTTAGGTTGAACGATAATGCGTTTAATTTTACCCCAATACCGTAAAACACTTACTACCAATACTAAAAACACAACCGACCAAATAACCCGATGCATTAAAATTTCAAAAGCAGAAACATGCTGAATCAACTTAAAGTATATTGGCGCAAGGCCCCACATTAAAAAAGCAAGACAAGCAAAAATAGCACCTTTACGCTGCTCAGTATCAATCGACATAATACACACTTAGTGATTTAAAAGGCCGCTAGTTTACTTGCCATACGCGTTTTATCCAACTAAATACGTGCCGGTTCCAAAAGCAATTTGAACAGACTGTTCGTTATGTAATTCCATTCTGCATACACATACTTTATTACCTGAACGAATAAGTGTTGCGCTGGCAGTAAAGCTCTCTCCTTTACCAGGGCGCAAATAATCAGTACGTAAGTCGATAGTCCCAAGCGTGGCTAATTTTGTTTGCACGCTTGTAATATCTAAATCGGTGAGTTTATCAATTACACTTGCTGCAGCGAGCATACCGCCTACATTATCAAGTACGGCTGAAATAACACCACCATGGAGTATTTTTTGCGCAGGATTACCAATGAGTACATCCTGCCACGGGAACGTAATTTTGGCCTGTTCAGGGCTTAACGACTCAACCGATATTTTTAAAAACTGGTTAAACGGCATGCCATTCACAAATAACGCACCTACTTGTTCAATTAACATTTCTTTATTCATTATTATTCTCTATGTCAAAACAGGTAAGATGAGTAAAACATACATAGTGTAAAACTACGAGACTCCACTTAAATAATTTATCAAGTAACTCAGCTAAAGACATCTCACTAAAAAACCACTAAAATACCCGCCAATGAATACATCAACTCCACCTTCTAGCACCCTTGTGCGTAAACCCGAAACTGTCCTCAAACAAGTGTTTGGCTACAGTGAATTTCGCGACGGTCAAAAAGCAGTTATTGATGCCGCTATTAACGGCCAAGATTCGCTTGTATTACTTCCTACTGGCGGCGGAAAATCGGTGTGCTACCAAATCCCTGCTTTAGTACTCGAAGGCGTAACTATTGTTATATCTCCGCTTATATCGCTAATGCAAGATCAGGTAACGCAACTGCAAGCTCTTGGGGTAAAAGCCGCTTACGTTAATAACAGCTTAGCACGAGAAGAACAGCAATTGGTGTATCAACAGCTTCATCAGGGGCAAATTAAGCTCTTATATGTGGCGCCTGAAAAAGTATTACAACACGAATTTTTAGAGCGTTTATCGCATTTAAATGTGAGTTTATTTGCCATTGACGAAGCGCACTGTGTGTCGCATTGGGGTCATGACTTTAGACCTCATTACTTTCGCTTAAACGAATTAAAGCAACGTTTTGCACATGTCCCAATGATGGCATTAACCGCCACCGCCGATAAAGCCACACGGTTTGATATAGTTGAGCAATTAAAACTACAACAGCCTTATATTCATACTGGCAGCTTTGATCGCCCCAATATTCGTTACACCATAGAAGAAAAATTTAAACCTATGGTGCAATTGCTTCGCTACCTAAAGGAGCAAAAAAGCCAAAGCGGTATTATTTATTGCACCAGCCGTAAACGCGTAGACGACATTGCTGAAAAGCTTGCAGATGCAGGACTAAACGCTGCCGCTTATCATGCTGGTATGAGTAACGAGCAACGTCAATTTGTACAAACCGGGTTTGCCCGTGACGATATACAAATAGTGGTCGCAACCGTTGCTTTTGGCATGGGCATAAACAAGCCTAATGTGCGTTTTGTGCTGCATTACGATATTCCAAAAAGTATAGAGTCGTACTATCAAGAAACAGGTCGAGCTGGGCGAGATGGACTTGCCGCAGAAGCTATAATGTATTTTGACCCAGCAGATATTGGTCGCGTAAGGCGCTTTTTTGAAGACATAGACGACGAGCAACGCCGCCGCGTAGAAGAACAACGCTTTAACGCAATGGCAAGCTTTGCCGAAGCGCAAACATGTCGTCGTCAAATATTACTTAACTATTTTAGTGAATATCAACGCGAACCTTGTGGCAACTGCGATATTTGCTTAAATCCGCCAAAAAGCTTTGATGGTACGTTAGTCGCTCAGCAAGCACTTTCGTGTGTGTACAGAGCGGGACAACGTTTTGGACTTGGTTATATTGTTGAATTACTTCGCGGTGCAAACACGAGCCGCATCCGCGATAATAATCATCATGAGTTAAGTACCTACGGCATAGGTAAAGATAAAAGCAGTGAGTTTTGGCTCAGTATTTTACGCCAACTTATTCATCAAGGCTTACTTAGCCAAGATATAACACAAGGTGCGTCACTTAGATTAACAGAAGCCGCGCGTGTAATTTTAAAAGGTGAATACGCACTGCAATTAGCCGAGCCACGCCTGCAAGCCAAACACGTTTATCAAGATAAGTTAGCGCTATTTAATTACGACAAAAAACTCTTTGCTCGCCTGCGCGCACTTCGTAAAGAACTTGCTGATGCCGACGATGTGCCACCTTATGTAGTATTTAATGATAAAACGTTAGCCGAAATGGCGCAGCTTATGCCAACAAACGACAGTGAGTTTTTAAAGGTCTCAGGTGTTGGTTTTACTAAGTTAAATAAGTACGGCGGCGAATTTTTAACGGCAATTCGACATTACCTAGCTACTAATTAAGAGCATTATGACCCAAATAGAATATGACCATACACACAAATGTATTTTGATTAATCCCATTGAGCTACCAAACGATGAAGACTTTGAGCTGTGGAGTACATTATTTTTACACTCAGACGAAGTAACACTCAACGAATATTCTGCAGGCGCCGATCGCCATCAAGTTCGCTTTACCTATAATCATCAAACCTTTAATTTAAACTATGAGCATTACAGCCAAAGCATCTGGATTAATGCCGAAGGTCATGAAGCTGAACACTTACTCGCCGCTTTAGCATTTTATTTAAGCTAGCTTTTAATGCCTAGCGCATAGGTCGCTGCAAACCAGCTGGCTATTAACAAAAGTGAATATGGGTAACAATTAATTAATTTCAAAATCCATACCTTTTACTTACATTATAATAACAATGATGTAAGCTGATATTACGATAGTCATTTGCTACGTAGCAGTAAGAGGTTTAATGGTGAGCAAGAAATGGATAGCACAATGTTGTATTAGTTTAACGGTTTTAAGCTTTTATGTGCCTAAAACGTTCGCACAACAATCTTCAATGAAAACTGATAACTGCCTTGTAGAACAGACAGATTTAAGCACAAATAAAAACCTACGCCGAGAAGTTCAAGACAAAACAACCCTCACGCACAGTAATAGTAACGCTAAAATAGCCTCAATAAAGCTCAAGCAACTTAATGTATTTAATACTGAGCTTGAAGAGGAAAATAATGCTTTATTCCGTTTTGCTAATCGCGCTCACATTCAAACAGAGCCCGATGTCATTAATAACCTTTTATTATTCTCCCCAGGTGACAAGTACGACGCTAAAAAGCTCGCAGAATCTGAGCGTTTACTTCGTAAAGAAAGCTACTTATATGATGCACAAATTAGTGCTACCGAAAACTGCGACGGCGACGTTAATGTAGAAGTGGTTACCCGTGATTTATGGACACTTTTACCTGAAGTAAACTTTAGTCGAAGCGGTGGAGAAAACAAATCGAGTATAGGCTTTAGAGAATCTAACCTGCTTGGGTGGGGTAAGCGCCTTTCTTTTTCGCGCACCACTGACAGCGATCGCAGCGGTTACTTATTTGTTTACGACGATCCGAATATTTTATCTACTCGCTACCGAGGCCGTTTAGAATACGCCGATAACAGCGACGGCAAGCGCCATTTGCTTGAGCTAACCTATCCATTTTACGCAATTGACACCCCCTTTAGTTACGGTATTTTAAGCTATTCTGAGCAGCGCGAAGAGTCATTATATAAACGCGGCGAAGAGTTTAGCGAATTTGATCAAACTACCGATTTAAACCGTGTATTTATAGGACACTCTAAAGCGCTTAATAATAATTGGACCCAGCGACTAACGTTAGGCTATACCGATGAGCAACATACCTTTGAAGCTATAGACACTACATTTGCACCACTTGCCGATGACAGAAGCTTAAGTTATCCCTTTATAAGCGGCCATTGGTTTGAAGATAACTACATAAAAGTACGCAATTTTGACAGTATATCTCGCACTGAGGATTTAAATTTAGGTTGGAATATTAAAAGCTTAATTGGCTATTCAGATGAGTCCTTAAGTAATGACGACAGCCGCGCGGTGTATTCTTTTAACTTTAAAAAAGCCCACTTTACTAACGATAATACCTTATGGCGTTTTAGTGCTGATATTGATGGCTATTGGAATAAAGAACAGAAAAAACTCGAAAACTTTATGGCCACCAGCCAAGTACAATATTATTTAAATACCAGTGAAGACCAATCTTGGTATGTTAAAGCCCGCGTGCAATACGCCAAAAACCTGACTGCTGATCAACAGCTTACTTTAGGTGGCGAAACAGGCCTGCGTGGTTACCCGATGGATTATCAACATGGCGATCGCAGCTTTTTAGTAAATCTAGAAAAGCGCTATTACTGGGAGTACGATTTACTACAACTATTTAAAGTGGGTGGCGCAGCTTTTGTAGATGTAGGCAGAGCATGGTTTAACGATGAAGATAACGGTGAAAATGCACATGTATTGAAAAATGTAGGCGTTGGTCTGCGTTTGGCACCGAGTCGCGCAAACTCAGGAACCATGATCCACATTGATATTGCCGCCCCTGTTGATAGCTACGACGATGTAGACTCAGTCCAGTGGCTAGTAAGCGTTAAAAACACTTTTTAAATAATACAAACACGTTAAACTAATACCAATTGCATTAAATTGTTATGAAAGTTCAGGACCTAATGTGGAAATAATAGAAGTTTTAGAATTGTTTGCATCACAATATAAGTTGGTTGTAACTATAATCGCTATTTTGGTTTTCCCTCTTCTATTAAAAATAACCAAAAAACTACTCGAAAAAGCGATTAAAGGCAAAGTAGATTTGCACCGAAAATACCGTGCAGAGCTTTTACTAAAAATTATACTCGCCTTTGTAGTACTGTGTTTGGTTTTAGTATTTTGGGGTATAGAGCTGCGTGGTTTATTGGTTTTAGGCTCTTCTTTATTTGCCATGTTAGGGGTAGCACTTTTTGCCGCTTGGTCATTATTGAGTAACCTCACCGCATTTTTACTGATGTTTATTCAAAACGATTGCCGCGTTGGTTATTGGGTACGAATTATTGATGGTGCGAATCATGTTGAAGGGCGCATTGTTGAAATGGGCTTAATGAATGTAGTACTTGAACATGTTGATGGGCACCGTGTAATTTACCCTAACAATTTATTTGTGACCCGTCCTGTCATGGTTTTAAATAAAGAACCAAAGCCAACGAAAACCCCTGTTATAAAGCGTATTATTGGTCCTAAAAAAACATAGTTTAAAAAATCATATTCACAAAAAACCGCAGTAGGCAAAATACCTACTGCGGTTTTTTAATGCTTAGCTAAACAGAATTTAGTTTAGCTATTAGTTATTTAGCTCAGCTGTTTTAAGCTCGTCATCTAAATCATTTATCTCATCAATAAAGTTCTCTAGTTGCTGTTCTACTAAACTATTGTCGTTTGCAAAGTAAGCAAGGTGGAATACCGCATCACCTTCATTTACCAATGGCATCGTTTGCTGACCAATAACAATACCGCCTTTAGGCGCTAAAAGCTCAAGCTCAGAATCCCCTAGAGGACTACTTATATATGCAAGCACTTGCCCTTTAGTTACATGCTCCCCTAGTGATACTTGTGCACGCACAATGCCATCAACCTCTGCACGTATCCAACTAGTAGAACCTGCAATAATAGGATCTGGTAACTTTTTAGGGCGCTTGCCACGGATCATTTTTAAATGGCGCATAACATAATCAACGCCCTGCACACCTGCCGCAATAGCGATAGGGTCAAAGCGTAGCGCTTCGCCTGCTTCATAAGTGATAACAGGTATACCTAAATTTGCGGCTTCACTGCGTAATGAACCATTACGAAGGGATGCATTTATAACCGCCGGCGTACCAAATGCTTTAGCCATTTCAGCGGTTGCTTCATCTTCTAGATTAGCGCGAATTTGCGGTAAATTAGTACGATGAATAGCGCCAGTATGCAAATCAATAATGTGAGTACAATGTACTGCCACTTGATTAAAAAACATATAAGCCATACGCCCAGCTAATGAACCACGTTCAGAACCTGGGAAACTGCGATTCATATCGCGTCTATCTGGTAAATAACGCGATTTGTGAATAAAGCCAAACACATTCACAATAGGCACAGCGATTATTGTTCCGCGCAGTTGGCTTGGATCTATTTTAGCAAGTAACTGACGCACAACTTCTACACCATTTAGCTCATCACCATGAATAGCCGCACACACCATAAGCACAGGGCCTTCCATTACACCGTTAACCACTTCAATAGGAATATTAAGTGGTGAATGGGTGTAAAGCTTAGCTGCTTCTAAGGCAAGCGTTTTACGCTCGCCTACGCCTACATTTTCTCCTAATAAGGAAAAAGGACGGTTAATTTTAACCTTTGCCACGTGTTGCTGTTCCTTTACTTGAGGCATTTTTTTCGATGAAATCAATTACCATACCTGCAATATCTTTACCTGTTGCTATTTCAATGCCCTCTAAACCCGGTGATGAGTTAACTTCCATCACAAGTGGCCCACGAGATGAGCGAAGTAAATCAACTCCCGCTACATTTAAGCCCATTGATTTAGCCGCTGCTACTGCCGTTTTACGTTCCTCTGGAGTAATGCGAACTAATGTAGCGCTACCACCACGGTGAAGGTTAGAGCGGAACTCACCTTCTTGTGCTTGGCGCTTCATTGCTGCGATTACTTTGTCGCCTAGTACAAAACAACGTATGTCTGCACCACCCGCTTCTTTAATATATTCTTGAACCATAATATTGGCTTTTAAGCCCATAAACGCTTCAATAACACTTTCAGCTGCTTTGCGTGTTTCAGCAAGTACAACACCAATGCCTTGTGTGCCTTCAAGTAATTTAATTACAACAGGTGCACCGCCTACCATTTCTAGTAAGTCTTTTACGTCATCGGGTTTGCTGGCAAAACCTGTTACTGGCATACCAACGCCTTTGCGCGAAAGTAACTGAAGTGAACGTAATTTATCGCGCGAACGAGAAATAGCGACTGATTCGTTTACAGGATAAACACCCATCATTTCAAACTGACGAAGTACCGAACAGCCATAAAATGTAACCGATGCACCAATACGCGGGACAATTGCGTCAAATTCTTTTAAGTTTTCACCGCGATAGTGAATTTCTGGTTGCTCAGAGTTGATATTCATATAACAACGCAATGCATCAATCACTTTAACTTCGTGGCCGCGTGCTTCTGCTGCCTCAATTAAGCGACGTGTTGAATATAGCTTTCTGTTACGAGATAAAATACCGATTTTCATAGTTAAACCTTACGACCTAATAGTTGAGATAAAGCCGGGTCAACGACTATACGATTTTCCATGGCTGTACGCCCTAATAACATTCTAAACTTCATTGTTGCACGGCTTGTTAAAGTAAGCTCGATAGGCCAGCTATGCTCGCCTGCATGTAATGTAGTTTCTATAAAGTAGCGTAGCTCTTTTTGCCCACTTGAGCTGGTTACGTACTTCATTTTTTTAACTTTTGCATTGCAAGTGACTTGCGTTTGTTCATCATCTTGCAGTGGTTGGGCCGTAAATTTAACCCATTTTTCTGAGTCAACTTCGTATTCTTCAATGTTAATTGCATGAATACATGAAGTGCGAGCGCCTGTATCAATTTTTGCTTTTATCTCGTTAATACCAAGCTCAGGTAAACTTAACCACTCACGCCAACCAACTGTGATCTTTGCTGTCATAAATGTGCCCTTAATAAAAAAGTGACTTATACGCTACAGACCAAAAAACACCAACGAAATAAATTTATCTAGTCGATTAGTAAATTAAATTGATCTTTTTAAGCAACTGGTCACACAATGCACGCCTTGCTAAGCCGTACTTTAATGCCACTTTGCTCAACACAGAGGCTCTGCATATATTTTGCTATTTAAGCTTAACTTATTAAAAGTAAAGGTAAGCCTGTAAGCAACTAAGTAGATACACTATAGTTAACAGTATTAAAAATACACTATTATGAGAACTAATTATGATTAATGGTTTACTACATGCACTTGTACTTGATGGACAAGGCGGCGCTCGTCCTATTGGAAGCACTAATGAGCTAAATAGCTGGCAACCAAGCCAAGGTAAACTTTGGGTGCACATGGATTATAGCCAAAGTGAGGCAGTTGAATGGCTCAAGGCACAGCCTCATTTAAACGATTACGAACTAGAGTCTTTAATTGCTGACGAAACACGCCCACGTATTACGGCTACAACTAACGGACACATGTTATTTTTACGTGGTGTAAATTTAAATCCTGCACAAAGCCCTGAAGACATGGTTTCAATTCGTTTATTTATTAGCGAAGACATTCTTATTACTACCCGTAAGCGCCGTTTATTATCGGTGCAAGATACGCTAGCCTGTTTAAATGAAAATAAAGGCCCATGCAATATTTCTGAATTAGTGTGCTCTATTACACAAAAATTAACCTCACGTATGCAAAGCGTTATTGACTCACTAGATGAAACACTCGACGAGTTTGAAGAAGAAATAGATGAACCAAGTAAAAAGTTTGACAACCAGGGCTTATCACAATTGCGACGCCAAACTATTGCCTTAAAACGTTATTTAAAACCGCAAAAAGAAGCCCTTAGCTCAATGGTAAATAACCACTACCTATGGTTATTAGATGACGATAAAGCAAAACTTAATGAAACCACTAACTTATTAATTCGTTATCTTGAAGAGCTAGATAGTTCGATTGAGCGTGCGCAAATTATTCAGCAAACAATCACTAACCAAGTTTCTGAGCAGTTAAACCAGCGAATGTATGTTATGTCTGTAGTGGCAGCACTTTTTTTACCACTGGGCTTTTTAACGGGGCTTTTAGGTGTAAACGTAGGAGGTATTCCTGGTACAGAGAGCCCTTATGCGTTTAGTGCTTTTGTCATATTTTTAATTGTGCTCACTGGCGGTATTGGTGTGTATTTTAAAAATAAAAAATGGCTGTAAATTAAAACGCATATTTAATATGGCCACTCAATTGAGTGGCCATAATTAAGTGGCTACTTAGTTTGTTTGACGGGTATAAGTAACATTAGTCATTGTTACTTTTGATTGGGTAATGCCTAAATCTTCAAAGCAATTTTTGAATGAATTAGAGTTACCTGCTTCACCGCATTTATCTAGAGTGTTTGGATCTTGAGACTGTAAGTAGTTACCAAACTTAAAGTAAGATTCAGAATCATCTTCTACAGGAATACCAAACGAATTACCTAGTGCACTTACATCTACATCGCCGTAATTATTTACCACTCGCAAGTTAAATGACTCACCGCTTGTGATAGTACCTAGCGCAAATTTTTCTTCATTGCCACTGGTATTACGCAAACGAACATACACATCAAAAATGCCATTACCCGCTACGCTGTCGTTAAAACCTGATTCATCAGTATCTGAAACATACACTTTAGAAATAGTCCCAGTATCGCTGGCGTGGTGCTGTGAAATAATTGTTTTACCGCCATCAGACATTTCAACTTTTACAGTTGCTTCAAATACTTCGTAAGACTGTGTCATGGCAACACGCAAGCTTTCTTTTACCTTGTACTCATGACGCCAGCCATTCCCGTTAGGCGTAATATGCTGTGCCTCCAAAGGTACAAATACTAACGTACTATCGTTCACTAACGGGTTAGGGCTATCCCCTTCTAAATCAAAAACACTACCACTTGTAATGCTGCTTGGAATCGTTGTACCGTCTCCAGATCCTGCTCCATCATCAGTGCCACCGCCATTATTACTGCCCTCAACTAATGTAAAATTATCAAAGCGTACATCACTTGAGCTATTGTAATGCTTAGCAAATACTTGCAGTGAATTGGTATTCGCTGAAGTAAACGTTTTAGTTACCTTAGTCCAAGACGATACATCAAAGGTTTTGTTTTTAAATAAACCGTTTAAGTCGTTAACCCCAATCTGCCCTTTACCAAGTACATAAGCACTTAACGTATATTCAGTGTTTGGCTGAATATTTACTAATTGATAAACACGTGCAGGACTTCCCTGAATTTTTAACGATTTAGATCCGCTATATGCATCAGATGAAATAGCCGCTGGCTCAGTTTCGTTCCAACTACTAAAACCGCTTTCAAAGCCAGGGTTATTAATAGTTGCAGCGTGAGATAACGCTGAGGTTGCAGTAATTGCAGTGCAAATAAACAATTTCTTGTGGTTAATCATTATCTTTATTCCTTTAAACCTGAACATAAAAACAACCTAACTACTTAGGTTAGTGAAATTCACTAACACTTAGATCTTACCGCTATACAGGTTTTTAATTGTGTATGAATAGTAATGGTAATTTAAATGGCAAATAAAACTTACCAATTAACATTACCAAAAAATATACCCGAAGGCGGAGCAAAGGTTATATTTATTGTTACCAATATGTCAACACAGTGTGGTACAGCAAATAAGTATTACTTTTATCTTTATTACCACTTAAAAACAAATTTAATTTTCAACTTAATCAATATATTAGAATTCATTAAGTGACGAATTAATTTTTAAAAATAAATTTTAATTTCAGACATAAGTATTAAAAAATAAATAACACTGCTTACCAATAATTATGGACAATATTAATTTAGCATGAATAAAAAATAAAAATAGAGATAAATTAAAGACTAATTTCAAATTGGTAATAACCAGATTTAAATTGGTAATGTACATTTTGATTTATATAGAGGCTAATGAGTGTATTTAAAGCTTAAACAGGGAGTAAAACTAAAAAAAGGCGAGCATTGTTAAATGCTCGCCTTTACTATTTTTCTAATGCTGGGTAATTAATTACTCTTGAAAGTAAGTGCCCCAACCGTCGTATTCAACATCGCACTCAACGGCTAGTTGCGCTAGCTTATCAACGTCCTCCATAATAACGTCTACGTCTAGCTCAGCTTCAACTACAATGTCAAAGCTCCAAATTTTACTGCCATCTTCAAGCTCAAGCTCTGCTGGCTCTTCAACATCGTAGCCTAACTTAAAAGCAGCCAATGCAGCTTGCTCTAGTTTAGGGAAGTCTTCACACACAAAATGGTGTTCTACTTCATAAAGTATTTCAGGATCTGATCCATCTTCAAGTAGTGAACTTACGATGTCTTCACTTATTTCACGCCAGTTTTCCATTATTTTTCTCTCACTTGAGCATCTAATTCAGTTATTTTAGCAGCCATAATGCTATGCACGCTTTTAGCATGCTCACGCGCGCTAATTTCTTTATCAAGCGGTATAGGCGCTAACATTTCGATGTAAATTGTACCATTATCCCAACGATTTAGCTTAATGGTTTTATGTGTTGTATTCATACATACCGGAATTATGGGTACATCTGCGCTCATTGCGGTGTGAAAAGCACCTGTTTTGAACGGTAGCAACCCTCTTCCATAGCTTCGTGTGCCTTCTGGAAACATCCATACAGATAAGCCATTATTTTTAATTTTTTCGGCTGCTTTGGAGATAGTTCCCGCTGCTTTGGAGCGATTCGATCTGTCTATTAATATATTACCCGACAACCAATAAAGCTGACCGAAAAATGGGATCCACTTTAAGCTCTTTTTCCCCAAACTTACGCAGTTTTTAGGCACCATTGCAGGCACTGTAAATAAGTCGTAGCTATTTTGATGATTAGCAACATAAACTGCAGGGCCTGCATCAATTGCATCTTCATGACGTGTTAAAACTAATTTAACGCCAATCATTTTAGCCATTGAGCCAAACCAGCCCGCTATAATATGTACATTATTGGGATGAAATGGTCTTACAATCGAAAGTAATAAACCAAAAATACAACTGAATAATATAAACATCAGCATAATAAAAACGCGTATAACAGCTAGCAAATGAGTTTCTCCAAAGATCAATTATGATTATTATAGCGTTAATTTGTGACACAGACGAGTCAATAGCGCACAAGTGTACGCTGAAGTATGCAAGCTCTTTACTTTAAAACAAAAACGGCCTGCAAATGCAGACCGTTTTTATTTATACAAAAAAGTAATTGGTTACTCTTCGTTAATGGCTTCTATTGGTTCATCATCTTGTGGGGTTAGCTCAACAACGGCTTCGTCAACACGCTGTAAGCCGCGCGGTAGTTTATTACCCCTACGCCCTCGCTCACCATGATAATGCTCTAAATCAGATGGTTTAAGCGTTAGTTTACGCTTACCAGCATGAAGCGTAACACTGCTTCCTTGTGGCACAACAGCAAGCACTTTTACAAACTCTTCACGGGCTTGTACTTTAGCTCCAGGAATAGAAATAATCTTATTCCCTTTACCTTTGCTAAGTTTTGGTAAGTCACGTAGCGGGAATAAAAGCATGCGACCTTCGTTAGAAATAGCCATACAGTAATCACTAGCAACATCGTTCACCCTAATAGGAGAAAGTAATATTCCACCCTTAGGGACACTTACCAGCGCTTTACCATTTTTATTTTTACTCACTAAGTCTTTAAAGTCAGTAATAAAGCCGTAACCTGCATCTGACGCCATAAGCAATACTTGCTCGTCTTCACTCATTACCACGTGCTCAAAATTAGCACCTGGTGTTAAGTTAAAACGACCTGTCATTGGTTCACCTTGGCTACGCGCCGAAGGCAGACTGTGCGCATCGGTTGCAAATGCCCGCCCTGCTGAATCTAAAAATACAGCAGGTTGATTGCTCTTACCCCGAGCCGAGGCTCTAAAGCCATCACCTGAACGGTAATTTAAGCCTTGTACATCTAAATCATGGCCTTTACCAACGCGTGCCCAGCCTTTATCAGATAGCACAACAGTGACTGACTCTGATGGAATTAAATCTTTTTCGTTAAGTGCTTTCGCTTCTGAACGCTCAATCACTGGCGAGCGACGATCGTCACCGTACATTTCAGCGGCTTCTTGAATTTCTTTTTTAAGCAGTGTCGACATACGACGTTCTGAGCCCAAAATTTGCGCTAATTTATCACGCTCTTTGGCTAGTTCATCTTGCTCACCGCGAATTTTAAACTCTTCAAGTTTTGCTAAATGACGAAGTTTTAATTCTAAAATAGCTTCTGCTTGCGTATCAGTTAAATCAAAGCGCTCCATTAATACAGGCTTTGGTTTGTCTTCACTGCGGATGATTTCAATCACTTCATCAATATTTAAAAAGGCGGCTAATAAACCTTCTAAAATATGCAAACGCGCTAATACTTTATCTAAACGATACTGCAAACGACGACGCACTGTTTCGCGTCTAAATGTTAGCCACTCACTTAAAATACAGCGCAAGTCTTTAACTTGCGGGCGACCATCTAGGCCTAGCATGTTTAAGTTTACGCGGTAATTTTTTTCAAGATCGGTGGTTGCAAATAAGTGCGCCATTAATGGCTCAGCTTTAATGCGGTTTGAGCGAGGAATAATTACAATGCGCGTTGGATTTTCGTGATCTGACTCGTCACGTAAATCAGCAATCATAGGTAATTTTTTAGCGTTCATTTGCGCTGCAATTTGCTCAAGTACTTTACCACCTGAACATTGATGCGGCAGCGCTGTAATAACAATATCGCCATGCTCTTCGGTGTAAACCGCACGCATTTTGATAGACCCACGACCGGTTTTATATATTTTATGAATATCGGCTTTTGGGGTAATTATTTCAGCATCTGTCGGGTAATCTGGTGCATGTACAAGCTCAAGTAATTCTTCAAGCTCTGTTTTTGGTTTATCAAGTAATAAACAACATGCGCTAGCCACTTCACGTACGTTATGTGGAGGAATATCTGTTGCCATACCTACGGCGATACCCGTTATACCATTGAGTAAAATATGCGGTAAACGAGAAGGCAATACTACAGGTTCATCCATGGTGCCATCAAAGTTTGGTGTCCAATCAACGGTGCCTTGGCCAAGCTCTTTTAGCAGTACTTCTGAAAATTTAGATAAACGCGCTTCTGTATAACGCATTGCTGCAAACGATTTAGGGTCATCTGCCGCACCCCAGTTTCCTTGTCCATCTACCAAAGGATAGCGATAAGAAAACGGCTGCGCCATTAATACCATAGCTTCGTAACAGGCACTGTCGCCGTGTGGATGGTACTTACCGAGTACGTCACCCACTGTACGGGCTGATTTTTTGTACTTAGCGTTAGCTGACAAGCCCAGTTCGCTCATCGCATAAATAATACGACGCTGCACTGGTTTTAAGCCATCACCTACATGAGGTAGGGCACGATCCATGATTACGTACATGGAATAATTTAAATAGGCGTCTTCGGTAAAACGCCCCATTGTTTGTTGCTCAATTCCTTGCATTAGCAAGGTATCTGTATCACTCATTAAAGCTTACCTAGTTTTTCTTATAGCTTACACGGTAGATTACATTGGCGTAATCATCGCTTACTAACAGACTGCCGTCACCTAATTCTGCAAATGCAACAGGGCGTCCAAATGTTGTTTCGTCTTTCATAAAGCCAGTAATAAATGGCGTATATTTAGTTACCCGACCTACTTCGATTGTTGCAAGGCCTACTTTATAGCCTGACTTTTTAGAACGGTTCCATGAGCCATGTTCAGCAACAAATAATTGTTGCTTATAACTTGCTGGAAATTGCTTACCGTTATAAAAATGAATACCTAGTGGCGCTACATGCGCTGGAAGTGCAAGTGCTGGCGATGTGTAATCGGCAATGTTTTTACCTTCCCCAAACTCAGGGTCAATAATTGCACCGGCATGAACATACGGAAAGCCAAAATGCTCACCTTCTTGCGTTGCACGGTTTAACTCATCAGGCGGAATATCATCGCCCATCATGTCGCGACCGTTATCGCTAAACCATAAGGCTTGAGTAGCAGGATGAAAATCAAAACCCACTGTGTTTCTAACGCCTTTAGCTATTGTTTTTATTTGTTTTGTTTCTACATTAAGGGCAAAAATACGACCAAAACGCTCATCCTCAGCACAAATATTACACGGTACACCCACCGGAATGATTAATTCTCCCGTTGGTGCAAAACGTAAAAATTTCCAACCATGATGACGCTCACTCGGTAGTTTGTTATAGACCACATCAAACTTTGGATCTTTTAATTGGGTATCAATATTTTTAAAGCGAATAATACGATGCACTTCGCCTACATATAAATCGCCATCTTTAATTGCTATGCCAGAGGGCATGTTTAAACCTTTAGCCACAACAATTTTTTTATCTGCTACGCCGTCGCTATTGTGATCAATAAGCGCATATACGTTGCCTGCTTTACGAGAGCCAACATACACAATACCTTTTTTTGAAACGGCTATTTGACGTGCATTTTCTACATCATTTGCAAATAAACTAATTTCAAACCCAGGTGCTACGGTGAGCTTATCAAGTATATTTTTAGCCATTGCAGGAGCGCTAGTCAGCCCAAGTAACAGCAAACTTCCTAGTAATTTTTTCATTCGTCTCTCCTAGTGTTAGGCACAAGCAATTAAACGAGCGCCTTGTTACCATGATCTTCTAACCATTGACGACGATCAGGCGATCGTTTTTTAGCAAGTAGCATATCCATCATTTCCATGGTTTCTACTTCTTCATCAAGCGTAAGCTGCACTAAGCGTCGTGTATTAGGATCCATAGTGGTTTCACGAAGCTGTAACGGATTCATTTCACCCAGACCTTTGAATCGTTGTACGTTTACTTTTCCGCGTTTTTTCTCGGCTTCTATGCGCGCCAAAATAGCGGTTTTCTCTTCTTCATCTAGGGCGTAATAAACTTCTTTGCCAATATCTATTCTAAATAATGGCGGCATTGCAACATACACATGCCCTGTTTTTACTAACTCTGGAAAATGACGAACAAACAGTGCACATAACAATGTTGCAATGTGTAATCCATCCGAGTCAGCATCGGCCAGTATACAAATCTTATTGTAACGCAGTCCCGACATATCTGTTGATTCTGGGTCAATACCCAGTGCCACTGAAATATCATGTACTTCTTGTGATGCTAGTATTTGCCCCGACTCTACTTCCCAAGTATTTAAAATTTTACCACGTAGCGGCATAATTGCCTGAAATTCACGGTCTCGCGCTTGTTTAGCAGAACCACCAGCAGAATCACCTTCCACTAAAAACAGCTCGGTTCGGTCATTATCGGCAGCACTACAATCGGTCAATTTACCTGGTAATGCAGGCCCTGCAGTAACTCGTTTACGTACAACTTTTTTAGCTGCACGCAAACGGCTTTGCGCGTTTGAAATACATAACTCAGCTAATAATTCTGCGGTATCGGTATGTTCATTTAGCCATAAACTAAACGAATCTTTTACAACACCCGATACAAATGCGGCACATGAACGTGATGAAAGTTTTTCTTTGGTTTGCCCTGCAAATTGTGGATCTTGCATTTTAACCGACAATACGTAACTACAACGCTCCCAAATATCATCCGGTGTTAGCTTTACGCCACGAGGTAGTAAATTTCTAAACTCACAAAACTCTCGCATTGCTTCAAGTAAGCCTTGGCGCAGACCATTTACATGTGTACCACCTTGCGCGGTAGGAATTAAATTTACGTAGCTTTCCGCTATTGATTCGCCACCTTCAGGTAGCCATACAACAGCCCAATCAGCGCCTTCAATTGAGCTTTTAAATTCACCAACAAATGGGTCTTGCGGTAATGTTTCAAACCCTTTAACGGCTTCAATTAGGTAATCTTTTAAGCCAGTTTCGTAAAACCATTCTTTGGTTTCTTTTGTTTGCTTATTAACAAACTTAATACGCAGTCCTGGGCATAAGACCGCTTTGGCTTTTAATAAATGATTAAGCTTGGTAATTGAGTAGTTTGGTGAATCAAAGTAGCTAACATCAGCCCAAAAACGAACGGTGGTACCTGTATTGCGCTTACCAACAGTACCAATTACGCTCAAATCTTCTACTTTATCGCCATTTTCAAATGCCATTCTGTATTGTTGAGCATCGCGCCTTACGGTTACTTCTACACGTGTAGATAACGCATTTACTACAGAGATACCTACACCATGTAAACCACCCGAAAATTGATAGTTTTTATTAGAAAACTTACCACCGGCGTGTAACTTAGTGAAGATTAGTTCAACCCCTGGGATACCTTCCTCAGGGTGAATATCAATAGGCATACCACGTCCGTCATCGCTCACTTCGAGCGAGTTATCTTCGTGGAGAATTACGTCGATACGAGTAGCGTGGCCCGCCATAGCTTCATCGACACTGTTATCGATAACCTCTTGGCCTAAATGGTTTGGGCGTACGGTATCGGTGTACATCCCTGGGCGTCGTTTTACCGGATCTAATCCATTAAGTACTTCAATGGCTTCGGCGTTATAATTTTGATCACTCATAGTTTTTGTCTTTATATCCGCTAAGGCTCTAATACGTTTACTAGTTTTATTGTTATATGCGCTAAAGCGTTAATATAGTAACTAACCTCAGTTCAGGCTAACTAGTTTTACGTGATTTTAAGAAAATCTACAATACTTGCAAAGGTGCGTTCAAATTCAACGTAGCTATGATCGCCACCAAACTCTATCAATTGCTTGCATTGCGAATAATATTTTACTGCGTGTTGAAAGTTCAACACTTCATCGCCTGTTTGCTGTAATAAATACAGTAACTCAGGATGTGCTAATTTATCTACAGCGAGTAATTTCAGCGCCTCAATATGACTGTTATTTAAATCGTAATGATAATCTTGATACGGATTATAATTAGGCCCAAGTAACGACTGTAATAAATTATAAGGTGCGACCGCGGGATTAATGACCACTGCAGGAATTTGATAACGCTGCGATAAATACGTGGCAAAAAAACCACCTAACGAGCTACCTAATAAAACGGTATCTGGCGTTAGTAATTGTTCAAGCTCAATTATAGCTTGTAGGGGCTCGTGGTTTAAGTTCGGTACACAATAATCAACGTCATAGTTTGCCATAAGCTCACCAAAGCGCACAGCTTTATATGATTTTTGTGAACTATTAAAGCCATGAATATAAATTACGCGCTTAGCCATACCACTTCCGTTTTTACTTCAACTTTATCTTTTTTACTCTTTATATTTAGCATTCTGTAAGCAGGCCCTGCATTTTTTTGCTCCCACTTTGGAGTGTATTTTACAAACTGGACTGAACTGGCAGGACTTGCATATATAGGCAAGCCTCTAAAATTTTGTTCATAATCGTTGTGTACATGACCATGAAAAAGCGCAGATACATTATTACTATTAACTAAAATATTTAAAAGCTGTGGACCATTTTCTAATAAGTGCTTATCAAGATAGCCATTTATTGGCAGCGGATTATGATGGCAAAAGATAACTTTACTATTATTCGAGTTGACTAAAGTATCAGTTATTTCATCTAAATGCGCGCCAGTAACCCATCCTGCGGGCGTGGGTCCTTTAGAATTAATAAGAAGCAGCTCAACCCCGTTAGCAATAATATGTTTAGCTGAATTTATTTTTCCGCCACTTATGCGATTAAGCATTACTAGTTCATCATGATTACCTGGTACCCAAAATACAGGGCAAGTGATGTCACTGGCATTTATAAGTTCACTAAATAATAAGTACGATTCGAAACTATGGTCTTGTGTTAAATCACCACCAAAAATTACGCAATCTACTGGCTGCTCAGCGATGTGTGCCAAAGCTTGTTCAAAATGAGCTGCAGTATTTGCATTAAAATATTCACCATTTTTATCTGCAAATAAATGGCTGTCGGTAATATGCGCAATGCACAAAGATGATTTATCAAATGTATATGTATCATCAAACCAAGCCATTATTTACATCCCAATTTAATGTTGCTTGCCCGTGCTCTACACAGGCCACTAACCAGTCGTATAAAAAAGCATTAAGTTGATACTTTTCATCTTTTTGATGCATTTTAGGATTGGGGTATCCGTACGATGGTTTTATGCGTTGATGGTAATCGTGATGAATAATTTCAGCTACTTTCGCATCGTGATACAAGCGAGCTGTTAAATACAGCGGCGCTATCCCTTTAACCATTCCTGTTAGCTGCTTAATTGAAATATCCATAGTGTATTTTGCGCTGCCATCAATTTTTGTAGCAAATTCACTGTTGCCAAGTTTTACTTCACGAATGCTTCCTATATTGCGCTCGCTCGGTAACAACTTTAATAGTCGCACATAGTTATGCTCACAAAGTGTTAAATACTTTGGGAGGTTTTGAATATATCGATTTGTTGCTAATTGTGCTGTCAAAGTTCCGCCATAATATTAGTAAGAGTTTATGCCCATTTGCTTGCCATTTTTTCGCGATTTAGCGCAAGCCACTGCATACAAATAACCGTTGCCGCATTATCCATTTCACCGTTATTGAGGCGCATTAGCGCATCATCAACCGATAAAATATGAGTTTTTATATCCTCGCCTTCAGTTTCAAGACCATATACACCTGATTCTACTTGGCTTAAATCAGCACGTGCTAAATATAAGTGTAAGCGCTCAGTTGTTCCACCTGGGCTTGATAGGTATGAGAGCATAAATTCAAGCTCGGTTAATTCAAGCCCTGCTTCTTCATACGCTTCTTTTTTTACAACAGATTCGTAATCCGTACTGCCGTCTGTCATTCCGGCTATACATTCTAGTAGCCACGGCGAATGCTTACTTTTAATAGCGCCAATACGTATTTGCTCTATCAAAAGAACAGTATCTGATATTGGGTCGTAAGGCAGTACTGCAATTGCATCGCCACGTTCTAATATTTCTCGGCTAATTAGCTCTGATTTTCCCCCCGCAAAAAGAGCATGTTCAAACTGGTATAAATCAACCTGAAAAAAGCCTTTATAAAGGTTTTTTATTGGCTTTAAATTTACATCTTTATGTGTAAATTGAACGAGCTTTTTATCAACCACGTACCTACCTCCTACTTATCTAAAGCTTTAAAATGCGTTAATATATTCTGTTACACTTGAACATACTGTTTTACTAATTATTTTTTTTGTTATGCAGTAAAACAGGTTAACATGCTTTTAGTACAAAAATTGTCTAAGGACCGAACCCCACATGAAAAAGAACATTCTTGCGGCGCTAGTTAGTTTATCATGCGCACTAGGTGCAACAGCAGTGAAAGCTGAAGATTTACTACAAGTTTTTGAAATAGCAACAGCTAACGATCCTACTGTTTTAAAAGCAAAAGCCCAAGCCGATGCGCAGTCTTACCAAAGCGATTTGGCGATGAGTGCACTATTACCTCAAATTGGTTTAACTATGGGTTATACAAAAAGCGATGCAACGTCGTACCAAAGCGTTGGCGACTTATCTAACCAAGTTAAAGTTGAAAGTGACACAGACCAATTTTCTCGTGGTGTAAGTTTAAGCCAAACATTGTTTGATTTAGGTGCTTGGAATACGTTAGATATTGCCGATAAGCAAGCGCTTCAAGCAAGCGGCCTATATGATGCAGCTAAACAAAATTTAATTGTACGCGTTGCTGAAGGTTATTTTAACGTATTAAGTGCCAGTGATAACCTTGAATTTGTCGAAGCTGAAAAACGTGCCATTGCACGTCAACTTGAGCAAACAAAACAACGTTATGCAGTAGGTTTAACAGCTATAACAGACGTACACGAAGCACAAGCTCAGTTTGATAACTCAGTAGCCCAAGAAATTATTGCCAGTAATGCTGTAGAAACTGCACGCGAGCAACTTCGTGAGATAACTGGTAAATATCACGAAAAATTAGACTTTTTAAATACAGATACTTTCTCAACAACTAAGCCAACGAAGCGCTCAAGCGACTTTGTTAAAGTAGCTGAAGATAAAAATATCAACTTACAAGTCTCTAAAGTAACGGTTGATATTGCAAAAGATCAAATTGAATTAGCAAAAGCGGGTCATTATCCAAAACTAACTCTAAGTGCAAGTTATGGTGACTCTCTTACAGACACTCAAATAAATGGCGCTAATTTTTATGACCAACCGCGTTCAGACTCTAGTTCTGTTGGGCTTAACTTTAGCGTACCTTTATATTCAGGTGGCGCAACGGTTGCTGCAACAAACCAAGCGCGTGCGTTTTACGTATCAGCGAGCCAAGATTATGAAACAAATTACCGCGCAGTCACTCGCACAGTAATTACATCTTATAATCAAGTTGTTTCAGATATTGCGACTTATAAAGCGCTAGAGCAAGCGGTTGTTTCAGCTCAAAGTGCCCTTAAAGCAACTGAAGCCGGTTTTGAAGTAGGTACTCGTACCATTGTTGACGTACTCGTGAGTACGCAAAATTTATACGATGCAAAACGTAACCTTGCTGATGTGCGTTACCGTTATGTGTTATCTACCCTTCGCTTAAAACAAGCAGCGGGTACACTAACAAGTGAAGATTTAGTTGCTATAAACCAAGGTTTAAAATCAGCTTAACTTTTACAGCTAAACATAATATAGATTTATTCAAAGCCAGCATGTAGCTGGCTTTTTGTATTTTATAGCGCTTAGCGTTAAACTATCGTTTTTATTCTCAGAGAGATTTTTGTGGTCACCTCATCTCCTTTTAAAGCATCTTTTTTAGGCCCTCGATACTGGCTAACGTGGGTTGGCGTTTTATTTTTATACTTAATTTCTTGGCTACCACAAAAGCTACAGCTGGCAATGGGTAAGCAACTTGGCCGCTTAGTCCATAAATTTATGAAGCGCCGTCGCCATATTGCAGAAGTAAATATTAAGCTGTGTTTTCCTGATATGAGCGAAGCAGATCAAAAAGACCTTGTACTCAAAAATATGGAAAACACCGGCATTGCAATGGTTGAAACCGGCATGGCTTGGTGGTGGCCGCAGTGGCGAGTAAAAAGTGTATATGGCTCAATCAAAGGTTTGGAGCATTTTGAGCGCGTACAGGCATCTGGTAAAGGTGTTTTATTACTTGTACCTCATATTCTGCATCTTGAAATGGCGAGTCGTGTAATGGGATTAAAATGCCAAGGTTTAGGCTTTTACCGCCCTCATAACAACGCTCTAATGGAATACTTTACAACGAATGGCCGCCTTCGTTCTAACGAATACCTAATTGGCCGAAAAGATGTAAAAGGCTTACTAAAATCATTAAAAAACAAAAAAGTATGCTATTACTTACCTGACCAAGATTACGGCCGTAACCGCTGTGAATTTGTGCCATTTTACGCCGTCCCTGACACAGCAACGACAACAGGTACTCTTATGTTTGCTGGCAGTAAAAACTGCGAAACTATGAGCTTAATCTCGCGTCGCGACGAAAATGGTAAGTATCATTTAGAGGTAGTACCTGAGCTTGAAAACTTCCCAAGTGGTGATGATAAGGCTGATGTAACACGTGTAAATCAACGCATGGAACAATCTGTTAATGCCGCTCCAGAGCAATACATGTGGCTACACCGTCGCTTTAAAACTCGACCGGATAAAAATACCCCTTCTTTTTACAAAAAGTAATGGTATAACAATAATAGGAACAAATAAGGTGGGTAATAATCATGTGGTTTTGGATTAGACATTTATCATTTGCAGCCGTGCTAATAGCACTCGCCGTATACTTCTTAGTGGGTGATGGTTCTGTATTTGATATTAAAAAATCTAAAAATGCAGCCGCCGAAGGATTATCACGCTTTTACTCCTCCATTCGTAACCAAGTAAAAAGTAATAAAGAACGAGATCAATTTGTTTTAAAACTTAAAACACCAGAACAAACCTTGGATAGAGTATTGGCTGAACGTGCGCGAACAGTAGATCCAATGCCGACCACTTGGACTGGAGAGGTTGAACCTAGGCGCTTTGAAAATGGCACAACCCTTAAAGATGTACTTAATCAATATGCTAAAAACGAGGGAATTGAGCTCTACTGGTACTTAAGTAAAGATTACGTAGTTAAAGATCATTTTAGAGTAGACAGTAACTTTACTTCAGCACTGTACCAAATTGGACGCGCTATAAATGATGACTTTGAGCATGAGGTTTATACTTACTTTTGCCATAAACAAAGAGCAGCGGTTATTACCGAGTTACCATCAGAATTTGTACGTACAAACTGTTTAAAACTAAAGGTTTAAGGGTTTACACGTACAAAAACCCAAGCAAGCGCTTGGGTTTTTCAATT